>NZ_BAIS01000075.1 GCF_000613345.1 Prevotella disiens JCM 6334 = ATCC 29426 | reverse complement strand
GTAACTTCGTAGGGGCGTGATTTATCACGTTCCTATCTAAAATGTCTTTTTGGGTCATTAGGAACGTGATACGAGTTGTTGAGCAAAGCGAAAAAATCACGCCCCTACAGATTACCAAAGGTCAAGACGTTCTGACTCAGGCAAGTAAAGTTTATCACCAGGCTTAACGTTAAAGACCTCGTACCATGCGTTAATGTGTGGCAAAGCACCATTTACACGCCATTCGCCCAATGAGTGAGGGTCGCTCTTTGTACGGTTACGAATTTCAGCGTCAGTGATATTAGCAGCCCAAACACCTGCGTAAGCAAGGAAGAAGCGTTGTTCTGGTGTGAAACCATTGATAATCTTAGCTTTCTTACCCTTTGATGCGTTCTTCAAAGCGTTGTAAGCCAACATCAAACCACCATGGTCTGCCAAGTTTTCACCCATAGTAAGGCTACCATTTGCTTTGAGGTCAGGCAACACATTGATATTACTGAAGAATTGACCGAAAGGTGTTGTGCGTGCTTTAAACTTATCAGCATCGCCCTTAGCCCACCAATCTTTCATGTTTCCGTCTTTATCGTAGTTGCGACCACGGTCGTCAAAGCCGTGAGTCATCTCGTGTCCAATGACAACACCGATAGCTCCATAGTTGAAAGCATCGTCGGCCTTAGGGTCAAAGAATGGATATTGAAGGATACCTGCTGGGAAACAAATTTCATTTGTAGTAGGGTTATAGTAAGCATTCACCGTTTGTGGGTTCATGTACCACTTATCTTTATCAACTGGTTTGCCTGCTGTTTCTTCAATGTCTACCTTATTCCAGAACTCACGACAGTTCATAACGTTCTCGTAATAAGACTTTGAAGGGTCGATATTAAGACCACTTATGTCTTGCCACTTGTTTGGATAGCCCACCTTAACATAGAATGTAGAAAGCTTTTCAAGACCAGCTTGCTTTGTTTCTTCGCTCATCCACTTCTGTGCTTTGATGCGTTCTGCCAAAGAAGTTTGAAGGTTCTTAATCAATTCTTCCATGCGTTGCTTGCTGCTTGCAGGGAAATAACGTTGGCAATAGATTTTGCCGAGTGCTTCACCCATTTGTGCTTCAACTTGTGAAGTAGCTATCTTCCAACGTGGATAATCTTGCTTTGTGCCGCGCATCTTCTGACTAAAGAAGTTGAAATACTCTGCACGAACATCGTCGCTAAGGTAGTTTACAGAACCGAGAATAGCGTCCCACTCCATGCGAGCACGGAGTTCGTTGGCTGTTTCAGTCGCTGTCAATTTATCAAGACCTGCCAAAAAGGCTGTCTGACCTACTACCAACTCTTGCATATATTCCGTTTTGATGCCTTCACCGTTAGCCAATGCCTCCAAAGCAAGGTTTGGATACTTTTCCTTAAACTCTGTTAAAGTCATCTTATTGTAGTTGGCTGCTGCATCACGGAGTTCTGTTCTGCTCTTTGAAATCAAAGCAATGGCAGTTTCGTAACGCATAATGGCATCGCGTTTCATCTCAGCTTGCGCTTGTGAGAAGCCGAAAAGTTTGAACATATTGACGATATGTTGCTTGAAAGCATTACGAATGTCAGCCGTTGCCTTATCATTGTCAAGATAATAATCCTTCTGACCCAATGTAAGACCACTTTGTGATACATTCAAAATGTTCATTTTAGCGTTCTTTTCGTCGGCTCCAAAACCGAAACTCATTGCTACACCATAGCCACGGTGTGCATATTTCACTTGCAAAGCACGCAAGTCGGCGAGTGTTTTAGCTGCTTCCATTTCTTGCAACAATGGCATTACAGGTGCTACACCCTCTTTATTGCGGCGCACAGAGTCCATTGCGAGTCTGTAAAAGTCGCCTAATTTTTGTTCAACACTACCTGGTTTTGCTTTCTTTTTAAGCAATTCAGAAAGAATAGCGTTAATACGTTTGTTGTTGTTCTCGCCTAATTGGTCGAATGAACCATAACGAGAAAAGGCAGCAGGCAATGGGTTGTTCTTTTGCCAACCGCCTGTTGCAAACTGATAAAAGTCATCAGCTGGACGCACCGACCTATCAAGATTACTCTCTTTTATGCCTGCTTGGTTTTGTGCCAAACCTGCAATAGGAGCTGAAGCAATCATCATCATCGGTAAGATAGTTTTGATGTTCATGTTTTAATGCTGTTTGTTTTAAGCTTTTTCGTAACTATCCATTAGACTTATCCAAGGTTGAAAAGTTTAAAAGATACGAGAAAGCTAATTGTTATTGATTGTTTTATTCGTTTATTCTATTTGCAAGTTTTCTAATGCCTCCGAAAGAGTTACCCAACGCTCGTTTTCTTCGTCTAAGCGGCGTTGCAAGTCTGTATATTCGGTTACAAGTTCCATGTTTGAAGCGTTTTCAGGCGACATTAGTAATTCGTCTAACTCCATTTTGCGCTCTTCCATTTTCTGAATGGTCTTCTCCGACTCCTCAACAGCTCTTTGCGCTTTCTTTATTTTCTTTTGTTGTTCCTTTCGTTCGGCGTAGGTTAAGGCGCCAGAGGTAGGTTCTTTTCCGCTTTCTTGCTTTACATTCGCATTGTTTTCGGTCGTTTCCGTCGCAACATTGTTGCTCGCTTTGCTCAAACTTTCTTGGATTGTTGCCGCATTATGAGCCTGCAAATAATCGTAAATGCCACCTAAATGTTCACGAACTTTACCACCTCCAAACTCGTAAACCTTTGTTACAAGTCCGTCAAGGAACTCTCTATCGTGTGAAACGATAATCGCTGTTCCATCGAAAGCCTTAATGGCTTCCTTCAAAACCTCCTTTGATGTAATGTCAAGGTGGTTGGTTGGTTCGTCCAAAATCAACAGATTGACAGGCTCTAACAAGAGTTTTATCATTGCCAATCGGGAACGTTCACCACCTGAAAGCACTTTCACTTTCTTTTCAGAGGTTTCTCCTCCGAACATAAAAGCACCCAAAAGGTCGTTTATTCTCAAACGCATATCGCCTTTAGCTACATTGTCTATGGTTTGGAAAATCGTTAGTTCTTCGTCCAATAACTGGGCTTGGTTTTGCGCAAAATAACCGATTTGTATGTTATGCCCTACTTTTAAATTGCCGTCAAAGGCTATTTCGCCCATGATACACTTCACCAAAGTAGATTTTCCTTCACCATTTTTGCCCACGAAAGCCACCTTTTCGCCTCGCTTAATGGTCATATTGACATTGTCAAACACAAGGCGTGGAGGATATTCTTTGCGTACATTGTCGCAGATAACAGGGTAATCGCCACTTCGAAGACAGGGTGGAAATTTTAGGCGCATCGCTGAATTGTCTACCTCATCAACCTCTATTGGCACAATTTTTTCTAATTGTTTGATGCGTTGTTGCACCTGTACTGCCTTTGTAGCTTGATAGCGGAAACGTTCAACAAAGGCTTTTATATCAGCTATTTCCTTCTGTTGGTTTTCGTAAGCACGCAGTTGTTGTTCTCTGCGTTCCTTTCTCAACACAAGATATTCATCGTATTTCACTTTGTAATCCTCGACTCTACCGCATGTTATCTCCAAGGTCGATTGGTAACATTATTGATAAATGCCTTATCGTGGGATACTAAAACAACGGCTTTAGCACTTTGTGAAAGAAATTGTTCTAACCATTGAATAGATTCAATATCCAAATGATTGGTTGGTTCGTCAAGTAATAGCACGTCAGGGCGGCGTAAAAGTATCTTTGCCAACTCTATACGCATGCGCCAACCACCTGAAAACTCGCGTGTAGGACGGTCGAAATCTGTACGCTCAAAGCCTAATCCCACTAATGTTCGTTCTATTTCTGCCTCGTAGTTTTCACCCCCTAACATCATAAAACGCTCATGTTCTTGCGTAAAACGTTCAACAAGTTGCGTGTAACTATCGCTCTCATAGTCGGTTCGTTCAGCCATTTCTTGTTGCATTCGCTCCAACTTTTCTTTCATTTTTGTGGCATCGGCAAATGCTTTTCGGGTTTCTTCCTTCACCGTAGTATCGTCCGATAGCTTCATTACCTGTGGCAAATAGCCAATGGTAGTTTCGTTTGGAATAGCCACAACGCCTCCTGTTGGCTTTTGTTGCCCACAAAGAATTTTCAGCATTGTAGATTTTCCAGCACCATTCTTGCCCACCAAAGCAATGCGGTCGCGGTCGTTTACCACGAAAGAAACGTCTTGAAAGAGTGGTTTTACACCAAACTCAACCTTCAAACCTTCTATTGATAACATCTTCTTGTATTCTGTTTTCCCTTTTAGGTGGGTTCTAAAAATTAGTTTTGCTGTATTTTAAGGTTTTTATTGAGCAAAAATAGGCTGTGAATAAGGGAGCATAGTGGACTATGCGACCGAATGAACTGACCATTTGTGCCAATAAAAGACCAAAAGAAAGCAAAACGTAACCCATTATTTAAAGTTATATATTACGGTGGTAATTTTTAGAACCCACCTAAAATAATAAAGGTGCAAAGTTAAACAATCTTTTTACAAAATGCAAGCAATTTGATTGCCGATTAGAAGAAAAGCTGTAACTTTGTAGAAATTAAGACGACAAAACACAATGAACACTTATACAAAGCACATTGCAGCAACGCTTCATTTATCGGAGAAGAGTGTTGATGCCACATTAACCCTCCTAAACGAGGGTTGCACCATTCCTTTCATTGCACGATACCGCAAGGAACGCACAGGAAACCTTGACGAAGTGCAAATAACGCATATATCGGAGCTGAACGACAAGCTGAAAGAAACCGATAAACGCAAAGAAACTATCTTGAAAACAATTAAGGAACAAGGCAAACTAACGCCTGAATTGGAAAACAAAATCGTCAATTGTTGGGACAATTCTTTGCTCGAAGACCTTTACTTACCTTACAAACCAAAACGCAGAACAAAGGCGCAAATTGCTCGGGAACAAGGGCTTGAACCTTTGGCTACCCTAATCCTCATGCAAAGGGAACAAAATCCGACTGCTGCCAGCAAACGTTTTGTAAAAGGAGAGGTAAAGGACGAGGCTGCCGCATTGCAGGGAGCAAAGGATATTATTGCCGAAATGGTAAGCGAAGACCAACAGGCACGCAACACGGTACGCGCTGCCTACAAACGTGAAGCCATGATTTCGTCAAAGGTTATCAAGAAAATGGAGGACAAAGAAGAGGCGCAAAAATTCTCCGATTACTTCGATTTTTCAGAACCATTACGCCGCTGTAATAGCCACAGACTATTGGCTATGCGCCGTGGCGAGGCTGCTGGCATTCTGCGAGTAAGTATTTCGGTTGATAATGACGAGTGTATTGACCGATTAAACCGACAATTTGTGCGTGGTAGAGGTGCGTGTCAAACGTTAGTTACAGAGGCGGTTGAAGATAGTTTCAAACGATTAATTAATCCAAGTATAGAAAATGAGTTTGCAGGACTGAGCAAAGAGAAAGCTGACGAGGAAGCTATCAAAGTTTTTACAGAAAATTTACGCCAATTATTGCTCTCTGCTCCACTCGGTCAAAAGCGTGTTTTGGCACTCGACCCAGGCTTTGCCAATGGTTGTAAAATGGCTTGTTTAGATGCGCAAGGCAATCTTTTGCACCATGAAATTATCTATCCCCACCCTCCCAAACGCCTCTATGGACAAGCCACAGTAGCCGTTTTGCGCATGGTAAACCAATACCATATTGAAGCTATTGCCATAGGAAACGGAACGGCAAGCCGTGAATCGAAAGATTTTATCACAGAGTGTTTAGGCAATTTGTCGGCAGAAAGCAAAGAAACTCCGAAGGTTTTTGTGGTTAGTGAAGACGGAGCGTCTATTTATTCAGCCTCAACCACAGCACGAGAGGAGTTCCCTGACGAGGACGTAACCACTCGTGGAGCTGTGTCTATCGGTCGTCGGCTCATGGATCCATTGGCAGAATTGGTGAAAATCGACCCAAAAAGCATTGGCGTAGGACAATATCAACACGATGTAGACCAAAGTAAACTAAAACATTCATTAGACCAAACGGTGGAAAGTTGTGTAAATCAAGTAGGTGTAAATCTAAATACAGCCTCAAAACACTTGCTTATGTACGTCAGTGGATTGGGTGCTGCATTGGCACAGAACATTGTTGATTACAGAAAAGAGCATGGTGCATTCACGGCTCGCACACAACTGAAGAAAGTTCCACGCCTTGGCGCAGCGGCATTCCAACAATGTGCAGGTTTCTTACGCATTCCAAACGCTAAAAATCCGTTAGACAATTCAGCCGTACACCCCGAAAGTTACCACATTGTGGAAGCAATGGCGAAAGACAAAAATTGCAGTGTTAGCGAACTAATTAGTAATAAAGAAGCCCTTAAACAAATTGATTTAAAACACTATCAATCACAAGAAGTAGGACTACCAACGCTTAACGACATTCTAAACGAATTAGAAAAGCCTGGGCGCGACCCTCGTGAGCAATTAGAAGCTTTCGAATTTGATGCTTCAGTGCATAGTATTGAAGATTTAAAAGCGGGTATGGAGCTGCCAGGAATCGTAACCAACATCACCAATTTTGGTGCTTTCGTAGACCTTGGTGTCCATCAAGACGGCCTTGTTCATGTGTCGCAACTTGCCAACAAGTTTGTTTCCGACCCCACTACGATTGTACACCTGCATCAACACGTCCGTGTCAGAGTTATGGAAGTAGATTTGCGCCGTCATCGCATCGCCCTTTCCATGAAAGGAGTGAGCCAAAAATAATTTTTAGGCGGACATTTGCGACAACGTAGGGGGCATTTGCAGCAACGTAGGGGCATGATTTTTTCGCTTTGCTCAACAACTCGTATCACATTCCTAACAACCAAAATTGCACTACAACCGAATTTCTACGCCGAGAATGAAGGTTCGTGGGCGCAATTCGTAACGATTGGTGAAGATGCCTACGCCTGTATAAGTGGTTTCTTCATAGTTGCAACGATTGAAAATGTTGGTTAGTTTGGCAGAAAAAAGCACTTTTTTCAATCGCCAAATGGCACTTGCATCGGCAAGAAAAGTATTGAGCGCACCTGCTTCGAGTTGGTTATGATGGTAAGTTCCTTTCACGGAAAGGTCTACATGGTGTATGGTTGCAGTGAGTGTCAGACTTTGTCTCCAATTGAATCGTGAAGCCATTTCGATGTTGTCGGTCTTCGATTTGCCAATGGCGAAGGTGCCTTCGTAAGACAAAAACATGAAAGAAGGTGAATAAGTGATGGACGGAGCAAGGCTTAACGAGCGGTAATTGTAGCCCACTACCCTATCGTTGGTGTATTGTTCGCCTTTGTTATACATTGCCGAAAGGCTTAAAGAGGTCTTTAAATGGTATTTATAGAAACCTTTCGACAACCAATAACTACCTATAATATTGGTGTTGCAAGTGTTGTGCTGGGCATATTTCATGAGGTAATTGCCATTAAGAATTTGCATATCCACCACCGAATTGCTCCACGAACGACTTACCTTGAACGTCGTATTGGCAAAAAGTTCTCTTACAACTCGTTTGTAAGCATGTCGAAAGTTGAAGTTGAAGGAGCGATTCCACGGCATAAAAGTGGGTGCTACGTTCCATGTACGATAGTCTGTGCGGTAGTTGTCCAAGGCAAATGTTGCCAAACCTCGGATTGATTCGCCATAAGAAAGTGATGCGTTATACTCTGTTCGGCTACTTTTCTTGAAGTTTGTACCCACGTATGGCGATGCGGTGAAATAAGTTTTTTGCTGTTGGGTAAGGTATTTTAGTCTTAAAGATGCGCCAAAATAAGTGCGCCATTTGCCACTTTTATAGTTAAAATTAGGCGATGAGTAAAGGCTAATATCCGTATTTCCCCCTCGCACGTTTAAGTGTTCTGCCTCAATACCGATGTTGTAATTTTGCTTTAAGCGATTGCCGATGCGCCAACTCGCCTCGTTGTCGGTATGCCATAGATTTGAATTGATTTTTTCGTGGTCATCATTGAGGTACAAATCGTTACGGCTGTGATGATAATCTACGATGGATTGCCAAGAGAACGTACTATTTTCATGATTGGTCGTGGTGCTAATGTAGCCTTGCAAATTGAGTTCTGGGGTGCGTACTCGTTGCGAAAGGTTGGCGTGTCCCGTGCTTTCGAGTTCCGATAGTGCGTCTTCTTGCGCTGCATTCATTTTGAAACGTATCGTTCCATAATGTGTTTCCATATTTATTTTCTTATCGATGTTAAAGTTGAACGCATCTTCTAACAACGTAAGGCGGTGGTTTTCGGTGGTAATAGTAGGTGTTTCTGCCAAATAATAAGTAGAAAAATTGGTTCTATTTTGCCGCAAAACATTGCGATAATAGTCAGCCGTGATGCGCAATTCGCTATCATTTTTCAATTTTGTAAGTCGGTTAATACTATAATTTTGCGATGTATTGAAGCGCAATCGGTTGGCATCAATGGGCGCAACAAGTCCTGCTACGGAATACCAAGCAGAGAGTGAAGCGGGTTGGGGAGCCATGAAATCGAAAACAAATTGCTGGTTTGAATTTGAAATATCCTTGCCCGTACGGTCGTAAATAATGTCGTACATCACTTGTTTGCGCTTGCCTATTTGCATTGCGTTAGCCGAACCGCCTACATGAGTGGGTCGTCCAACGGCAAGATAGGGGCGAAGGGTAAGGGAAAGCTGGTCGCGTACCGAATCTTTCAATACAACATTCATGGCGATATTGTCGGTAAACACCTTATCTTGCAAGGCTTTGATGGGCTGGTCGTGTTCAATGACTTCGGCTTTCTTCACATCTTTCGCCTTGATATTGTCGGTAAGTTTGTTGTAACTGCCATCGCTAAGGTCGAGTCCTTCCACTGTAAAGCGACTAATTTCTTTTCCTTGCACACTAATTTTGCCATTATCAGCTACTTGAACCCCTGGGAGTTTCTTCAAAACATCTTTCAAATTGTTATCGCGTTCCGATGTAAAACGGGTCAAATCAAAGGTGATTGTGTCACGTCGTGCAGTGATTGGTCCCCCCATAACGGTTATTTCCTTCATTTCAAACACCTTTTGCTCCATTTCTATGCGGTTGCCCGAAGCCTTTTTAACTGCTATTTTCTTCCTTGCATACTCCATGGCTGTGGCTTGTAATTGCAGCTTTGAAGGTTCGCTACTGACATTTTGAAACACAAATTCCCCTTTTTCGTTGGTGCGCACAAAGGTTATGGTCTTTCCATTGCTCATCAATAGCACATTAGCATTGGCAATAGGACGTTGCGAGAGAGAATCGACAACGATGCCAGAGATATTGGTTTGCGCCGAAAGAGCGAGCGGAAAGAGGAGAAGAAGGCTTCCCCAACACCTCAGAAGTCTTTTTCCAACCTCCTCTGTTGGGAGGGGGAGCGCAAAAAGGATATGGGTTAGAATTTGTAGAAGTTTCATTTGATATTGCTTTTGAAAGTTTTTTTGTTTTCGGACGAGTCGGACAAATTGGGTTGGGAGGACTAGTCCGACTAGTCCGACTAGTCTGACTAGTCTGACGTAAATAGCAGTTTCGTACTCCCTCTCCCAACGGAGGGGTTGGTGGGGGAGGCTTTTACCTCTCTATCGAATTGCTTGGTATTGGCTTCGACAATGCTTTTTGGAATTTTGCTTTCACTTCCTCTGGCACATCTATTGTTATACCTTCCGCTGCAAAAACATCTTGTGGAACGGCTTTTATTTGTG
>NZ_BAIS01000076.1 GCF_000613345.1 Prevotella disiens JCM 6334 = ATCC 29426 | reverse complement strand
AACGGTTGATACTATCTTCCGTGAGGACGAATTTTCTGTTTATATCCACGAATTTCAAAAGGAAATTGAAGGTGGAACACAGGCTTTTATGGGTGTAACCGACTATATTGACGACGAAAAGCCCCTATATGTTTCCACCGACGAAGCCATGAACATTACAGGATTTCACGACAAAAATACAGGCAACTGCCAATATATTTCGGGCGGAATCTACGGACTCACACCCGAAACCATTACAACTTTGAACAACTGCATGGAACGTGGCGAAAGTCGTATGCGCAATTTCCAACGTGCGCTCATTGCCAATGGGCGCAAAACCAAAGCCTATGCGTTCACAAAAGTGTTGGACATTGACCACGCTACCGACATCGAAAAGGCAGAGGAATACTTAAAACCTTGACGATGAAGACCATAGCTGTGCAACGCGACCCACGCTTTTCGCCTCATTCAGTAGACAAAGACCTTGCCATTCTCGAAGCGGTGGCGATGCCATTAGAGGCTAAAATCATTGCAGAAAGCCAACTGACTGCCAACGACATAGCCGAAGCGGACATCGTTTTGAACATGGGACGACTGCCCCAAACGCTCGATTTACTTGCCAAACAGGGCAAAGACAAATGCGTTATCAATTCGGCAAAGGGGGTAAGGAACTGCCAACGCAGCCTTCTCGCCCAACTCATGGCACAAGAAAACATACCTACCCCACCCCAAAAGGGCGAAAATGGGTATTGGATAAAGCGAGGCGACGAAGCTGCCCAAACGCATGAGGACGTGCAGTTTTGCGCCAACGAAACGGAACTCAATGCTGCAAAGGCAAGATTCAGCCAACGGGGCATTACAAATATCGTGATACAAGCCCACATCGTAGGCGACCTTGTGAAGTTTTATGGTGTGAACACGGCGAATTTCTTTCGCATTTTCTACCCGAACGATGACGGAACATCGAAATTTGGCGACGAAATGCGCAACGGAACTCCCCATCATTACGCATTTGCAACTGACAATTTGCAACAAGCAGCCGAACGATTGGCAATCCTCACCGACACAATGGTTTACGGGGGCGATGCTATCATCACGAAAGAAGGGCTGTTTTACATCATCGATTTCAACGATTGGCCCAGCTTTTCACGCTGCAAAGACGAAGCCGCAAAGGCAATAAGGGAGAGCCTCTGAGGCTATCCACATCAGACTTGTCGGACTAGTCTGACCAGTCCGACTCCAAAATATTTAAGAACACAAATGAACATAGAAGATAAAAGTTTCAAAGAACTCCTCCGAGCCTCCATGAAGTCAAAAGACACAGAGGAGTGGCTCGATGTTTATTTCACACGTCCCATAGGATTAGTGTTTGCCAAAATGTGGTATCGATTGGGCGTAACACCAAATACCATTACCATACTTTCGATTTTCCTCGGAGTAGCAGCAGGCGCAATGTTCTATTTTACGAACGTGTGGTATAATATAATAGGTGTAGTGCTACTCGTTTTGGCTAATCTGTGCGATTCAACCGATGGACAATTGGCACGATTGACCAACCAACGCTCCATGATTGGGCGATGCTTAGACGGATTTGCAGGCGACACATGGTTTTTTGCCATTTATTTGGCTATTGCTTTGAGAATTTGGCATCAACACATGCCAGGAACTAACGAGCCATGGGGCTTCTTCGGCTTAGCCTTAGCCGCCATTGCAGGCATTGTTTGCCATGCACAACAAAGTTCCTTAGCCGACTATTATCGCCAAATACACCTTTATTTCCTCAAAGGGAAAGCAGGTTCAGAACTTGATTCCTACGCTTCGGAACACGCTATTGTAGAGCAGTTGAAAGGCAAGAAAGGTGTGTTTTGGGATAGGGCATTCCATTACAACTACCAAAACTATTGCAAAAGTCAGGAACGCCGCACACCTGAATTTCAAAAGCTACGAAAAGCGTTAAAAGAACACTATGGAACAGTAGAAAAGATACCGCAAGAGTGGAAAGAAAACTTCCTGAAAAAGAGCCGCCCACTCATGCCCATCACCAACTTCCTAACGTTCAATTCGCGCGCCATCATCATCTATATCACAGTGTTGGCAAACATTCCGTGGCTCTATTTTTTCATAGAAATTATCGGTTACACTATGGTTTACATGTTCATGCACAAAAGACACGAAGACCATTGCCGAAAAATGAGAAAAGAATTGGATAAAAAACAAGTGGAATTAACAGAATGACAGAAGGTTACATATTCGATTATGGAGGCACAATAGACACCGAAGGGTGTCATTGGGGCATGAAAATATGGCACGCATACGAACGCCTCAACTTGCCCATACAAGAAAAAATGTATCGTGATGCCTACGTTTTTGGAGAACGAACATTGGGGAAAAATCCTATCATAAAACCCCATTTCACGTTCCTCCAAACGCTCAAAGAAAAAATAAAATTGCAAACTGAATACTTGGCGCAGCAAGGAGCAATTGCAGCAACAGGATTTGCATTGGAAAAAATAAGAAACGAAATCGTAGAAATCCTTTACAATGAGGTAAAACACACAGTATCAGAGAGTAAGGACGTACTCGTTAAACTGAAAGAAAACTACCCATTGGTATTGGTGAGCAACTTTTATGGCAACATCGAAGTGGTATTGAGCGAATTTCAATTGGACGGCATTTTCCAAGAAATCATTGAGAGTGCCGTGGTGAAAGTGAGAAAACCCGACCCACGCATCTATGAATTGGGCATCGAAGCATCAACCTTCCCGCTCAAAACGTTATCGTGGTGGGCGACAGCTACGACAAAGACATCGTCCCTGCCCACTCGATTGGTTGTAAAACCATTTGGATAAAAGGCGAAAGTTGGACGGAAGAAGCTGAAATAAAAGGCGTTGCCGACAAGGTAATCGGTAATTTGAGAGAAATATAAGAGCATAAAACCTCCCCCACCCCCTCCGTTGGGAGGGAGAGCGCAGAGAACAAGGCGGGTTTTTGCTAAAAGAATGTGTCAGACCTGTCCGACTAGTCCGACTAGTCCGACTAGTCTGACTAGTCCAAAAACAAAGAACAAAACAATAAAAGACCTAATCGTCCGTTTAAAAGTTAACAAATCGACAATGAAAAAGGAAAAAGTAGCCCCAGCAGAGGGGAAATTAGGAATTATGGTTGTAGGCTGCGGAGCAGTAGCAACGACCTTTATGACAGGTGTATTAATGGCTCGTAAGGGCTTGGCTAAGCCTATCGGGTCAATGACACAATACGATAAAATTCGTGTTGGAAAAGGTGCTGACAAAAAGTACTTACACTATAAGGACATCGTACCTATTTCATCGTTAAACGATATTGAATTTGGAACATGGGACGTGTACCCACAAAACGCTTATCAAGCAGCTGTTTACGCTGAAGTATTAAAGGCAAAGGACATTGAACCCGTACGCGATGAACTCGAAGCAATTAAGCCATTGAAGGCAGCTTTCGATAAAAACTACGCAAAACGCATCGATGGCGACAACGTGAAACCATGTGCCACACGATGGGATATGGTAGAAGAATTGCGCAAAGACATTCAAAATTTCAAAGCTGAAAAGAAAGTTAGCCGTGTCGTAGTGCTTTGGGCAGCATCAACAGAAATCTATGTGCCTTACGATGAAAATCATCATAAGACCATTGAACAGTTGGAAACAGCAATGAAAGCCGACGACCGTGAACACATCGCACCATCAATGTGTTACGCTTACGCAGCTCTTTCAGAAGGCTGTCCATTCATCATGGGTGCGCCAAATACCACCGTAGACATTCCAGCCATGTGGGAATTGGCAGAAAAAACAAAAATGCCTATCGCAGGTAAAGACTTCAAAACAGGTCAAACCCTCGTTAAATCGGGCTTCGCTCCTATCATCAAGACACGCTCATTGGGTTTAAATGGTTGGTTCTCAACCAATATTCTCGGCAACCGCGACGGACTTGTATTGGACGAACCAGCCAACTTCCGTACAAAGGAGGTCAGCAAACTTTCTACATTGGAAACCATTTGCAAAGCAGACGACCAACCAGACCTCTACGGAAACATTTACCACAAAGTGCGCATCAACTACTATCCACCACGCAATGACGACAAAGAAGGTTGGGACAACATCGACATCTTTGGTTGGATGGGTTACCCTATGCAAATAAAAATTAACTTCCTTTGCCGCGACTCCATTCTCGCAGCACCATTACTGCTCGACCTCGCCCTATTGAGCGACCTTGCAGCACGCGACGGAAGATACGGCATACAACGTTTCTTGAGTTTCTACCTCAAGAGTCCAATGCACGACTACACGCAAGGCGAGGAAGCGGTGAACAACCTCTTTGAGCAATACACAATGCTCAAAAATGCTATCCGCGAAATAGGCGGTTACGAAGCAGATGAAGAAATTGATTAAAAAAGATAACAAAAGCAGAGTAGCAAGAATAGCGTTCTTGCTACTCACTTTAAGTATTTGGGTAACATCAGCAACAGCGCAAAAACTACGCTGCGTAGTAATTGATGCTCAAAGCAAAGACTCTATTGGCTTTGCAAATGCAATTTACAAAAACACAAAGATTGTAGCATCAAGCGACCAAAATGGACGATTTACCATTGAAAGAAGAAATGGAGAAACACTCCAAGTAACATCAGTAGGATACAAAACAAGAAAAGTTAAGATAACAGAAAAGACACCTGACGAACTCGTCATTACCTTAATTGCAGACGCAAGGCAATTGCAAGGAGTAGTGGTGAAGGCAAAACGACGCAAAAAATATACAAGAAAAAATAACCCAGCAGTGGAACTCATGAAGAGAGTCATTGCTGCCAAACAAAAAACAAATCTTTCTAACCACGATTACTATCAATTCGATAAGTATCAGAAGGTTACAATGGCAATAAACAATATTTCTCAAGAAGATATGGAGGGGGGAATATTCAAAAAAACGCCGTGGCTGAAAGACCAAGTAGAGATGTGCGACTACAACAACAAGATGATTTTGCCGATTTCTGTCGACGAAACCGTTACGCAATACATCTACCGCAAAAATCCGAAAGACCAAAAAAACATCATAAAAGGACAAACAACAAAGGGTATTTCACAGCTCATTCAAACAGGTGATGCCATGAATACCATGGTGAAAGATATTTTTAAGGACATTGATTTGTACGACGACCAAATAGAACTCCTACAAGCAAGGTTCCCATCGCCTATCGGAGCAACTGCCATTTCGTTCTATCATTTCTACATAGACGACACTTTGAAAGTGGGAAATGACGAATGTATCAGACTGCAATTCATGCCTGCCAACCAACAAGACTTTGGTTTCCGTGGCGAATTGTATGTGCTAAACGACAGCTCCTTACACGTTCGACGATGCGATATGCAGTTGCCTGCCAACACAGGTGTAAACTACGTTGCATCAATGAAATTTAAACAAGAATTTACCAAACTCGATAATGGCGAATGGGTGCTGACTACCGACGACTTAATGGCTGAATTGGAATTGCTAAGTATGTTCCGTCAAGCCATTGTTATACGTACCACAGGCTTGCAAAACTATGCTTTCGACCCGATAGACGACAAACTTTTCAAAGGTAAAGCGGAAACAAAATACGACCCGAAGGCGAAAATGCAGGACGAAACCTTCTGGCAGCAGCACAGAACAACCGCTCTCACCAAGAGCGAGGGCGATATGGACAACTTTATCAAGCGAATGGAGCAAACAAAACACTTTAAATATGTCATGTTAGTAGCCAAAGCGTTCATCGAAAACTTCGTGGAAACTGGCTCGGAAGGACACCCAAGCAAAGTGGATATAGGTCCTGTCAATACGTTTATTTCTAAAAACTACATCGACGGAATACGACTTCGCGCAGCAGCACGCACCACTGCCAACCTCAATCCACATTGGTTTGCAGATGGATATTATGCCTATGGAACAAAATCCCGAGGTCATTACTATGGCGCAAAGGTTACTTATTCGTTCAATAAGCCTGAATATCAACCAACGGAATTCCCTATTCGAACCCTATGGTTTGAGTCTTCACGCGACTTAGAATCACCGTCTGACAAATATTTGGTACACAATAAAGACAACATTTTCATGACTTTCCGCCCTGTAAAAGTCGAAAAACTTTATCTGTACAACCGACAACGCTTAGGATTTATGTGGGAAACAGACTACGGTTTAGCGACAAAAATAGAAATGAACACGGAAAGCAACCGACCATTGGGCAAGCTTTATTACGAGCGAATGGACGGTTCATTTGTCGATAAAGTGCGCATGACGCAAGTGAAAGTGGGATTTGATTATCGCCCAGGACAAAGTTATATCAACTCAAAGCAACGCCGTTTCGAGGTGAACCTTGATGCGCCACAATTCACACTCACCCATACCATGGGATTAAAGAAGGTGTTAGGCGGACAATTCAACTACAATCTCACCGAAATTTCGGCTTATAAACGCTTGTGGTTGGGCAGTTGGGGCAACCTTGATATGCGTGTTATGGCAGGCGCACAATGGAATAAAGTGCCTTACCAACTATTGATTATGCCACCTGTAAACACCTCTTTCTTTGAACACCAAGGCACGTTCAACCTCATGGAGAACTTAGAATTTTTGAACGACCGCTATGCGCAGTTCAATCTTGCATGGTGTCTACAAGGCAAAATCTTTAACCGTCTGCCACTCATTAAGAAACTTAAATGGCGTGAATACATCGCTTTCAAAGGTATGTGGGGCAAACTTACCGATAAAAACAACCCTTTCTTGGAGCAAAATGCCAACGACCCTGTGCTGTATAAGTTCCCCGAAGGAACCAATATCATGGGGAAAAAACCATATTTGGAAATGGTGATAGGCATTCAAAACATCTTCAAAATGTTTGAAATCGACTATGTGCGCCGCCTTACCTACACTGATATGCCTGGAATTTCCAAACATGGCATTCGTTTCGGCTTCAATATTGTCTTCTAAACCAAAAGAAAATCGTTGAAAACAACCCAAATAATATGAAAAAAAATATGAAAAAGTTTTTTGCAACCCTCGTCTTATGCCTTGCAACCATAGGTATTCAAGCGCAAACAGATAACATTCGCCACGAAATAGAGATGGTTACGGATAGTGGAAAAATTGTTATCGCACTTTACAACGAAACGCCACAACACCGAGACAACTTCCTTAAAAATGTAAAGGAAGGAATTTACGATGGGCAACTCTTTCATCGTGTCATCAAAGACTTCATGATTCAAGCAGGCGACCCAGCTTCTAAGACTGCCACAAAGGGGCAAATGCTCGGCGATTCGGACGATAAATATACTGTTCCAGCAGAAATTGTCTACCCAAAGCTCTTCCACAAGCGTGGAGCAGTAGCTGCGGCGCGTGAAAGCGACGATGTAAACCCACAAAGGGCATCATCGGCTACACAATTCTACATTGTATGGGGAAGAAAATTCTCTGATAATCAACTCGCTTGGGCGCAAGAACGTATCGACAAATATACCAACGGACAAATCAAAATAACCCCCGAAATTGGCAATATTTACAAAACCGTAGGCGGTACGCCTCACCTTGACGGCTCGTACACGGTCTTTGGCGAAGTGTTGGAAGGACTTGACATTGTGGAACGTATCCAAACCGCTACCACAGACGACAACGACCGCCCGATAAATGACATCAGAATCGTGAAAGCAACCGTGATAAAATAAAACGAAAACCCACGCTAATAATGTTCATACAAACGCTATGGCATAAATTAATGAAGAAAAAAATTATTTATCTCATCATGGGAATCATGCATTTGCCGCATGTAGCAAGCCCAAAGCCACCCCTTCTGCACCCAAAGCATTGGACACAATCCCGATGCTCATAGAAAGGGTGCAAAAAACATCACGCCTTTACACCTCAGAGTATCATATCCACAAAATCATTACCCACTCTGACAAAATGAAAGTGGACGGAAGTTTCATGAACAAGCAATTTTCTGTGAATTTACCCATGGGCGAACGCCGTGTAGCCATACCATTAGACGCTGTCATTAAGGCTTATATCGACTTTTCAGACTTCTCGGAAGAGAACGTAAAACACGAGGCAAACGGCAAAATTACAATTACTTTGCCAGACCCTCGCATCGTTATCACAAGCACAAAGGTAGACCACAAGGAGGTGAAAAAACATGTTGCACTCACTCGACGCAACTTTTCTGATGCTGAAATGACCCACTACGAGCAGCAAGGAAGGCAGCAAATTGTGGGTTCCATCACAGAAATGGGCATCATAGAGAGTGCACGACAAAGTGCTGCACGCCAACTTTTCCCTATGTTACGCCAATTAGGTACAAGGAAAGCGACATTACCATTAGCTTCCGCAAGAAGTTTACAACGGCTGACATCACTCGAATTTTAGAAAACCCAAAAGGAAATGGACAAAATAATTGACAGTATTCTGCGCTTTATACGAGGCATTTCAAAAATTGTGTGGCTCTCAATCCTTGCGATAGCCTTGCTCATCGGGGGCGGAATAGCCTTGGTGGGCTACATCAACAAGGATAATTCCATAAAAATGAGTGTCAATGACCGCATCGACATTACTCCGCAGCAAATCCAATCCATTCAAGAAATTGGGCAATGGGAGTTTTTAGCCATTAACGATGAAGAAATTGTCGATACCGTTGCACGCCGTTTTATCTCTGACAAGGAGTTAGTTAGAATTTATTACGGCACATTGCGCTTCGGAATAGACCTGCACAAGGCAAAACCAAAATGGTTGCGTGTAGAGGGCGACTCGGTGGTGGTGGCAACCCTGCCAGCGGTAGAATTGCTCGACCGAAATTTCATAGACGAAACAAGGTCGCAATCGTTTTTTGAAGACGGAAATTGGACACCAGCCGACCGTGAACGCCTTTACAACAAGGCTTATCGAAAAATGCTAAACCGCTGTTACACAGCTAAAAACATAGAAACAACAGAGCAAAACGCACGCTACCAAATGGAGAAACTACTCAAAGGAATGGGATTTGAAAGGGTGCGCGTGGAATTTGAACGATTTCGTAAGCCACACGAAGCATACAAATGAGCAAAGCGAAATTTGTACATGCTCGTGGCGAGAAATCGCACTTTGGAAAAGAACGATTTCGTAAGCCAGACGAAGCATACAAATGAGCAAAGCGAAATTTGTATATGCTCGTGGCGAGAAATCGCACTTTGAAAAAGAACGAATTCGTAAGCCACACGAAGCATACAAATGAGCAAAGCGAAATTTGTATATGCTCGTAGCGAGAAATAGAACCTTTCGAGCAATGATACTTTGTAGGGGCGTGATTTATCACGTTCCTAACACACTAAAATTTGCGGAGAGGAACGGAATACGAGTTGTTGAGCAAAGCGAAAAAATTCCGCCCCTACAAAGTATCATAGCTTGCCAGAAAGCAGCTATTTTGCACTCTAAAAGAGAACGATTTCGTTAAGCCACACGAAGCATACAAATGAGCAAAGCGAAATTTGTACATGCTCGTGGCGAGAAATCGCACTTTGAAAAAGAACGATTTCGTTAAGCCAGACGAAGCATACAAATAAGCAAA
>NZ_BAIS01000077.1 GCF_000613345.1 Prevotella disiens JCM 6334 = ATCC 29426 | reverse complement strand
TTTGCTCATTTGCATGCTTCGTGTGGCTTAACGAAATCGTTGGCAGAAACATAGCCCCAACAAAATGTAATCTTTATCTACCTAATAATTTCAAAATAAGCAAATTCCGTGCAAACTTTGTTAAATACTTGGAATAATTACACAATTTAAAAGGAAAAATAGCTAACTTAGTACCATATTATTAATACATAACGCAAATAGATTTATGAAGATGAAAAATATAACGACCACGCTGCTTCTAACAATGTGGGAGCACTATCAATGACATCTTGTCAAAAAAATGGCGAAGAAAGAACATAAAAAATGATGAAACAATATGACAAACTTGAGAAAATATACGCTCCCTCTCTTGCTTTTAGGCATGGTGTGGGTAGCAACAGCAGCAACATGCAGTAGTAAAATCAGCAAATCTGAAAATAACGACACAACAAAAACAAATTTAACAATGACGGACAAAAAATATGTAAAGCCAGACGACGCTACTTTGCGCCAAACTTTAACGCAAGAACAATATGAGGTTACGCAACATGGTGCCACCGAAAAGCCTTTCACCAATGAATATGACAATGAGTTTAGACAAGGAATATACGTTGATATAACCACGGGCGAACCGCTTTTCCTATCGTCCGATAAATACGACTCGGGTTGTGGGTGGCCAGCGTTCAGCAAACCAATCGATGAATCGCTCATTACGCAACACAAGGACACCTCGCACGGAATGATAAGAACCGAAGTACGCTCAAAAACAGGCAACGCCATTTGGGACACGTCTTCAACGACGGACCAGCCGACAAAGGTGGGCAACGCTATTGTATCAATAGTGCATCGTTGAAATTCATTCCTTTAGCCGAAATGGAAAAGCAAGGCTACGGCAAATACACAAAACTGCTGCGCAAAGAAAAAGAAATCTATGTGGCTGGTGGTTGCTTCTGGGGAACAGAACACTACATTCAGCAAGTAAAAGGGGTGTTATCGACAGAGGTTGGCTATGCCAACGGAACTTCGAAGAACCCTACTTACGAAGAAGTTTGCACCGATAAAACGGGCTTTGCCGAAGCGGTTCACATCAAATACAACCCTGACGAAGTGAGTTTGGCTTTCCTTGTAAAACTTTATTTTGTAGCCATCGACCCTACTTCGCACAACCAACAAGGCAACGACCGTGGTTCACAATACCGCACAGGTGTCTACTATACCGACCCTAAAGACCGTGCCACGATTGAAAAGGTGTTCGAAGCTGAAGCACGCAAACACAATGTGCCGTTGGAGGTGGAACTAAAGCCGCTCCAAAACTTCTATCGTGCCGAGGAATACCACCAAGATTATTTGGACAAAAATCCGACTGGCTATTGCCACTTGCCAACTTCGCTATTTGAATATGCCAAAAAGGCACGCGAGAAATAGAGAGGATAGAACTCATAGGAATACTAGTTTCCCTAGTTTTTCCTAGTTTTCCTAGTTTTCCTAGTTTTCCTAGTTTTCCTAGTTTTCCTAGTTTTCCTAGTTTTCCTAGTTTTCCTAGTTTTCCTAGTTTCCCTAGTTTTCCTAGTTTCCCTAGTTTTCCTAGTTTTCCTAGTTTCCTAGTTTCCCTAGTTTTCCTAGTTTCCCTAGTTTCTCCTATAGAAAGCCCCCCCTAAAAATCAGAACTCCCCTTTCAGCGATTGCCGAAAGGGGAGTATTTTTAGCTATGAGAATTTTGTTTTTGTTGTTGATTAGTAAGCGAACAAAGGATAATCTTTCATTGTTGCGTTTACTTTCTCGCGAACTTCTGCGATGACTTTTTCGTCTTCAGGAGCAGAAAGAACCTTATCAATGAGTTCAGCAACGAGAACCATCAAGTCTTCCTTAGCACCACGAGTTGTCATGGCAGCGGTACCGAGGCGGATACCTGATGTCTGGAATGCAGAGCGAGTATCGAATGGTACCATGTTCTTATTTACAGTGATGTCAGCAGCAACAAGAGCGTTTTCAGCCACCTTACCAGTAAGTTCAGGGAACTTAGTGCGGAGGTCTAACAGCATAGAGTGGTTGTCTGTACCGCCTGATACGATGCCGTAGCCACGCTTAACGAGTTCGTCAGCGAGTACTGCTGCGTTCTTCTTAACCTGTGTAGCATATTCTTTCCAGCTTGGTTCGAGAATTTCACCGAACGCAACAGCCTTAGCAGCAATAACGTGTTCCAATGGACACCTTGGTTGCCTGGGAATACAGCAGAGTCGAGCAATTGCGACATTTTCTTAACTACACCCTTTGGAGTTGTGATGCCCCATGGATTGTCGAAATCTTCGCCCATCATAATTACACCACCACGAGGACCACGGAGAGTCTTGTGAGTTGTAGTAGTTACGATGTGAGCATACTTCACAGGGTTTTCCAATAAACCAGCAGCGATAAGACCAGCTGGGTGAGCCATATCGACCATGAAGATAGCACCGATTTCGTCGGCAACTTTGCGGAAACGAGCGTAATCCCACTCACGGCTGTAAGCAGAAGCACCAGCGATGATGAGTTTTGGCTTGTGTTCGCGAGCAAGTTTCTCCATGTTGTCGTAGTCTACACGACCCGTTTCCTTATCGAGCGTATAGCCGATAGGGTTGTAAAGGATACCAGAGTTGTTTACTGGGCTACCATGTGAAAGGTGTCCACCATGGTTAAGGTCGAGACCCATGAAGGTGTCGCCTGGTTTCAAGATTGCTGCAAGAACAGCTTGGTTAGCTTGCGCACCAGAGTGTGGCTGCACGTTTGCCCAACAAGCACCGAACACTTTCTTTACGCGTTCGATACAAAGGTTCTCAACTTGGTCAACCACTTGGCAACCACCATAGTAGCGCTTGCCAGGGTAACCTTCAGCATACTTGTTTGTGAGGTACGAACCCATTGACGCCATTACTTCGTCGCTGACAAAGTTTTCTGAAGCGATGAGCTCCATGCCTTTCAATTGGCGTTGGTGCTCCTTTTCAATGAGGTCAAAAATCTCTTGATCTTTTCTCATGTTGTTTAAGTATTAAAAATGCCTCCATCAGCCGTTCATGGTTTTAGGAACTTGACCGACAAAGACAAGGTTGTTGTAATTAGTTGCAAATATAACTATTTTATTAGAATAGGGCAAATAATTGAAGAAAATATTTTGGAGTTTTTTTTAGAAGATTTGGGACGAGGTCGGACTTGTCAGACGAGTCAGACCTGTCCGACAAGTCCCCAAAATCCCTTTCTCCTTAACACAACTCCACCTTATCTATTTTCTGTTCTTTGTCGCAATAATGACACTTCAGTACTCCCGCTGCTTTGTCCACGACATTAAAAATAGTATTCACTGGCTCGTTGTTGGTAATACATTTTGGGTTATTGCATTTCACAATCCCATGCAACTCATCAGGCGTGATAACTTGCTTCTTTTCAACAACTTCATAGTCTTTGATTATATTCAAAATAATATTGGGTGCTACCACCGATAAGCGTGAAATTTCGTCGTCTGTAAAAAATTTATCGCTCACTTTGATGATACCTTTGCAGCCCACTTTCGATGATTTATAGTTCACACCAATTGTTACAGGTGTGTCGAGTTGCTGAAGTCCTAAAAGATTGACCACATGAAAAGTCTTTTCAGCTGGAATATGGTCGATTACTGTGCCGTTTTCAATGGCTGCTACTAAGCGTTCTTTCTTTCCCATTTTTCTTCTCTTGCTTAAAGGGGGACGAGTCCGACTAGTCCCCCCTCTTCTATTAAATAATAGTTTTATCTCCTTTGATTTCGTCCATGCCAATGCCCAAACAATAAGCAAAAATAGCTTCACGAGCAAACAATCCGTTTTTGGCTTGCTCAATATAATAAGCATGCGGATTGCTATCCACATCGTAGGCGATTTCGTTTACACGAGGCAGTGGGTGCAAAATGCGCATATTCGGTTTTGCCAACGACAGCATATCATTGCGCAAGATGTACACATTCTTCACACGCTCGTATTCCATCAAATCAGAAAAACGCTCCTTCTGCACACGGGTCATGTACAAAATATCGGCATCGGCAATGGCTTCAGGTGTAAATTCCTCCTGTTCGGTGTAGCGAATGCCGTGCTTTTTACAAAATATTTTGTATTCTTCGGGCATTGCCAATTCGGCTGGCGCAATGAAATGGAACGTAGGATTAAAGTGGCGCATCGCCATTAAAAGCGAGTGAACCGTGCGACCGTATTTCAAATCGCCCACCAAATAAATGTCCAAATTCTCCAACGTGCCTTGCGTTTGGTTGATGGTGTAAAGGTCTAACAAACATTGCGAAGGGTGTTGGTGCGCCCCATCGCCAGCATTGACAATCGGAACAGGCGAAACCTCGGAAGCATATTGTGCCGCTCCCTCGATATAGTGGCGCATCACAATCGTGTCGGCATAGTTGGCAACCATGAGAATGGTGTCCTTCAACGTTTCTCCCTTGCTCACAGAAGACGCCTTGGCATCGGTAAAACCAATGACTTTTGCGCCTAAACGATTGGCAGCGGTTTCAAAACTAAGACGGGTACGGGTGGAAGGTTCGTAAAACAGAGTAGCTATCACCTTCCCTTTCAATAGCTCTCGATTAGGAAATTTTTCAAATTCTTGGGCAGTTTCAATAAGGTATAAGATTTCCTCTTTGCCCAAGTCTTGAATATTCACAAAGTTTTGTTTCTCCATAGAAATGAATTGCTTGGATTATTTTGAGTGTAAAGGTAAACATTTTTTTCAAAAATAGGAAGGAACAATAAAAAAAATGCGTTGCAAAACCGCATAAAATTTTATTGTTTTCGTGCCGCATCAATGTTTTTTCCTTTGTAGGGGCGTGATTTATCACGTTCCTAACATCAAAAATAGAATTTATACTTAGAGGAACGTGATGAATCACGCCCCTACGCCAAGCTGCCGACTGCTCGTTTCCACGCCAAATTACACCCTGTCTTTGGCATTTTTCATTTCAAAGGCGTCCCAAACATAGAAGAGTAAGAGAAATCCAATGGCAATATGGCAGAGCCATACAACGAATTGGTGGTCGATGTAATACCAAAAATGCCTATGAATGCTGACAAAGTGCACGCAAAAGGGGAATAATGTAATTTTTTCTTAAAGATATTGAGACACAACCAAGCCATAGAAAGGGCGAGGAGCGACATATATAGAGCGAAATCGGTATTGTTTTTGCCGTCAGAATACAAACATGCGAGCGGTGTAAAGAGGGTAAGAATATTCCACGAAGCAAACAAAGTGCCTTCGTTTTTGTTTAATTTCAAGGGGCTTTTAATGCTCACAAAATGGCGATACCCATAGGTAAACCATGCGACAACAGGCGCAAAAGTAAAGATATAATTCACCCAAGTGCCGAAAAAGAAATCTAAAACATAGGCTATTAAAGTGATTAACGCCCACACAGAAAGGAAATTCCAATGCCCTAAGTGTATTTTTTCGCTGTCGTTCATCTTGTTTCCTGCTGTTTCTACTGTTTCGTTTGTTTCCATTTATGATTTTAATTTAGTATTTTTATGATTCGTTTTCCACGCCCCATCAATGTGTTTTCCCCTTTGTAGGGGGCGTAATGACGAGTTGAAATTACGCTCTACATGCTAATTTGCTAACTTTCTGCTGCGAAAGCTGCTTTATTTCTTTCTTAATTCGTCTTCAAAAGCCTTGATAGCTTTTAGTGTAATGGCTTCGGCTTCCTCAATTGAGCAGTGAAGTTTACCGCCTGAGGCATCGGCATGACCGCCTCCGTTGAAGAATTGCACTGCCATCGGCTGACAATGGAAACCATTTCCTGAACGCAAACTTACTAAAACAAGGTTCGGGCGTTCGGTGTCTTCACGCAAAGAAATGCTCAATTTCAAACCTTTTATTTGCTGTGGAATGTTCACGACACCTTCCATATCGCCTTTTATGAAGTGGAAACGTTGCATTTCCTCCTTTGTAACGGCAAAATAAGCAGCGTGTAAATCGCCCACATACCTCATTTTATTGGCAATGATATGCCACGTAGGCGCATCGCATTGACCGAATAATTATGGTAAACACGGTTGTAAATGTTATCTTTGTCAATGCCTTTCGATAGCAACTGACTGATAATGAAATAGATTTCGGGGCGTGTAGAATTGTAAGTGAACCCACCAGTATCGGTCATCATGCCGCAATAAATGCACTGCGCACACTCCTTTGTCATTTCTTCGTAGCCACCTAATTGGCAAATGATTTGGAAAACCATTTCGCTTGTACTTGATATATCGGGGCGCGAAACTGTAACTTCGTTGTTTGTTTCGGGTTCTAAGTGGTGGTCTATGAGGATTCGCTTTGCCTTACATTGGGTTAGGGTTGGGCACATGTCCTCAACACGCGAATTTTGGTTAAAGTCTAAGCAGCAAACAAGGTCGGCATTGTCGAATGCTTCTTGCACTTGCTTTGTTCGTTTGTCGTAGCGTAGCAAGGTGTTTGTGCCTGGTAGCCACTGTAAAAAGTCGGGATAAGCGTCTGGAATACAAACTTTTACGTCTTCTTTTCCTATTTGTTGCAAATAGCTTTCCACGCCAATGTAGAGCCAATGGCATCACCGTCGGGCGATTTATGGGTACATATAACGATATGTTGTGCTTCGTGAAGAAGCGTTTGGAGATGCTTTAATTCGGTTTCGCTTAATAAATTTATATTCATAAGAGTTTGGGATAGGGGACGGGGAGGGCTTTGGACGAGTCGGACTAGTTGGACTAGTCGGACTAGTCGGACTAGTCTGACTGGTCTGACAAGTCTGACTCGTCTAAAAAATCCTTTTGGCGAACTTTAAAACAACTTTTCTGGATAAACTCCTTCTTCTACAAGCTGCTTGATGCGTGCCACAACACCCTCACGGTCGGCAGGATAAGTAACGCCAAACCATGTGCTTGTGGTGTCAAGAACATCTACTGTTGCTGTTCCGTCGTTGATAAGTTTATTGACCATCATAGGAATGAAATACTCTGATTTCAAGTTTTCCATATTCTTTGGGTCGGCAAGAAATTCTTTGAAATAGGCTTCGCTATATTCAAAGTAGTCGGGTGTGAATCCCCACACGTTCATTGAAGTTGGCGTATTGTCGTCAACGGTTGTCCACGCCTCGTTTTCCATGTACTGAACTTTCCCATCACGGCGTTCAATCTTGGTGCGTTCCACCACGGTTGTGAGGTGTCCTTGCTCGTTTGTTTGGCAAAGTCCACGTGAAACGGTTCCATTTTCGCTCAAGGTATTGCCCACACGGAAGCCTACCATGGCGTAACGGTTCTTAGCACCTTCTGGTAAGTCGGCAAGGAACTTACCGATTACTTGGAAAGCATCACGATTGTAGAAGTCGTCGCAGTTGATAACGCAGAAAGGTTCTTTGATAACGTCTTTTGCCATGAGTACAGCGTGATTGGTTCCCCATGGTTTTTCTCTTCCTTCTGGCACTTTGAAGCTTCAGGGAGTGCGTCTATACTTTGGAAAACGAGTTCAGCGGGAATGTGTCCCTCGTATTTTGCAAGTACTTGTTGGCGGAATTGCTCTTCAAAATCTTTGCGAATGATGAATACTATCTTTCCAAATCCTGCTTTAATGGCATCGTAGATGGAATAGTCCATGATGGTTTCGCCATTTGGACCTAATCCGTCCAACTGTTTTAGTCCGCCGTAACGGCTTCCCATACCCGCAGCAAGCAATAATAATGTTGGTTTCATTTTTTTCTCTTTTTTTAGTTTTTTGGGGGACTAGTCGGACTAGTCGGGCTAGTCTGACTCGTCCCAATAGTAGACTCTTTTAAAGTTTATCGAACTCTAAGTGGAAGTTGATAACAGCTTCGATAGCTTTCCAATACATATCCAAAGGAATGTTTTCGTTTGGCGAGTGAATGAGGTTTGACTCCAAGCCGAAGCCCATTAGCACTGTCTTTACACCAAGAATTTCCTCGAATGTGGCAATGATTGGAATACTTCCGCCACGGCGTGCTGCGATAGGACGCTTGCCGAAAGCCATTTCGAAACCACGTTCAGCAGCCTTGTAAGCTGGAAGGTCGATAGGACAAACGTAACCTTGACCGCCATGCAAAGATTCAATATTGATTTTAACGCTCTTTGGAGCAACTTTCTTGAAGTAATCAACCACCAATTGTCCAATTTTCTTGTGGTCTTGGTGAGGAACGAGGCGGCATGACAATTTAGCGTAAGCCTTTGACGGAATCACCGTCTTTGCGCCTTCGCCTTGATAGCCACCCCAGATACCGCAAACGTCGAAACTTGGGCGGAAACCAGTGTGTTCGATGGTGCTGTAACCCTTTTCGCCAAAGAGTTCTTCTACATCGAGCGATTTCTTGTAATCCTCTTCGTTGAATGGAATCTGTGCCACCATGTCGCGTTCTTCCTTTGAAACCTCTTCAACATCGTCGTAGAAGCCTGGGAACTGAATTTTTCCGTCCTTGTCGGTAACGTCGGTAATCATTTTGCAAAGCACATTGATAGGGTTTGCCACAGCTCCGCCGAAGTGTCCAGAGTGGAGGTCGTGGTTCGGACCCGTTACTTCGATTTGCCAATAAGCCAAACCACGCAAACCTACTGTAAGCAAGGTATGTCTTTGGCTATCATGCTGGTATCTGAAACGAGAATAATGTCGCATTTTAGCAATTCCTTGTGCTTTGAGCAGAATGCGCTAAGGCTTGGTGAACCAATTTCTTCTTCGCCTTCGAGAATGAATTTTATGTTGTGTTTCAACAAATTGTTCTTTACAATATATTCGAAAGCCTTTGCTTGAATGAACGATTGACCTTTATCGTCGTCGGCTCCACGCGCCCAAATGCGTCCGTCTTTGATAACAGGCTCGAATGGTTCACTGTTCCAAAGTTCGAATGGTTCAGCTGGCATCACATCATAGTGTCCATAGATGAGCACAGTTTTAGCTGCTGGGTCTATTATTTTTTCGCCATAAACCACAGGGTTGCCTTCTGTTGGCATCACTTCTGCCTTATCAACGCCTGCCATGAGCAAAAGCTCTTGCCAGCGTTCAGCACAACGAATCATATCTTTGCCGTGCTTCTCAGGTTGCGCACTCACACTTGGAATACGTATCAAGCTGAAAAGCTCGTCGAGTATTCTTTCTTGATTTTCCTTAATATAATCTTTAATCATAATTTTAAGGGTTTTAAAGGTTTAATGTTTCTTGGTGCAAACTTACATATTTTAACCGAAAAACGAGCAAGATAAATGCTAAATGTTCTCAAAAAACACAGAATAATCATTGGAAAAGCTTGTCGGGAGTGAGTCAGACAAGTGGGACAAGTCTGACTATTCCGACTTTCCCCATTTGCTTTCTCAAACGAAATAGCCGCTTTTCTTCTTCAATATCCCTTGTTTTTCCCTTCAAAATAGGCTGTTTTGGGTTTGCAAATGAAAAAATTAGCATATTTCTTTTTTTTTTCGTTAT
>NZ_BAIS01000078.1 GCF_000613345.1 Prevotella disiens JCM 6334 = ATCC 29426 | reverse complement strand
TGAGATAGAGGAAAAGGCTCGTACCAAGAGCGAGTACAACAAGATTGGCGAGGTTTACGGCTTTTCCATCATGGTCAAGACGGAGAGCACTTCCAAGGACTTGTTCGACTGCTCGGTGAACCGCTTTTTTGTCAAGGGACAGGAAAGCATCTACTATACCTATAATAACGGTAAGTTAGCGACAGACCCGAAACTTGCCTGCGAGAACTTCGTAAATGCCTTGGAGCGTATCCCTAAGGTGATAGAGTCACATGAGAAGGAAATAGCAAAGGTTGTGGCCAATAAAGAAGTTTATACTAATATTGCCAACAGTTCTTGGAAGAAAGAGGACGAGCTTCGCTCACTTAAAAGTGAAGCTGCGGAGCTGGACAGAAAGATTGCACTTACACTTGCTCCACCTGATGAGGAAAAAGATGAAACGGAAAAAAAGGAGCAAGAAGAGAATTTACCCAACAATAATTATTCTGTCGAGATGAAAAATGAGAATAATCCTGTCCAAGATAAAGAAGAGAATAGCCGTTTGCAGAGTTTCAGACCCAAATGGAGGCACTAAACATATGCCGAGGGGCTAAAAGTCAGACATCCGTATTGAATGTCTGACTTTTATCACTATATCAGCAAATAACCTTTTAGTTTATCTATTCCCTCTTTGTGCTTATCGGGAGTCTGCTTCTTGAGTTTACCTATATTCAGTAATTTCCATTGTACAGATGGATATAGGCTTAAATCACCTGCACAACATTTATTCCACAGTGGTGTTCCATCCTCAAAGGAAACGAGGAATTCCTTGTCTGTATTTGCAAGGCAGTCATTTACCTTTTTAATAATGGATTCACGAGCCTGCTCATAGTCTGTATAGGTAAATGGAATATCTGACATTCCCTTGAATTGGTTTTCAAGTGCCTCCTCTTGGTTTATGTTATTAGGAGACAAGGATTCCACGATAGGCTTGTCGCTTCCCAATAAGCATAAGATGAGTCCGTCTTTTACACTTTCAAGCGTTTGGTCTTTCATGTATTTGCAGTCAAACATGTCACGTGGATGCTGGCGGCTGAGGGCGGCTGCAATCTTCCCCCCATAAAGTTGAGAATAAGGAACTATACGTGCCTTACAGCTGGCTTGGAACTCTTCCTTCGCTTTCGGACAGAGTTCCATAATTTCAACCTCTCCAAGTATACCCCGTTTTGTACCATTTACCTCTATTTTCACCGTAGCACCATCATGCGTGCACTGCAATTTCCACACTTCGGATTTATGTACCACATGTATTCCGGGAATGGCACGTTCTATACTTGTTTTCAGTTCTCCTAGATGTTGATTTATCTTTTCCAAACTCGCTGTGCGTGGCTCTATCGGAATATAGGTAAGGTCAATATCAACCGAGTAACGCGGCATATTCTGGTGGAACAGGTTAATAGCCGTACCTCCATGAACAGCAAAGTCCGTTATCTTGTAAACCAAAGGCAGAATGCGTAGTAACAATGCCACCTGTTTTTTATATTGCTGGTTATTCATAATCATTTAAATCTTTTGGGACAACCATCTTATATTTACTGATATATACACCCGACTTAACCAATTGAAGCTTGTGTGTCCCCAACTCAATTTTTGTAAGGTCTAACTCTTCATACCAATAATGCCCTGCCTTTTCAGCCATATATAGAAACAATCTCTTCATCTTGTAGTGTTTTGTCGTCTCTAATAACGATTGAACAATATTAGAGCGCAGAGTAGTCAGTTGTTCCATGATATAGAATAAATCCATATAATCATATTGGCGTGGTGCAAGCAGCAGACATTCCATAAAGGCCTGCTCAGGGGAGGATATAAGCAGCCTCCAGTCCAAGTATGTTAAAGTTGTTATCTGTGCACTGATAAACACCTCTGTCTTGAAAAACTTAAATTCACGGTCGAAAATGTCATGCTTCATCCATTGTGGCATTTTATCACTTGCCGTTGATACCATTAACAGGGGTTTGCCCATAGGAACATAATGGTTGAAGCCCCAAAGCTCCAAAGCAGAATGCGCTGCAACACGAAAACTCTTTCCTACTTGTTCGTTAAAGGACTGCAAAGCACCAAAAGCGGACAGCGTGTCGCCTGTGCGGTACATGACTCCCTTACATAGAGAGGATAACCAACCGGAAGAACGATATCTGCTCAACAACTGCCTGGAATAGCCATGCTCTACGAGCCATGTCGCAAACAGCAATCCGTTCTTTTGCCCGGATTGAAGCATTTGGTTTATTTTTTTCCCTTTTAGTATATTCATAGTTTACTTGCTGTAATTAAAACCAACCGCAAAGGTACAAAAGACTTTAGTAATTACAGTCGATTGGTTGAATTATTTTCCCGAAAGTAAACTAATAGTTGACTTGCAGGATAATATTTCAACCATAGTGAGAAAAAAAGAATGAAATAAAAAATGAGCATTTCCAACATACTTGTATAGAACTGACTTCTACCACCCTTCTCGCTTCCATACCATTTCATCTATCTCTTCCCGAAGGAAAAGTAACCTGCCATTGGCTTTAAGATAGGGAATTTTTCCTGCCCAAACCAAGTTGTAAAGTATCTTAATCATTAAAGTTCTTCTCTATTTTCATCTTCCCAGACATGCAAAAAATGTTTTGCATTTGTTGAGTTTACTTCTTCATCATCGATCCAGTCGTCTACTCCGACTTCCATCCTCGGATTCTCACTTGACGAAGTTGCTGCCAGTACAGGTTCGCCCATTTCAAAAATCGTAATTTTTGGTGCTATATATTTCTTCTTTATCTGATTATTTATTTCTATTTTTTTTGTTTCCATCTTTTTACATTTTAAGAATTAAAATTTAAATACAGGACGTATAAAACAGCCTCCCAGTGCTGTACGGTGCCATTGTAAGTACTGCTTACCCTTAATATCATATAACCACAAAAATGATGAGTTTGAATTCTCGGAAACATTAATCCAATAACGGGATGGTTGCCAATCGTAATACGGTGGTAGGTATCCTATAAAACAATCATGATAAACCTCGTCCTCACCATACCGTTCTGTTGATTCCATAAAATCATTAAGTCTTCCATAGTCCCACGGTTGGGTTGTATAATGTGGTTTATTACTATATTTAGTACCACCTAAAGCATCAAATATTAAATCAAAATCTTTGAATCTTGGCACATACCATTGGGTCCAAGATGGCGCTACTTTCTGATATTCAGAAAGGTATGTGTCTACTTTCTCCAATTCCTCTATTAAAAACAAGTTGGTCCTGTCCGGGCTTTTTAGATTTCGCAAAGACATGGCAAGTCCATGTCTTCTATAAGGTGCAGGGCCATTACCATTATCACTTATATATGCAATCATGGCAACGGGTTTCTCACCTGCATTGTCTGCTTCTTCACAAGTGGAGAAAATATTGCCAGCATCGGATATCACCCAACCAAGTTTAGGCTCTTGGAGTGTTGTATTTTGGTCTGGGTAGCCAATAAAGTCATCCATAATAGTAATCGTGTATTTGTATCTTTTTCCTGCTTTCAAATCGGCTTTGAAAGGAAAATAAGTAATGCCATAACTATTGTAGTCGCCAACAACATATTGACCTGTGCTGTGGTTATAAATTTTACATTTCACCCATACATAGGAATAAACGTTTTGTGCGTCATTCTCACCAATAGCCTTATTAATGTCTGCAATTCTAACGCCTGACTTGGGATTCCACGGTTGATGATTCAACGGAACGAGAAAAATGTCTTTGCTGGCATTAAGATATGATTTGTCTGCTTTTTCAAAGTTTTCTATATCAAATGAATATTCGCCAAGTCCTAAATAATCCCTTGCCATGCGTGTTTGAACCACCCCATTTCCCAACATTGTAAACTCTGCTTCATGATACACCCCCTTTAAGCCGATTTGCTTGATGTCCATGATTTCAAGATTGTTTGACATATTGGAAATTCCAAACTTGATTTGTGAAAGGAGGTGATGGAATTGTAATTTTACGGTACCATGATTTGCTTGTTTATATTCGTCTGATTCGAAAGCTGCCATATAATCCTCGTTTCCTCCCGAATATACACCAAGGCTTACCTCGTGGTTGCTCCATACATCTATTTCCGGTCTGCTTCCAAAATTATTGGGAGAGTTGACCGCAACAAAATGCAGGGATTCATCTTCCAGCCATCTCTTTTTCATATTATCGTCTTTATATGAGAATTTGCCATTACCTTGATTGACTATTTCTACATTATCCATATATGGTTCTTCTTCTCCTGGGTCGTCAAGGAACGCATACACATAAAAGTTTTTCAATTTCTTGACATAGTTTTGCGAGTCAAACGCTGTTCGTGTATGAGTTTGATTGTTCTCTGCAACAGAAAAGTTGATAAAGTCAGAAGGAGATGCTACATTGGATACAACCTGTTCTTCATCAGAACAAGATACCATCCCCAACAGGATAAAGACTAACAACACCACAGCTGGTGAATTTGATAATTTTCGTAATTTCATAAGTTTCTTTTTATTGTTATTGAATTGTCATAACGATTAAAGTTTGATTGAGTGAAAAGGTGAGATAGTTCTTCCTCACTCCTCCCGTTTTCGTACCATTTCATCTATCTCCTTACGTAAAAACAACAAGCGTCCATTGGCCTTGAGATAAGGAATTTTCCCTGCCCACACCCAGTTGTAGATGGTCTTTTGTTCCACTTTGAGTATCTTGGACACATCTATGATATCCAAATATTCGGGTTTCAATGGTGGATGGACAGTCGTATTGACGGATTGTTCTTGCAGGACAAGCAGACGGTCGAGTTTGTCCTCAACATTCATGAGCTTATCGAACAGGCGTTTTTGCCAAGTGTCTTCTGTATTATAGTTTATGTACGGCATAATTCTCCTTTTTGATAGTTGCCATTGATATCCTGTGCCAAAATATGCTGTTCTTTCATGTAGGCGATGTACTTCTTAGCCGTTCTGTCCTTGATTTCCATTTCTCGCATCAGAACATCACAAAGTTCCTGATAGGTGAGTTTGAAAGAATTTCGGAAGGCTTCTCTTATAACGCCAACGAGTTCATCGGTCTTACGCTTTTCCTTGTCCTCCTTGGACTTCTCACCACGATAGACGTGCATATCCTTTGCCTTGTCCCATCCGAAAAGCATCATCGGTACGTCCAACGGGCTTCCGTCACGGACTTTCAGAGCTTTCACCACCGAGTATTCAGGATCATCATCTTTCTCTATGGAGAGAATGCCTGCCGCCTTGCGTTGAAGTTCGGAGCCGATATGCCCACGGAGTTTGATACCATTCGGCACGAAATGCAGCACGCAGATGATGCAGGTATTGTAAATTCCTGCCAGACGGTAAAGCTCATCCACGATGGCAATACTTTCCGTCTCATCGTTGGCAGAGCGTATCAAGTCAGCTATTCCGTCAATCACCACGAGGTGGATGCCCCCATGCTTGTGGTGGAACAGATCCATACTTTCACGGATAAGTTTCAACCGGTCTTTACGGGAAAGCGAAGCGAGATACAGAGAATGATAATACTCAGGTACTGCTGCCAGTGAAGCCCGACGGAGTGTCTTGCCTAAATTCTTATGAAGTTGAGCCTCTGACTGTTCAGTGTCATAGTGCAGAACTGCCAAGCCTTTGGGATTAGCGGCAATCTCTAATCCCAAGGTTTTCTCTATTGGCAGTTGTTCTTCTCCCAATGTTCCAGCAAGAATGGCTCCTACATAGTTACTCTTGCCCGTACCTTCTCCTCCGGTGATGCAGAATAGATTGTCTTGGGTTCCCAATGGGACACCATTCACAGCCACCACCGATTTGGAAATGTCAGGAGGGTTTTCGTAGTCTATTTCGCAGGAACTCAACATCATCATTGTTTGGCTGTATAGGTCTGTAAACATTTTGGCAAGTAAATCCTTCAGTTCCGTTGCTCCATTTCCTAAGGCAAAGAAATCAGAAATATCCTTTTCTGTCTTGGTTCCACTAAGTGGAAGTGTAAGATTCAACACTTTGAATTCTACAAAATGTTCAGCCTGTTTATGCGCCTCCCTTACACCTGTTTCATCCGCATCATACAAGAGTATGATATGCCGAAAGCGAAGTTGAAGGCTCTCAATGATACTTGTCGGTATTTGTGCCGTTTCACTGTTGAAACATATAGCATTGAAGCCGTGTGCATATAACGAGAGCACATCCTTTTCTCCACCTGTGATGAAAAGAATATCACCTTTGGTGGGAATCTGCTCCATACCGAAACAATAGGTGGCAGGCATTCTTCCACCATAGAGAAAGCGGATTTTCGGACTGTGTGGTCGGTATATCTTTACATAGCCGTTTCCGATATAGGCAAATATCGGTTCTGTCGGTGAACTGTGAAGTTCAAACTTCTTGCCCTCGGCAGATACGCTCTCATACCGTTTAAGACTCCGTACCCGAAAAAGCCGGAGTGTATCTTCATGGATACCATAATGCGCCCAATAGTTCAGCAGTCCATCGTCAAATGGCTGTATCTCGAAACTATATGGTCGTTCTTCCGTCCGCTTGGTCTTTTCGACCGTAGGACTGGAGGCTATAGGATTTTTATATGACGGTGTGATATGCTTGTTATGCTTTTCGGCATCACATAAAGAATACAATCCAAGTTCTTGTACGATGATTTCCAAGACCTCGGGAAAACTCGTTTTCAGATTCAAACTACGCAACTTTGCCACAAACCAGAAGCAATCCCCTGAATAGGTGGTATCGCCATGATCATAGAATTTATAAGAAGAAGTTTTCCTATCATAGTAGATATGACAGGAAGCCCGTTTATCGTCATAGAAGGGGCTACGGAAGTTTCGGTGAAGATTCACCTCAAAACCAAGGAAATGGGAAAATACATTCAAACCTCCTTGGGTAAGCAAAAGAATCTGTTCTTTTTCTATCATAGTTGTCTATTTTTAGGGTTAAGACATGAACTCATGATAAGATTGTCCTTGAAACGGTTGAGCCGACCAAGAACCTCGTCATTCCTCATACCGGAAACACGGAGGCGGTTGCATTTCGTGGCAATCACGATAGACTTGAAAAAATAACGCACATCACCACCCTCGGTGTAGCGATACCTCACTAACTGCTTCTTGCGCCAACGGTAAAGGGTGGACTCTGAAACATTCAGAGTCCCGATAAGGTCTTTCGTGGTCATCTCCAGCTCGTCGTCAATGTCTTGGATAAGACGGGAAGTGCGCTCGACATACTGTTCAATTCGGTTGAGCCTGTCTATCAGTTCCTGATAGGCTTGGCTTTCTACTGCTATTATTTCCATCTTTTCAATTTAGTATTTTTAATTGCTATATCCAGCCCTAACTTCGCAAGATATTGCATGAGTGAGTTATAGGCATCTTGCGTATATACTTCAACGTACACCTCTGCGATAGGTCTGGGAAAATCTTCTCCGTTGCCTGCGAGAAATGCAAACATCTCATATACATCTATCTCCAAAGCAGAGGCATAGCTTTCTATTTGAAGAAAAGTCATTGTAATCTGACCAGACTCCCAACGGGATATTGTACTTTCATCAACTCCCAACTTTTCAGCTAGATACGCTTGTTTTAGACATTTGTTCAATCTCTCAGTTCTAAGAAATTCCAGTAACTTTTTCATAAATATAAAGTTATAGAGACATCTCTGCACGAGCAACCCGTCACACGCAAGTTTATGTACCCTCTGCAAGTCGTCATGCTTCAGATGCAATTGTTTGTTTAGTGGCGGATGCAAAGGGCATTTATTTATAAATTGACGATTTGTTGTGAATCATATAGAGAAGTATTAAAATTTCAATCGTCTGCCTCATAGACAAAATCCCTCCAGTGCAAGGTGCAAGCCCCTTTATATATAAGGGCTTGCACCTTGCACTGGAAAGTGTAGCAGTAAAATCTCTAAATATTTATGGTACAAAGATTTGGAGGTTAGTACAATTTTATATACCTTTGTACCCAAGAAAAGAGAGTGGTTGAGCTTTCAAAAGGTAGTCAGAATGGTAGTCATTAGGCGGTCAGAATACTGCTACAAAAATGCTACACCGATGATTTATCGAAATATATAGGACGTTTATATACAACGAAATACGAGAGTTTGGTTCATAAA
>NZ_BAIS01000079.1 GCF_000613345.1 Prevotella disiens JCM 6334 = ATCC 29426 | reverse complement strand
CTTTATGTATCCTGCTTTCTTCAAGGCTTCGCCCATACGCTTGGCAACAAGTGATTGGTGAGTATAAATACCCAAATAGGTAAGTATCTCCGTAGTGGTCATTAACGAATAACTTTCATCCTCCGTTGGCTTTTAAAACAACGCAACAAAAGCTCCATCTCTGCAGTTTGTACTTGAAAGTCTTCACTCTCTCTATATAGTTCGGCAATCTCGTCATCATCAAACCAATAGCGAAAACCTAACTTTAACAGGGCTTTGGCTTCCGCATAAACATTGTCCATCGAGATAGCTTTTGCTCTCTCAATATTTATGGAAAGCACTTCAAAGGGCAGGAAGCGTCTGCTTCCTGTAGGGTCTGTAAGAAAGTCGTTGCCGTTTACCGATGCCACGAAACTTGCCAAGTGGGGGTGTTCCTCCACATATTTATCATAGGGCATACGATACTTGACCATCGGGCAGGTGATGAGGTTTTTCAGTTCGTTCTCGTCACGCTTGTTGAGGGCTTTAAGTTGGTCGTCGATGTTTACGATGAGGTTTTGCCCGATATAGGTAAGTGTGTCCTTCTCCTGCGGATATATCTTGCCCGTGTAGCTGTAACCATGCAAAGCAGGAGGACAAAGCAAGTCAAGGAACGTTGTCTTGAACTTGCCCTGCTCGCCTGTTAGTACAAGACAGGTATGGTTACGGCACTCACGGTTGTCCATGGCATTGGCAACCACTGCTACGAGCCATTTAGTAAGGTACGGCAGCCACTTGTCAGAGTTGCGAACAACTACGCAACTTGCCAAGTCAGGAATGGCTTTCAGTGAAAGGGAGGAAGCATTGCGGCAACTATTGTATTCGTTAGTGTTACTACAACTACTGCCTATATCCAGCAAGGGCAACGCTTTGAAATACTCTTGTATGGGGTTGATGCGTGGCGAGAAGCTGCTCTCGATGATGGAATAGAGGTTGTCGGAAGATGTGATAATCCCCACATCGTTGTCAAGTTCCCTGCGGAGCGTGTTGATTTCATAGCGACCCACTTTTGAGAAGTGAGTATCGTCCTTGTCCCTGTATTCAGTTCTTCCCAACACCGTGTTGTATCTGAACTCATAGCGAGAGGAAAGATAGGTTTCTATCTCACCGTTTTTGAGGAAGTCTTCCTTTGCTTGGGCATATTGTTTTCGCCCTCCGATTTGCCTTTATCTGCATTCTTTTTCATTATCTGCTTGGTTTGGTTTCCAAGAGTGAAGTTACGAAGAGAATGGGAAAGTTCCAAGCATTCGGGGAGTGCTTGCATAATGTTGCACTCATTGGCTATGAATTTCTCATGGATTTTTATGGAAATAGAGAGAGAAAAGACTGATTTAAACTAAAACTAAGTCAAAGAAGATGATAAAATAACAAGAAAAGGCAGAGGCAGGAGTGTACCTTTTGCGCATGTATGCGGTATTCTGCACCGATATTGCAAACAATAGTATCAGCACAGAAATAAGGTAGCGTTTGTTTACACCAAGAGTGCCACAAGCTGCCACTTGGGCGAAAAACGATTGAATAGGAGATGCATCACCGTATCTTTGTACCCAACGGACGGTGAAAGAAGAAAACAGGGTAAGAAGGTGCAAACGGCTGCCGATAAAATGCGTTAGCTTTTCCTTGAAATTCCCGATATTTCCCTGCTGTTCCCTGCTGCTTTGAAGTATGACAAACTCATCATATTTTTGCAGGCATAAACGTGCGGTGAAACGCAGAACAGGCAAAGGTATTGTCAATACCAATAAGACGGAATTACAAACAAAACAATTATAAAACTATGGGATATTTTATCATTACGGATTCAAATTGGACAAGGCTCAAGAATGAGATTCTCTGTCTTGCCGAGACCTGCCACAAGGTATTCGGGGAACAAAGCAAGCACACCGATTGGCTGCACAACGGTGATGTATGCAAGTTGCTTAACATCAGCAAGCGCACATTGCAGCACCATCGGGATACAGGTGTGTTGCCTTTCTCGCAAATCGGGCATAAGTGCTATTACAGGCGTGAGGATGTGGAGCTATTGCTCCAAACCAAATCGGATAAATCGAAAAGACAAATTTAAAAATAACAAATAAGGAAAGAGAAATATGGAACAGGTAAGAGACTTGAACATGGATGCGGACGATATGCTGGTGGTGCTCTCCGCAGTTGAGGGAGTGAACAGACGGATAAAGGAAGTGGCACAGACACACAAACCGCTGTTTGGCGGTGAGCATTTCCTGACGGGTAAGGAAGTATGCGAGCGGCTGTATATCAGCTCGCACCTTGCAAGACTATCGGGACAGGAGAATTATTCCCTACACACAATTTGCAGGGAAGATTCTCTACAAGGCTTCGGATTTGGAGAAGATGTTGGAAGATAATTATAAGTGATGGAAAATAAATCAAGGAGAATCCTCCGCATGTAACATCCGAACGAAGTCGTCTTATTTATAGTGTTTTGAGGCGATAAAAGCTGCAATTAAAATGCAACGACTCTTGACAGTCTTCCTGCAAACATAATATGTGGATAATTAAATGTGGTGTTTGAGCATAAAGGAAAGGAGTACGAGGCTTACACTATGAATGAGGACTTAATTCAGACGATTACTTTAATTTTATAAAACTATTACGAAACAGGTTGTATAAAAATGATATTCGTAAAAATACAAATATCATTTTTTATACATTAATCCTTACATAAATATCTAATTAATCCCAACTCTCAGAATAGTTTAAAACATACTGCCAAACTAAATTTTGAGGAGTATAAGGGATAAATCTATCATAAGAAGCCCCACTTATGTCACACTTCACATAACGTAAGATGGTTGATGCTGTTACAAAACCATTTATACTATTCGTTGTATTTGTGAAGCCTTTTATTAATTTACCGTTTTTGTCATATTCATCTGGTGCCCATCCCATTGCAACATCATCTGGGTTTGTGTTATAGTTTCTAGGTTTAATACTCTCATTGTTACTTTGGGCTAAGTCTTTATATATCTTATAAAAGCATACTAAATATATACTGCCTTTGTATAAACCATATTTTTCTGCATCTGAAAAAATCATTTTTTTATACCCACCAAATTGTTCTTTGCGATCAAACCCTTTTACCGTTATTTTCTTGGGATACGAATCGTTTGAAGCTCGTGTTTGATTGGAACTCCAAGCGTCGGGCTCAGAATTAGTAGTTGAAATAAAGTCAGAAAGTTTAGCCGTGTATACAGTTGTGTCTTCAAGGTGAATCAACTCACCTTTGTCCGTAATCACTGTATTTGCATCTTCTGCAGTTCGCTTTGATAATGCAGTACCATTTGAAACCAATTCGTCTTGTGAATCGTTAGTACATGATGTTACTGATATGGCAAAAGCCATAATTGATAATAAGAAAAGTTTTTTCATCACCATATTGTTTTGATTTTAAAATATTTCCATTTAATATTTGATGGTTTAATTGGATAGTAAAAACCGACACTGTTTCCATTATCATCATATCCAATCTTTTTCATAATAGTATACGCTTCATATCTACCATTTGTGTTGCTAGAAGAAACAATGAATCCCCTCTTCCCTGTATTTAGATTTACTCCAATAGAATCTTTATTATAATCATTATAGAAACCTTCTGTTAGAGCATATTCACCAGAAGACGGAATAAGTTTAATAACTTTAATGGTTTGCACAAAATATGTCTTTTTTTTGTCCAAATTATATTTTTCTATCCATTTCCCAAATTTTGCTCTTTCCCAAGAAACTGACAATATTTCGTCATATCCATATGTCGAATCTTTCTTAGAGTCTTGATTTATTACGACATCTTCGGGCTTTTTTCTAAAATTGCTCTCTGCATTTAAAAAAGAGTTTGCGCTTTCATAATTACACACATCTTCTTGTGTATACAAAATCATTCCATCTTTCATGGAATAACGCAAAAGATGATTAGCGTCTTCTTCTTGACAACTAACCAAAAGAATTGTTAATATCGAAATAAAAACATATTTCATAAAAATCATTCCTCCTCAAAAATTGTATTTCGCGCCAAAGATAACAATAAAAAACAAAGCAAACAATTATTTTTCCATTTTTTTTGAAAATTTAACTGCAGAGCAGCACGTGTAACTATTCAGCGGTAAGGCATATAAATTATCATTGATTATCAGCAAGTTACAGAATTAGATATAAACAAAATCAAGCGAATAATGTCATTTTGAGGTTTTTAACCACAATGTTGTGCTTATAAGTTGCTGATATTCAACTTTAATAACCGCTGAATAGTTACAGCAACCGTGTTATGGTCTGAAATGCGTCATCAAATACCGTCCCTTAATTATACACAATACCACAATAGAGTTTATTTGAAAATATTTCAACATTAATATGTAGTCAAAAAGTAGTAACATGTAGGATAATTTCTAACTACATTCTAATCCTTTTCTTTCACTATATTACCTCATATTGTAGTTATGTAGTAGGATAATATCGGTGAAAAAAAAGGAAATATATTCATCGGTTCTTGGTATTGCTCAACAGGAAGATTGGCGTTACAATGGCAGTCTCTGCCTGCAATTTTCTACTGATGTACTTTCTGAACAAATGTGCTTCCGTGCTGTCCAACAGAAAGGACAGGGCAATGATGATAGGAAGCGGATAGAGTGGCGCATAGCCTTTCAATTGTCCGCTGATGAAAACAGGCTCTTCACCTGCACCCCTCTCATCGGGATGCAAGGTGGAGGATTTCATAAGTGTTTGCAGTCTATGATTAAGTTTTCTCCACGTTACTCCGAAGAACCTTGTAAGTTCTCCCTCCGTCATGGCTATGTCTCCGATTCCCTTGCGGATGACTTGCATATTGCAACCCCAATCAAAGTAACTGCGATTATTGTCCGTGCTGGTCTTTGTTTTTGATTTATAGCTCGTATTCATGCCGTTTCCTCCTTTCTGCCATTTGAATTGACAGCAAAGGGAATTGTCTTTGTGTCTGTTGTTGCTTCCACATCTGCATTTACGGTATTTTTGTCCTTCGCCTTGTACCTGGCGATAAGCCTGTCCATGTCCTCCGAAATCTTACTATCCGTCACCTGCGCATAAATTTGAGTGCTTGATATGGAGGCGTGTCCCATCATCTTGGCTATACTCTCGATAGGGATTCCTGCGCTCAGACTCATCGTGCCGAATGTGTGACGAGCCATGTGGTAGGACAAACGCTCTCTGATACCGCAAGCCTTTCCCACGATGCTCAGCTTGGTATCCATGACACTACGGCTGCAATCACGGTGAAAGACAAGGCGGTCGCCCTTTTCTTTCACCATCAGATGTTCCTCGCTTCTTTCCTGCTCTTTCCTACAATGGCTGATGATGGCTTCAGCTATGGGATGTAACGGCACGATGAACTCAACCTTGGTCTTCTGACGTTCCTTTCTTATGTACATCTGTCCGTCCGCTGCCGTTTGGATATGCTTGTATTCCAAATTCTCCATATCTGAGATAGCCAAGCCTGTGAAGCAGGAAAAGACAAACATCAGTCTTGCCAGCTCCGCTTCCTTGTCGTTCATCTTCATTGCCATAAGTTTCATCACATCGCTCTTTTGCAGAAAGCGTATCTTCTTTTCCTCTTTCTCATACTTGGTATTCTTAAACGGATTGCAGCGGATAATTCTCTTGCTGACCGCACGGAACATCAGTCGGCTCAGCCAGCAGAGGTTGCTGTTGACGGTGGATGCTTTCAGCCCACGTTTTTTGAGAAAGAAGCGGTATTCCTCGAACAAGTCCTCTGTAATTGTTCCGATGGGTATGTCCTGTTCTCCTTTGTTTTCTACAAATTCACGGAGATTTCTGTCAGAATAGAACAGGTTCAGGTAAGTTCCCTCTGCCCTTGATCTGTCAACACTTTCCTTGACTGCTTGCAGTTCCGCCCTGCTCATGGCAAGGAGCGTGGTCGGATTAGTGGCAATACCCTGTAAGCGGTTCTTTACAAGTTCCACACTTACTACTCCATCCTTTACAAGAATGTTCCGATAGGTCTTTTCCACCAAATCCCTGAACTCATTGATTCTTTGATTGGTCTTCCTGTCAGTCGTCAAACCCTGCTTGGCGTTCCACTCGGAGGCTTTACACTCTTCTCCTGTGGTAATGGCGGTGCTCTTTCCGTCTATGGTGATACGGCAGAGAATGGCGGTGTTGCCGTCTGCCTTTGTCTTCTGTCTGTTGATGTAAAACAGTATCTTGAATGTACTTCTCATTGTCTTGGTGGTTTGAAGTTAATTAAATGAATAGATAAGAAATCAAATGACTTGATAAGGATTAGATAGCCAGTTGCATCTCTTCGGTGAAAGAAAGGAAACGGTCAAACTCCTCAAAGAGTTTTTGGGGTGTAACCTTTGCATAACGCTCGGTCATGCTTACATTGGAATGTCCCAGCATCTTACTCACGGTCTCAATCGGTACTCCTTGCTCAAGCGTGATGAGCGTGGCAAAGGTGTGTCTTGCGGTATGTGTGGTAAAGGGAAAGGAGATTCCTGCACGAAGCCGCAGGGCTTTCAAATAAGATTGGTAAGTGGCATATCCCATGAAAGGGAGCAATGTTTCCCTTTCATCGCTGTGGAGCTTCTCCATCAGCCGTATGGCTTCGGGCAGCAGTTTGACACGGCAAGGCACACCTGTCTTGTGGCGGTTGAACTTCAGCCAAAGGCTACCCTTGTCATCACGCACAAGATGGGACTTGTTAAGTTCCATCAGGTCGCAATATGCTGCACCTGTATAACAGGCAAAGAGGAAGTTATCTCTTGCCGTTTCCATTTCCCCCTCCAACTCCTCAAAGTGGAGAGTCTTTAACTTCTCAAATTCCCCTCTGTCAAGTGCTTTGGGGAGCTTCTTGTTGCCCTTGCTGATTTTGGCTTTGTCAAATAGAAGTACATCAGCCAACCCCTCACGGTAAGCCAGCCTGCATACCGTCTTCAAATGGGTGGCGACATTGTAGAATGAGCTTTCCTGAAATCCACACTCTCCCAAGAAGTACTGCTGGAACTCATGGATAAAGTTCTCTGTCAGTTGTGAGAAAGCCAAGTCTGAAACCTTATACTTCTTTTGGATGAATTCCTGCAAGTGGATTCTCGTGGAGTGATAGCCTGCCATGGACTCTTTCCTAATGTCAACACCGATATGGCTTTCTTTTTCTCGGATAAGCATATCCAATCTTTCAATGAGCCTACACCGTGCCTGCACACTGCCTTGAAACTGTTCCTTCACGTCGGTTACGTCAAATGAGCAACCTCTTGTAAGCAAAGACTGATAAGCTGACTGAATGGACAGCAGCAAGTTCTCCAACCTGCCATTCACTTCCACCGCCTCACGACTTTTTCCGTCCATTCTGCTCTCACGGGGATTCCACAAGTCAGGATTGCAGGAGAGTTTACAACTGAACTGTGCAATACTCCTTCCAAGTGTAATACGTCCCATAATGGGAGCCTTGCCCGACTTGTCCAGACCGCTCTTTTTGAGGTAGAGCAACACCTTCATTTTTTCTGTTTTCATACGCTTTGATGTTTTGTGGCAAAATTACCAAATTCAAAGCGTTCCTCACTTATGCAGAAAACTGCCGACCGTCGCAACAGCCACACGCGCGAAAATAATTCAGTTACCGAATATTACTCCATCGTTACCTATGACGAAATCGGGTAACGGTTTGGTAACTGAACTTCTGCTTAAATCTGCATATACCTGCCTTTTTTGAAAAGGGAATTTCTATGCAAATTATTCCGTTTCCTGCTCATTATCAGTCAGTTTACACCAACTTCAATATTTCTTTATTTTCGTTGATTAGTTGCAATGCGAAAGCGGCTGTTTTGCAATGCAAAAGCATAGGTTTGACCTGACGAAAGTGTAGGTTTTGAAAAACAGAAACGATTTTCTTGGAAAACAACAGCATTTTTATTGTTTCACGATTCTATTTCAACGATTCCACTCAAGTTTTTGCATTAAACATTTATACACAGTTTTTA
>NZ_BAIS01000080.1 GCF_000613345.1 Prevotella disiens JCM 6334 = ATCC 29426 | reverse complement strand
ACGGTTTAATAAGGCTGAGAAATTAAACTAACTTCTTCTGACGATGGTTAAGCATCTTGGTTTGACACACGAAGGAAGCAACGTTAATTTAGACTTTGACCACCAGTTTATTCCTGCGCACAAATACGATGCAACATATTCTTATAAAGGTGATTACGGTTACTTTCCTGGCTGGGCACACCTGCCTTTCTCCTTTCTTGAGCAGGACACCTTCTTTATGCTCGTTACCGAAGTCTTTTTCGACTCCAAATTGTTTTGAAATGCCAAACAATAGGTTTTGACGGACAAAAGCTACTGTTTTGCGATGCAAAATAGCCTGTTTTGTAAAATGTTGTCCTAGTGCGACTGACAAGATGTCGCATTCTTTCCACTTTGGCACACTTGGCATATCGTTTGTAATAAATAAGGCGAAGGCAGCAATGAAAGGAAGCTGCAACAATAGAAAACGAAATAAATAAAAATAAAAAATATAAATTATGGGAAAGATTATTGGTATCGACTTAGGAACAACAAACTCTTGTGTTGCAGTGTTTGAAGGCAACGAGCCTGTTGTAATTGCAAATAGTGAAGGTAAACGTACAACTCCTTCTGTGATTGGTTTTGTTGAAGGTGGCGAACGCAAAGTGGGCGACCCTGCAAAGCGTCAAGCTATCACCAATCCACAAAAGACGGTTTACTCTATCAAGCGTTTTATGGGCGAAACTTACGCTCAGTGTGCAAAAGAAAACGACCGTGTGCCATTCAATGTTGTAAACGAAGGTGGTTACCCACGTGTTCAGATTGACGACCGCAAATACACTCCACAGGAAATCTCTGCAATGGTGCTTCAGAAGATGAAGAAGACCGCAGAAGATTACTTAGGTCAAGAAGTTACAGACGCTGTTATCACCGTGCCTGCTTATTTCTCTGACTCACAACGTCAAGCAACAAAGGAAGCTGGACAAATCGCTGGTTTGAACGTTCAACGTATCGTAAACGAACCAACCGCAGCAGCCCTCGCTTATGGTGTGGACAAGGCTAACAAGGATATGAAGATTGCAGTGTTTGACCTCGGTGGTGGTACATTCGATATTTCAATTCTTGAGTTCGGTGGTGGTGTGTTCGAAGTGTTGTCTACAAACGGTGATACTCACTTAGGTGGTGATGATTTCGACCAAGTTATCATAGACTGGTTGGCTAACGATTTCAAGGCTGCCGAAGGTATCGATTTGACCAAAGACCCAATGGCAATGCAACGTTTGAAGGAAGCTGCTGAAAAGGCAAAGATTGAACTTTCAAGTACAACAACAACTGAAATCAACTTGCCTTACATCACAGCTGAAGGCGGTATGCCAAAGCACTTGGTAAAGAGTTTGACTCGTGCGCAGTTCGAACAATTGGCACATGGCTTGATTCAAGCTTGTCTTGTACCTTGCCAAAACGCTATTCGTGATGCCAAATTGCAAACATCTGACATTGACGAAGTAATCCTCGTAGGTGGATCAAGCCGTATTCCAGCCGTACAAACATTGGTAAAGAACTATTTTGGTAAAGAACCTTCAAAGGGCGTAAACCCTGACGAAGTGGTAGCCATAGGTGCTGCTATCCAAGGTGCTATCCTTAATAAGGAAAGCGGTGTGGGCGACATCGTCTTGCTCGACGTTACTCCATTAACCCTCGGTATCGAAACAATGGGTGGCGTGATGACAAAACTTATTGATGCCAACTCAACCATTCCTTGCAAGAAGAGCGAGGTATTCTCAACCGCTGCCGACAACCAAACAGAGGTAACAATCCACGTTCTTCAAGGTGAACGCCCAATGGCAGCACAAAACAAGAGCATCGGTCAGTTCAATCTTACAGGCATTGCACCAGCTCGCCGTGGTGTACCACAAATCGAAGTAACATTCGATATTGATGCAAACGGTATCCTCAGCGTATCTGCAAAAGATAAGGCTACGGGCAAGGAACAAAGCATTCGAATCGAAGCATCAAGCGGTTTGAGCGATGAAGAAATTAACCGTATGAAGCAGAAGCTGAACAAAATGCAGCAGCCGACAAGGCAGAACGTGAAAAGATTGATAAGCTCAACCAAGCCGACTCAATGATTTTCACCACCGAAAACTTCTTGAAGGATAATGGCGACAAGATTCCAACCGACCAAAAGCCAGGCATTGAGTCAGCTCTCCAGCAACTCAAAGACGCTCACAAGGCTGCCGATGTAGCCGCTATCGACACCGCCATCAACAACCTTAACACCGTAATGCAAGCTGCCTCGCAACAGATGTACAGCCAAGCTGGTCCACAGGCAGGTCCTCAGCCAGGCGCAGATGCTGGTCAGCAGGAGCAGCCAAAGCAGGATGACACCATCCAAGATGCAGACTTTGAGGAAGTGAAGTAAAATAATATTATAACCTTGCCCCAATGGTAGAAATATCATTGGGGCTTTTTAGATTAATCAAACACTATGAAAGAGAATAAAGGCGGAATATCAAAGGAAGATTATATCAATAACTTTGATGAAAAGAAATTAGAAGAGGCATTCCAAATAGCACTTGATACAAGAAAATTTGAGATTGAGTTATATTGGAAGCGCACAGGCTACTTCGTGCTTTTTATTGGTGCTGTTTTTGTCGGATACTATAGAGTGTTACCAATAAGTGAACCATCTGATAGTGAAAAGGAATGGCTACTTCTACTTCTTTCTTCTTTAGGTTTCTTGTTATCCCTCTTATGGTATATGGCAAACCGAGGAAGTAAGTTTTGGCAGGAAAATTGGGAAACTCATATTGAAGACTTGAGTATAGAATTAGGAAAACCTATTTTTGGCATTATAAAAATTAACGAGCATACTGTTTACAATCCGAAACAATTTAATAAATCGTATCCTTTTTCTGTTTCGAGAGTGAATCAAATGGTTAGTTTAATTATTACATTTAGTTGGTTACTAATCTTATTAAAAGATTTAGGAGTCTTTCTTAATTTTGAAAATAATAGTTCTGGCGTTTGGGATATAGCAAAACTATTGGTAGGTATTTTAGACTTTGCACTGTTTTGCTTTATACTTATATTTTGTAGAAGTTTTGTTGCTAACGTAAATATAGTAGAGTCTAGTGATACTAGTAAAACCAACAAAGAGAAGGTGTACTATTTTTATAATTATGATAGAGTCAAGATTAGACAAGAAGATAAGTTAGACGTATGCAATGAACTCCAAAATATCACTTCATCCTTAAGAAAAATATGCGGAATATTTAAGCGATAGTTCTATGACCCTTGAACAATACAATCAATTACCCTACGACTATGCGCACTGTGCTAGTACTCATTGCGAGAAAGCCAGCCAGTGCTTACGCCACACCGCCTACACGATGCTCGAAACAGGTGGACGGGAGCAGTATATGATGGTGAACACGAATGTGATTGCAGACAAGCAGCCTTGTCCGCTCTTCGATCCAAACTGCAAGGAACGTTTTGCATGGGGAATATCACGAATATATGACAATGTGCGGGTGGCTGATTTAAGTGATATCCGACAAAATCTCATCTACACCTTTGGGCGCACAGCCTATTATCGAATTAAACGAAAGGAACGTGTACTGACTGAAAGTGAGCAAAAGGAGATAAGAGATATCTTCACAGACATGGGTTACGACGGTTCTGCAATTGAGTTCGACAGCTATGAAGAACAATACCCTACACTTATGCGTACCTACAAACGTGTATAAAACAAAACATCATCTCGGTACTAAGCGATAGTTTCAACAGCTTGAAACTCTAATTTCATCAGTACGAAACTCCAGTTTCATCATATTGAAACTCTGGTTTCATTCCTATGAAAATAATTAGTTTATAAAGAGCAAAACAAAGCTATAGCTATTAAATATACTCAACTATAGTTCGCACCTTATGTTTCAGATAAATATTTGCTCAAGCTTTGTGAATATATAAAGTTGTACTCTGCTAAGCTTCCCTTATCACACATTGAACCAATTAATATCAAAGGGTTAGTTGCTTTAGACCTGTTTCATTTTGGTTGGAATATATGGAACCATTTTAGAGTAGGCAAACAAGATGAAATTTCACAGTTCCTCAAGCAGGTTTTTGCCACCACATTCAAAGATGTAGAAGTTGGAAGCATAAAAAGTCACCTCTGTGATGATGAGAAGAAAGGCACTATACCCATTGTACAAAGCCTTTCAGACCACCAAATAACAGAATAACACACAAACCTATTGTGTTTTTATAGTGTTTCTTCAGTGTCTTAGGACACAGAGGAAACACTTTTTTCATTTGCACCGTAAAAATCAATAACAAGTATTATGGTACAAAATGAAATCACTTTTGAGAACTTGCCAAAGGCAGTTGCTCACTTAGTCAGCGAAGTTGCTGAAATCAAGAATTTAGTATGTAAAGGACAAGCCCCTATTGTCCCTCCCAAACGTATTCCTATTGGAATAGATGATGCGTGTAAACTTATAGGGAAAGCCAAACCCACGGTTTACACCTTAGTACGTAAACGCTTACTACCTTGTTATAAGAATGGTAAGCATCTCTATTTTTTTGAAGATGAGTTGTTGGCATGGATTGAAGGAGGTAAGAAAAAGACTGTTGCCGAAATCAACAAGGAGGCAAAAGCTTTTATTTCTGAGAAACATTCTGATTCTTCCCTTTTATAAATATATGCATTATGGAAAAGGAAAGAACTGAAGGGCGAGCCAAGCAATCTAAGAATGAACGCATAGAGCAATTCTTGAAAGAGCATTATGCTTTTCGTTTTAATACAGTTAAAAATAGAACAGAGTTTCGAGAACAAGATTCTAATACTTCATTCCGTCCTCTTACTAAATATGATATTAACTCTATGCGTCGGCTGGTAGATGGGACTTTGGGAATATATACTCCAGCAGATAATATTCGAGCAATATTGGAGAGCGACTTTTGCAATAAAGTTAACCCGATTCGTGAGTATTTGTTGAATCTTCCAAAGCCTAAAGGTGAAGATGAGTCTGAAATTATAAGGTTGGCAAATTGTGTTGTGGTGAGAAATCCTGATAAATGGAAACACTACTTTGTAAAATGGTTGGTTGCTGTCGTAGCCAATGCTATGGATGATTTACAGTGTCGTAATCATACATGTTTAGTTCTTACAGGTGAACAAGGAAAATTCAAAACAACTTTCCTTGATTTACTCTGTCCAGAAGATCTGAAGAGTTATCTTTTCACAGGAAAGATTGACCCACAAGGAAAAGATGTACAAACACTGATTGCGGAATACCTTTTTATCAATATTGACGACCAGCTAAAGGCACTCAATAAGAGAGTTGAAAATGAATTGAAGAATCTGATAACGACACCAAGAGTAAAATATCGTAGACCATACGACACTTACATTGAGGAGTATCCTCACTTAGCAAGCTTTATGGCATCTGTTAATGGTAATGATTTTCTAACAGATCCGACAGGCAGTCGTCGCTTTCTACCTTTTGAAGTTGAACACATTGATATTGACGCAGCTAAAGAGATTGATATCAATAAGGTGTACTCCGAGGCAGTTGAATTGTGGAGAGTTGACTATCATTATTGGTTCAATGAAGAGGAAATAGCCGAATTGCATCAAGAGAGCGAAGGGTTTCAAGTGCAGACTGTTGAGTATGAAATGCTTCTTAAAGGTATGGAAAAGCCAGCAGCAACCGAAGAGAGTTATATGACCACTTCTGAAATCCTAAACTATTTGCGTGGATATACAACGCTTAACCTAAGTGAAAGGAGAATGGGAGAAGCCTTGAAAAAGGCTGGTTTCTTGCGGAAATCCAAAAGGATAGGTGGCAATCCAATGTATGTTTACCATATACGCAAGATTGTTCCAAATCCCTTTATTCAAAGTTACAATACAAATTATTAATACTACTTTACTACAAAGAGGGATAAGGCATTGAAAGAAAAAAGATTAGACCGTAGTAAACTATTAGATAGGGTGTTACTACCTCATTACTACCAGCCTATCATATGCAATGATTACTACAAGAAAGGTAAGTACTACATATTTTCCTTTCACAGTCAACGACTTACAAGAATATCACATTGTAGTAAGTACTAAACTTAAAAGTTACAAGTATGACAATAGATGAAATTAAAGCAATATCAATTAAAGATTACTTAGGTAGTATGTCTATATACCCTATAAAGAATTATGGCTATTACGGAATGTATAAAAGTCCATTCCGAAATGAACATACTCCAAGTTTCAAAGTTGATTATAACCAAAATCTATGGTATGACTTTGCACTTGATGAAGGTGGGAGTCTTATAGATTTAGTTATGAAATTACATAATTGCAGTTTAATACAAGCTATAGAGTTGTTTAATGGCAAACAAAATAACCTACCAAAATTCTCTATAGCTAATAGCAAAACAATTTCTCCAAACCAATCACGTATAAAGGTTATTGGCTCTACCAACTTATGTCATCCAAATCTCATAGAATATTTCACACATAGAGGAATCAATCTGAACATTGCGAAAAAATATTGTAGAGAAATCCATTATAGGATTGGTGATAGGAGTTTTTACGCAATAGGATTTCCAAATAATTCTTATGGGTATGCGTTGAGCAATCCATACTTCAAAGGGTGTTTGTCTCCTTCCGATGTGTCGTATGTTCCCAATCCCTCAGAATAAATCAATCTGTTTGAAGGTTTTATGGATTATCTTAGTTTGCTTACGATGAGTCCAGATGAAGAGAATAAAGCCGCACTGATACTTAACTCGATTAATAATATCAAAAAGTCAAGATTTTTTCTTTCAAAGCACAAGCTCATCTGTTCATATTTAGATAATGATGAAGGAGGAAAGCGAACTTTAGAACAACTTAAAAGAGAAGGTTTTGATGTTCAAGACTACTCTTCCGTCTTCCAGAATTATAAAGACCTAAATGAGTATTTATGTGCTGAATTCAAACATTCAGAGAAAGCAGAAAATAAGAGAATCAAAGGGATTAAGCTATGATTGTAGAATTTGCTTTGTATAATCTGTTTGTCGGGGAGCAAGTTTATGTTTTGGGCATACCAAAACTACTTGCTCTACCTCCTAACAGCCGTTGCAGAGGATTATCCCGCAGGTCTCCATCAAATCAAATAAAAGAAACAAGTATGATAAAAACAGAATATAAAAAAGGTGGTCGTCCAACCAAGGGCGTAGCCGAAAAGAAGAAATACCGTATCACGGTGAAACTGAATACGCAGGATTACTATACGCTTAAAGGCAAAGCCAAAAGCGCAGGAGTAACCATGAGTGAGTTTGTAAGAAAAGTTCTTGATAAAGGAAATGTCATTGAGCGACTGACCGTAGAGCAAGCAGACTTCATCCGTAAGCTGTGTGGAATAGCAAACAACCTTAATCAGTTGGCGCATCGTGCCAATGCGGACGGGTTTCATGCCGTTGCTCCTTTCCATAAAACCATCATTGGCAAGATTGATGAAATCCTA
>NZ_BAIS01000081.1 GCF_000613345.1 Prevotella disiens JCM 6334 = ATCC 29426 | reverse complement strand
CCTCAAAACCTATTGTTTTAGAACGCAAAACAATAGGTTTTATTTTTCTTTTTCTAATCTGCTGAATATTAAGAGGTTACAAATTGGTCAAAATTCCTGTTTCTTTTGCTTTTTTTTAACGCATTTTTAACATACAAACCATTCATAGAATCAACAGGATTGCATAACCTCGCTGTAATGTGCGAACAATCGGAAGAACAAGGCATACAAGTGGTGCTATCGGGTGTATTACCAGAAGTAGAAAATATTTTGTTAAAATGCAAATTCGATGAACGGTTAGGACGTGAGAATATCTGTAGCCATATCAACTTAGCTTTGGAACGTGCAAAAGCAATTGTTGCCGAAGAGAGAAAAAGTAAGGAATTGACTCTGCAACTTTAAAGAATTAACACATTATATAATAGCCACCCAAAGACGATTGCACCGCCTTTGGGTGGCTTTTTTTCGTAAACACTACTCAAAAGGAACGTTTGGAACGAAAGAATAGCTTCTTTTGCAATCCGCCTTACAGAAGTCTTGCCACGATATAACTACTTTCGTGGCAGTTTCCCAACGAGAAAACAGCAGTACTTTAACGGGAGTACTCAAGTACTCCTATGAGAAGACTCCAGTACTTCTATGAAAATACTCCAGTACGCTTATAGAAGTATTGGCACGAACCAAGGCTCTTCATGACAGGAAAGATACTGAAATGTGAGAATTAATGTCTATATGAGGAGTTGAAAGTAACACGGAAGCCGACAAAGAAGGCTAACACCTCGTGAGAAGTATCAGCCTTTATTTCATTTTTAGTCCAAAAAGGAGAACCAAACAGCTTTATCGCTTATGCTTTTTGCTGCATTTCATCGGTCCTTAATTCTATTCTGAACGTTGTTCCTTTACCTAATTCGGAGCTTTTTACATAGATTTTACCGTTATGATATTCCTCTACGATGCGTTTAGCAAGGCTCAACCCTAAGCCCCAACCACGACTTTTTGTGGTAAAGCCAGGGCGGAACACATTGCGAAGGTCTTTCCTTTTAATACCTTTCCCCGTATCGCTCACTTCAATAATGGCTTGTTGGTTATACGTTTCCACCTTTAATGTTATCGTTCCAGCCTCACCTCCCATTGCATCAACGGCATTCTTGCATAGGTTTTCGAACACCCATTCAAAGAGAGAGGCATTGAGTTTCACAATAATATCTTGCTCGGGGAAGATTTTAATCATCTGAATTTTCTTCGAAGTGCGCTTGTCCATGTAATCAATGACATGGTCTAACACTTCGTTTAGACTGGTTGGGACTGGTTCGGGCAGCGAACCAATCTTTGAAAAACGGTCGGCTATGAGTTGCAAACGTTTCACATCTTTGTCCATTTCGGGCAGCAAATCATCGTCAGGATAAGTTTCTTTCAGTATCGTTGTCCATGCCATTAGTGATGAAATAGGTGTTCCTAATTGATGGGCGGTTTCTTTGCTCAATCCTACCCACACCTTATTTTGTTCAGCACGCTTTGATGTGAGCAGTGCAAAGATTGCTACCACCACGAAAAGCATTACAACACCGAGTTGAACATACGGATATAGGGCTAACCGTTTGAGAATTAAAGAATCGTCATAGCACACTTCGATGTAGTCTTGTGGCGATTCTGAAAAGTTTATTTTAATGATTTGTTTGTTGCTTTTCAGTCGTTTAGCCATTGATGAAACATATTTCAAACTGTCTTCTTGGTTCTTGGCATTGATTTTTACGTTTCTATAATCGGTTACATTCCCTTGATAGTCCAATACAACGACAGGTATCGTGTTGTTTTCGTTAATTACTTTGAGAACCAAAGCAAGGTCTGTATTCTCGTCAGCTTGACTTAAAGCACGCATAGCCTCCGCCCATACTTCCATTTTAGCACGTTCTTGTCGTGCCAAATCTTTCGTTAGCAGGTTACTTGCCCACAACGATAAGACCGCTATAACGATTGCCGCTACAACGAGAATGATTTTTACTTGTCGAATTCTATCAGTCCATTGCATACGATAGAATAACGGAATGCGCATGGGAATATTGCTTTTAAAGGGAAAGATGTGGGTTTTGTTGTTGCGTTAGAGTGGCTTTAATCCGCCAAAGTTAGCTTTTTACAACTTAAAATAGCTATTATTGAGCCAAAAGATGTCTTGCAAACTCAATGATAGTATCACGCCCACGATTGAAATCTTCTGTCGTTAAGTCTACTTTATAATCGGGATTGATGCCAAATTCGGTAAGATTTTTATCTTTATCATACATCGGACAAGCCGAGAAACGTATGCCCCAACCATTAGGAAGTTCGCTTGAAAAAGGCAAACCAGCCCCTCCGCCAGTGCGGTCGCCTACGATTTTCACCATAGGACAGCAACGCATGTACTTTACAAACTCGTTTGCCGCCGAGAAAACACTACGATTGGTTAGCACCACAACAGGTTTTTGCCAACGAATACCCTTCCCTGGCTTTAATATTTGCTCCCGCATAGGCGAAAAATCAGTATGCCCTTTGCCTGTTTTGTGTTGCATATAACCCACCAAAACAGCCTCATTGGTGAAGCGAGCAGCCAACTCTTCTGCATTGGTGAGCGCGCCTCCGCCATTGTTTCTAATGTCGATTATCAAAGCACGGCAAGGTTGAAAATACAATAATATATCGTCTAAGTTTCCCGCACCAATACCATTTTGAAAACTTTCGCATCGCAAATAGCCTATGTTATCATCCAAAATGGTGTAATCCATGCCACTTGCAATAAGGTAATTGGTCTTTAAATACTTGCGTTCCAACGAATCTGAATAATTTTGAGGATAGTTTTCACGCCACGACCAATAGCGTCCAATATTAAAAGATGTAAAAAGATTGACGTGTCCATCCTTCAATTCAGAGAGCATATTAGCCATTACTTCAAATTGTTGGCGTTCTGTCATATTCCCATTTATCTGCTTTAGATAACGTTGGCGCACCTCTTTCCAATCAATTCCTTTCTGTTCAAAGAAACAATAATGCTCGTCCAAGATTTGCCAAAGTGCCTCAACATTACCTTGAACCGTATCGGGTTGCTCGTCATTGGTAACGCACGACGAAAGAAACGACAATATAAATAATGTGGAAAGTAGCGCAACAAAGGCGTGAAAGCGATATTTAAATAGTTGAAACATCATGGCAAAAACTTTGTAATAGAGAACTTTCGAACAATGCCAACCATGAAAAGATTGCTCCATGTATGGTATTTTAATCCATTAACCTTAGCTTGTTGGAAGTCGCCCAAATAGCCTAAACGCAGCGTAGTATGGTGAATGGTGAAATCAAAGGTAAGCATTTGTCGCAAAGAAGGAGCTACACCGAAGGTTGTTGGTACGATATTGTGGTCGTAATTACCTTCCGAAAATATTTCGTAATAGCTTTGTCCAAAGTTAGGTGTAAACATTAAACCTACCAATGGCACCTGTGCCGAATAAGAAAGGCGGAAAGGTCGTTTCCACAAACGGAACGAATATTGAGCTGAAACAACGGGTGCAAGGTTTAAATTCATATAGGCTTGTGCAGGATTGTTGCCGTTACGCATATTGTAAACAAAGCCTAAATTGGCATCAATGCCACCGCCTACTTTTGCTGCCAACGTTCCATTGCCCATTTTCCACTGCCCTATGGCGTAAAGAACATTGTACTGAAAATTATACAAACCGCCTATATTCCTATTTCTTCCCGACGGATTGTGGGTATAGGAAAGGTGGGCTTGATGAATTATTTCGCGTGAAATGGGAGTTCCGTTCTCTCGTATGGTATGCGAAACATAACGCAATTCGCCACCCGTATATTCGCTTGGCGACAGATAAGTGTCCAATTGGTTAATGTGTCCCATGCCTATCAGTTGCGCATTGGTAATTACTTTGCCCGAACGTAAGGTATCTTGCGCCAATGAAACAATGCTCATTAACAACAGAACGACAAGGGAAATTATTTTCTTTACCATTGTTTTACGTTTTATTATTCCTCGAATAGCAATGTTAATTGCCCTTCATCAGCTTCTTTTCCATTTGCTTTTGCAGACTTTTCGCTTGGTTCACTGCCTTCCGATGCGTTGTTTTCTGCTTCTGTAATAGGCGTTTCAGAGTTATTGCCTTCTGCTTTCTCTTCTACGTTTGTAGTTTCCAACTCGTTTTCGTCTACTTCCTCCGCATCTTCAGGCTCATCTTGTTTAGGGAAACGAGTAGGTTCTAACTCCTGAATCTTGCTCACTTTGAAAGTAGTGAGTCGTTTTCCCTTGGCTTTATAGCTTTAATGCCAACAAATTCTTCAGCATCTACGATGTCAGCACCACGATTTGCATCGCTACCACCGTATGTTATTTCAACACGAGGATAGGCAACATCGGTCAAGAATACAAGTTTTGACTTTGGATTCTCACCTATAATACTTTGATGACGAGTCGCATTTTCCATGCAGAAACGCTTTAAATAAGGATAACCTTGATTGTCGGCATCAATAACAACGGCTGTCCAAGTCTTCTCTGGGTCGAATTTCTCTAATCGGAAAATGTTGTCCTCATAGTGATTGGCAGCATCAAAATTGGTAGTATAGAACTCTCCATTGTCCAAAACAACGAGAATGGTGTCCTTGTCGTTAAACTCGCCCAACAAAGTACCTTGTTCCTCGTAGTTGATACGGTTTACATCAGCGTCAAACCATACCTTTCTACCGCCTAAAGTAGACGTTCCATGCGCTTTCAAAGATACTCTTTCAACGACATCTTTTGAAAGAATAACACCTTTCGCTCCCTTTCCTTTGATTAGCACATTAGAGAAATCGCGTTCAAGATAACGCATAAAACGCGCTCTGCCTGGTTGGTCTTTTAAGATTACTTTGACCATTTCAGCCTCTCCGTTAGGGTTGGCTGTGAAATAAAGTACACGTGAAGAAGGCGTTCCTTGTGTCAAATCGTAGTCCTTATCACGGATTACCGAAACGACATTGAAACGTTTTATATAGTAAGGACCTTGCGCTCCGTCTCTGTAAACGACATTATAAATTGTGCGGCGGTCGTTGCGTTTGAACACTTGAACGTGGATAACGCCCTTATCGACAAACACTTTGTCGGCAATATGCACTACCTTATACTTGCCATCACGATAGAAAACAATGACGTCGTCAAGGTTAGAACAGTTCTGAACGAACTCTGCTTTCTTTAAATCAGTGCCGATAAAGCCGCCTTTTCTATCGATGTACAACTTCTCATTGGCATCGACAACCTTCGCAGCAACAATGGTATCGAAGCTTTTTATTTCGGTTTTTCGAGGATAATCCTTACCGTATTTTGCCTTTAAATGTTTGAACCATTCTATGGTAACACGCACCATTTCGCTCAAATCCTTATTGATTTCGGCGATTTCGGCTTGGATATTTTTCAATAATTCGTCAGCTTTGTCCTTGTTGAATTTAAGAATTCGCTGCATTTTTATTTCCATCAGTCGGAGTATATCCTCACGTTTCACCTCACGAATGAAGTTCTTTTTGAATGGTTCTAACTTGCCATCAACAAACTTTATGGCATCGTCCATGGTCTTTGCCGTTTCAAAACCTCGCTCCTTGTAAATGCGTTCTTCAATGAAAATGCGTTCCAATGAACTGAAAAAGAGTTGCTCTTCCAGTTCGGCTTTCCTTATTTCCAACTCTCTACGGAGCAACCCTTGCGTGTGATTGACCGAATGGCGAAGCACATCGGAAATGGTTAAGAATTGCGGTTTGTTATCGGAAATAACACAACAGTTAGGCGAAATAGAAACTTCGCAGTCGGTAAAGGCATACAAAGCGTCCATGGTCTTATCGCTCGATGTACCTGGTGTAAGATGCAACTGTATTTCTACTTCCGATGCCGTCATATCTTCCACCTTGCGAATTTTGAGTTTCCCCTTTTCAACTGCCTTGGTAATCGATTCTGCCAACGAACTTGCCGTCTTTGTGAAAGGTACTTCACGAATGACAAGGGTCTTGTTGTCAATCTTTTCCACCTTGGCACGCACTTTCAAAGTGCCACCACGCTGACCGTCATTATACTTTTCAACATCGATACTGCCACCCGTTGGAAAGTCGGGATAGAGGGCAAAAGGCTTTTCTTTAAGATAGTTGATAGCTGCATCGCATATTTCCACCATGTTGTGAGGCAGAATTTTAGACGACAAACCTACTGCAATTCCTTCCGCACCTTGTGCCAAAAGCAAAGGGAATTTAGCAGGCAGCGTAACAGGTTCTTTGTTTCTACCATCGTAAGAAAGTTGCCATTCAGTGGTTTTCGGATTAAATACAGTTTCCAAAGCAAACTTCGACAGACGTGATTCGATGTAACGTGGCGCAGCAGCACGGTCGCCAGTGAAAATATTTCCCCAGTTTCCTTGCGTGTCAATGAGCAAATCTTTCTGTCCCATCTGTACCAACGCATCGCAAATAGAAGCATCGCCGTGAGGGTGGAATTGCATCGTGTGTCCCGCAATGTTGGCAACCTTGTTGTAACGCCCATCGTCCATGCGCTTCATAGAATGGAGTATGCGGCGTTGAACAGGTTTTAAACCATCATCAATATGCGGTACAGCACGTTCTAAAATTACATAACTTGCGTAATCTAAGAACCAATTTTTATACATTCCCGATAGATGTTTCACTGCCGAAGCATCGAAACGTCCGTTTACTTCGCCTTCTTCGCCAGCAATATCATCAACGTAGGGGCGTGATTTATCACGTTCCTCACTATTGGTTTCGCCTTCTTCGCCAGCAATATTATCATTAGAAACCGCCTCTTCCTCGTTGTTTTCTATTCTTTTATCGTCGTCCATAAATGTTTGGAAAGTCTGTATTTTTAAGCCTCAAAGGTACGAATAAAACTCGAAATATGCAAATAGAAACTTTGAAAGCCGTATTAATATTGTAAAGATAGTGCAAATGAGCGCAATTAATATTTACCCTCTAATACCTAATTCCTCTCCCTCTCTAAGGTCTAAACTCTTCTATCTAAACTCTCTAACCTCTATTTTCTTCCCTCTCCAATCTAAACTCTAATCCGTTTTACGGAAATTTAGAACAATACCGATTTTTCAACTTTTCAAAACCTACGCTTTTTCAATTCAAAACCCATTGTTTTTTGCTTCAAAACAGCCTGTTTTGAATTACGAAAGAATAGGTCTTAAAAACAAAAACATAAACCACTGATTATCAGACAAATAAAAAAATGGTCAAAATTTCCGTATTTTCGTTTTGTAAAGATATATTTTTTTGATAGTTAGATACCTCGTAGGGGCGTGATTTATCACGTTCCTCTTAGCAATAAATTAGCTTATTTTTGGGATTTTAGGAACGTGATAAATCACGCCCCTACGGGGAAGCAACAAGAGGATTAATACCTGCCTGTAATTAAGCAAAATAGGAATTATTAGTTTCTAATATCTTCTTTCGCAAACTTTCATGCAA
>NZ_BAIS01000082.1 GCF_000613345.1 Prevotella disiens JCM 6334 = ATCC 29426 | reverse complement strand
CCTTATCAAGCAAAGAAAGGAGAAACCAAGTTCCGAATATTCTATAATGACGGCTTTGCAAGGCAAGAGCCGGACAAAGACGCAACCTGCGATAATCTACCTAACACGTTTGTACTTCCTTTCCCCACTCTTGCGGAGAGACTCATGGAGCACAAATGTGAATTGTGTGGAGCAACCAATGTCAAGACCGTAATGTATCAAGTCCGTAAACTCAAAGGTATAAATACCGATACGGAGTGGCACCGACTGATGATTAAGAAATGGCGTAAGACGTTGGCAGTATGCAAACATTGTAATGCAAAAATTCATGCCCATGACAAATAAACTGATATTACCAGCGGAGAGCCGTATGCAGGGAGACTTGCACGTACGGTTCGGGGGCAGGCTATGGGAAACCTACCACCGAAAGGTGGTAAGGCGCCCATCGCCGAGCCTACATGTCAAATATGCTGATGAGCCAAAGAAGCTCAGCATAGAGATGAAGGACTTCCTGTCACCAACGGACGGACGACTGCCAAGCAATCGCTCTGACATTTACTTTAAGGAACTTGGCAACGAGTCGCCCGTATTAGTAAAACTGATGATGCAGACTATCTATCAGAATGACAGACGCTGCATTAAGCATATCGGTGCACAGCAGTTCGGCATGAAGTTCCTGCTTCGTGGCTTGTACGCTCATAACGGCTTGCTGTATTTCCACACTCGTATGGAAAACGGCACGAATATGCCGTACTCGGTGGACTTCATCACGTTCAAGGTGGTGGATAAGAAGGTTGCAAAGCGTACCGCCATACAAGAACAGGTGTTGCAGCCCTTGCGTGCCTATCATCAGGTAATGCAAGTAAAGGGCAAGGATAGCGAGCATTCCGTGTTCGTATTGGAGCAGTTTGCCCTCTCGGAGGAAAAACAACTGGAGGTAACGATCTACGAGCGAAACGGCGGACGCACACTGACCTTTTATGTCGGGCAGGAAGATTTGCAGCTGGCAAAGAAGATTGACAACCTCAAACTCAAATGGTAGGCTTTATGAAGAAGAATTTCATTTTATCGGCTTGCGTGGCGGTGGCAATGGCTTTCAGTCTGCCGTTGCAGGCACAGCGACTTATCCCCAAGCAAAGGGGAATAGAGGTCGTAGGGAGTGTTCCGCTTATCAAGGGAGAGAAACTTTTTACAGGTGATAATTTCGGTGTAGGCATATCGCTTCCCCGTTATCTCAAAAAGGAGAACTACACCTTTGTTATGGCAGAGTATGAACAGCAGAATATGCCGTACAGGAGTTATAACGTAAAACTCAAGGATGCACTCTTACAGGTGGGCTATATGCACCCGATACTCTCCGACAATGGCAAGAACGTGCTTCTCTATGGTGGCATATCCGTATTAGGTGGTTATGAGGAAATCAACGAGGATCAGAAGCTACTGCCCGATGGGGCTACGCTGCTCGACCGCTCACGCTTCGTCTATGGCGGAGCCGTTCATGGCTCGGTGGAGGTGTTCCTCACGGACAGGCTTCTGTTTCTTGTCAAGGCACAAGGGCGGTTGCTCTTCGGCTCTGACGTGCATCGTTTCCGTCCTGCGCTATCAGCAGGACTTAGGTTTAATATTTAATAGAAAAGAAACATGAAAAAGAAGATATTAAGTTCGATATGGGTAATGGGCGTACTTTCCCTTGCCGTGTTTTGTTTATCTGCTTGTGATAGGGAGCTGGATGTTCAGCAGTCTTATCCGTTTACAGTGGAGACGATGCCCGTTCAGAAGGACATTGTCAAGGGACAGACGGCAGAGATACGCTGCACGCTCAAGCGAGGGGGTGAGTTTGCCGACACACGCTACACCATCCGATACTTCCAGCCCGACGGCAAGGGAACATTGAAAATGGACGATAGAACGGTATTTAAGCCCAACGATCGCTATCCGCTCACCAAGGACGTGTTCCGCCTGTACTATACTTCGCTCTCCACCGACCGCCAGACGATTGATGTGTATGTGGAGGATAGTTTCGGGAAGGTGCAGCAGCTGACTTTCAGTTTCAACAACGAAAAGGCGGAGGAAAAGAGAAAGACCACCACAGTAGTAACCAGAGCCTTGAACGATGCGAACAGCTAAACGTTTTGCTTTTTTCTGTATAATGTGCTTGCTCTGCCAGCCGCTACTTGCCCAGCGCAGGGTACGGTTGGCAGACTTGCCTCCTTTTGAGCGCGCCGTGGTGGTCGTGAAATACTTCGAGGGGCTACACGGAAAAGGTTGCTATCCGTATGTAGGCTATGGGCATCAGCTGCAACCTGGAGAGCACTTCTCTTCCAATATGACGGAACGGCAAGCGGACTCGCTGCTTCGTGCCGATCTTTGGAAATGTTTTGAACACTTCAAAGGATATGGCAAGGATGCGCTGCTACTGACTTTGCTTGCCTACAATGTGGGCGTGGGGCGACTGCTCGGTTATGGCAAGCACCCCAAGAGTCGATTGCTGAAAAAGATAGAGGCTGGAGACAGGAACATCTATCACGAGTATGTCTCGTTCTGCCGATATAGGGGCAAGGTCTTAAAAGGATTGGTGAAACGAAGGCAAGTGGAGTTTGCCTTGTTCTTTAATAAGTAAACAAGTTCATGAGGGTGGAGTGCCATAGTCTTTTCGTTATAACTCCTCTGGAAGATGATAAACTTTTTCACTCTTTATGTGCAGAATACTCAAAGCATCTTTCATCCATTTATGTAGTCTTGGATTATTCTGTTGTGGTCTAATTGCCGTATATACTTCAATAGCATCTTTATGATTCGAAAGAAATATTCCAAAGCTTGCAATAATAGACTTCGTATCAGCCCCTGAATTTAATACAATTTTCTGTCCCTCTTTTTCGAGAACGAATATGGCAGTATTCCAATCTTCTTCGTTCTCGGAGTCGGTTAGTTTGTATCCTGCTTTTATGTAGTCCTCTTTTAAACTATGAATTCTTTTACTTTTACCAGAGCCTTTTACACCCTCAATAAGAAATACGTCTGTCATAACTGTCAAAAAATTATGTAAAACCATTTCTTTCCTAAATGCAAAGACTATGCCAAAAGTAAACTCGTTTTATGGTTTATCATTGGGAAAGTTTTACATAGCGACTTTCTTTTGCTTCTTTGCTTTGGTCGCCTGCCTGTTCAAAGACAAAGAAAAGAAGCCACGCAAATTTTCGGTTTGCGTGGCTCTTGGTTTTATAAAAGCTGTTTTTTTACACATTTGTTATTCTGTCTATTCGTCTGTTAGGGTGTTTGTCGAAAGCCCAATTTATCTCATCATCGGGTAGGGTGCTGTAAATACTTCCACCCATGACCAACCCACAATGTTGCAGGACTTTCTGCCGTGCTTCCTCCTTGCTCTCTGCAACAACATCGAATACGCCATCGAAAACATATTGCGTATATACCAAAAATCTCTGTTTCATCTTCGCAATCTTAAAATTCAACCTTTAATAATCTGTGTTCCTTTGGCTCTCCATTGGATAATTTGCGATGTTTAAGCCAAAAGTGATGTGCACCATAGCCGTATGCAAAGAACTTGTCAAGTTCCGTTTCTTCGGCTATTTTGTTGATAGCCGACCTTAACTCCTCTTTGCAGTCGGATAGGGTTATTGCGTTGATAACCCTAATGAGAATATGCGGTATCTCATCCGCATAGTTGTAGATAATGTTTTCAATCTCTGTCTTCATATCTCTGATAATTTAATGGTTCATACTTTATGCTGTTGCTTTCATTCTTCGGCTTATAAGACCTCGATTGGCATTCACAAGGTTTACTATCTGTTCGTGGTACTCGGTATTCTTGTTGCACACTCCACGACTTTGCACCACCTCAAATGATTTCAGTGATACCTCTATTGTTTCTATCCGCTTGCCCTCAATGGTAGCCGACAGGATTAGTGAGTCCTCTTTAAGATAATATTCGTTGGAGAATACGCAATGGTGCATGGTCGCTCCCTCCTCCAAATGTTCACGCACGCTCTCCAATACGTGGACTTGGATTGTGCCGTCCGTGAAATGGATACCGAAGAATTTGGATTTGAGTTCCTTGAAACGTTTTTCGTCTTCCATAGCCTTCTTTTGCTTCTGTTGTATCTCCTCCCTTTCACGCAATCTGAGGAGTTCATTGTGTCTGCGGTCGTGTTCGGATTTGAGGTGGGTGGGGCAAAGAAACTTCGGGCTGTGAATGTCTTTGCCCAACCTGCGGAGTGTGTCTGCATAGTCGCACCAAAGGGAAATGTCTGTTATCTCATATCCATTACGGTTGGCTATCTTGTAGGACTGCCAATAATTGTCGAAGTTTCGAGGAGTATTGAGAAAATAGCGTAAATGTTCAAACCGTTCTGCTTTCATCAATGTTTCTGCACGGCTGTCAGAAAGCAAGGCAGGAATGAGTGTTGTCGGGGGTATTTCGTGAAAATAATCCTTGAAACCATTTCGGCGGAGCGTGTCTGATACTTTGAACTTCGGATATATCTGCGAATAGGCTGCATATCGGTAGGCTTCGTTGTCGTTACGGATAGCCATAGGGGTATAGTAAGAAAAGGTATCAACATATCTGCCCAATGTGCGTGGAATGGCAACAATGGCTTGCCGTCCTTGTGCGTTCCACCAATACTGACCGATTTCAAGCACATAGTGTCCAGCCTTGCAGCCTTTCTCCATTTCAGCCACGAGGAGGAACATCCGCAACACTTGGTATTCTCCGCAAGCGGTAAGTGTCGTGAAATAGTGCTTCTGCTGCAATTTCCTTTGGAATGTTTCCTTGACCTGCAACTTTGCCCTGCAATGAGGGCAAGTGCAACTTTCTCTATGTTTGTTCATTACCCAACTATGCCCACAATCCATACAAGTGGTGCGACCTTTTGGCAAGCGGTAGGCGAAGTGGTCTATGCACTCACGGAATGCCCACTTACTTTGTGTCTTGGTTATCGGGCAAAGATGCTTGCTTTGTTCCAAAACCGCTTTTTCAAATTTGTTTCTTGGTTTCATAGACTTAAAAATCGAATAGTGATGGTTGTACTTGGGTTGCTATGTTCTCGGTCTTTTTAACTCGTGCGTTACGGCTCTGTATTTTGGCAAGTTCCTCACGCTGATATTGCTTAATGGCTTCTTGTCTTGCTTCGGCTTTTTCTTCCTCTGTGAGTTCTACCATGTGATTGACCATTACTTGGCAATTGGTAGGCTTGCCAATCTCTATATTGTCCTCATCATAGTAGTGAACAGCCATAGAGAAGATTTCATCATCATCAAAGCCGTTGCAACCGCTTTTCTGCACTTCATTAAGAATGTAGGTGATGCACTCCTCGATATTCTTGTTAGGTTTCATCAAGTTAGGGGCAAACAAGGGGTCTGTCATAGCACGCTGATTGAGATATTCGGCTATTGTCCGTGTGAAATGTTCTGTTCCTTTCATATTGCTTAGTATTTTGGAATTTCTACTATTTGATTGATGCGCCCATATAGGTAGGCTCTTAGGCTTGTTCTGTCGGGTGCGTAATACTCTGTCCATTGTCCGTACTGATTGACAAGGTATTTCTTCAGTACATCAAAGAAGTCAAAGCGATAGCCTTGCAGGGGTACGGCTGTTCGGAAAAAGGTGTTTGAGTTTACCGCTTCACATAGCCAATTCTTTTCCTCACGGCTCATACACTCTCCACGATTGAGTTTCACACGCAGGAGATATATTTTGCTGTTACAAAGGCTCTCCAAAGGGGAAACGTCCCACTGCACAAACTTCGTAGCCACTACTTGCTCCCTCTTTTCAGCCACAGGGTTAATGCGGTAATGAGAGGAGGAGCTATATCCTTTTCTGTTCATCGAAGATGTTGTATTTACTTTTTGCTTATCCATAGCGACATTTTTTTTATGCGTCCAAAGATCGGAGTATGCTGATTCCTTTTTGTAGCAAAATAGAGGTAGCGGGGCAGGCTTGCACAAGGTTTTGGCGGAAAATACTACCCGTAGGTGTGGAGATTTTCCAGACAAACCAAGCCGGCATAGACCTTTTGAAAGCCACAAGCCCCGTACTACCTTTGCGGATAAAAAGGGAGCAGCATCCGTCTTCTTGTTATCGCATATCGTGGAGCATCGGAAAAGAAGCAAAAGTGCAACGCTCGTAGTAGAATAAAGAAAAGGTGGCTATCTCAAAATGCGAGATAACCACCTGATGAAATAAAACGAAGGTTTTACAGAGTTGTGCTTCTCAAAGCACGCAGAGCAGGATGGCACAGACAATCGCCAGCCAGAAGAGAATGCTCAGCAGCGTAAATGCCACTTTCAGAATTACCCTGACTATAAAGCGTAGTATCAGAAAACCTGCAATAACTGACACGACAGTTACGACCTGTGGCGTTACTATCTTCGAGATAAGCCAAATGGCGCCGATAACGATGGAAAGCAGGATTGCGAGTTCGATGAAGCGTGTCCAACCGAAGCGGCGGACTTGCTTGGGAGAAGTCGGCTGCTGCTTGTCATTATCGGTTTTGTTCGATGCGTCTACCTTGATGAAGGCAGGTGTGTGAACGTCTTGATTCATGATGATTGTATTCATATAGGAGCTTTTTATAGTTTCAAGAGCAGTTACAAGATGCGCAGACTACACAAAGACAAGTGTTTGAAAAAACTCTTGGCGTGTGGAGTGGAGCGTTTATCTTGGCTCTTGACACTACAAAAGCTCCAGATGGTGCTACATCAAGTCATGTTCTCACCGCCTATCGTTGGCAGACCATTGACCTCAATGAGCAGAACGATTGTTCCTGTCAGTTCGGTGTAGAGTTTCTCATACTCTGGTGTTGCGCCAAAGTCGTCAGTCAGCTCATACTTGTCGAAAACGCTTTGCACAGCCTTATTCTTCAGAAGCATTGGTGTTAGTCTTTCGGGGAGCGGAGAGGGCAGTTCCTTCTCAAACTCATTCTCCAAGACAGATACAAGTGTGTCATACTTGGAAAAATGAAGTCCTCGATGCAAGACTTCACTTGCCATGGTTTCCGCCTCTGGGTGAGAAAAACCTTGTGCTATAGCATTGCAGTAGGTGGTAAGGGCTTCATCGGCTCTTGACGTTATGAATGGTTTATCACCCAGCATTTCGGGGAAATGCTCACTGAGGTAGTTCTCTAAT
>NZ_BAIS01000083.1 GCF_000613345.1 Prevotella disiens JCM 6334 = ATCC 29426 | reverse complement strand
CCTTCACACTAACATCCACACCGTTGTTCGCAAAAACAAACTTAATTGCCCTGTCTATTTCAGGTTAAAGTCTGCTGCTGACACCCATTGCCCTGCGAACGTAGTGCCAGTAAAGCTCGATTTTGTGGAAACGCTGTAGCGAATGGTGCCTTTGGTACTGCGTATATTATTGACTTCAATGCGGTTCCATCCGTATCCATTGCTGTCGTTAGCGTCAACGATATTCTGATAATAGGTCCTGTCCGGATCGGATGAGAGCGAGTCAGCGACACCCAACCTACGTTTGGCCTCTGCCAGATATCCCCGCCTGTATTACCATTGGCTGAACGGTTAGTGTGCTGACAATCAACACATTCGACGAATAGCCGTATAAGATAGGTGCGCAAGCGCATCTACATTGAAAACCAAAGTCAATGCAATTGAAAAAACAGATTGATGAGCACTTTGCAACTGAGTTGCAACAAAATTTTGCTACCTTTGCATCATGATGCGGGGAAAAGCTCTCATAGTAAGTCTTTGGCTGGCAATGCTCATGGTGTTGCTGGTTTTGGCCGTGCCTCATCATCACCACCTGAGCAACGTTTGTTTCGTGGAAGAGAGGTGCGAAACAGACGGTCAAATCAATGACCGCCACACCCACCATCATTCTTCCGGACAGGAATCGCAGGCAGACAACTGTCCCGTAGAGCAAATCAGGCACATTGTTAAGGACGACGAGCATGCGCAGCCCATCATACAAGTGGCGCAGCAGCAGCCTCATTGGCTGTGCGCCCACGCTGCCGACATGCACCCGCACGTGCAGATAGTCTCGCCAGTTGGCGAAACGCCCGACCCCATCGTCCGATTGCTTGAGGCACATATAGCCTCAAGTGGACGAAGGGGTCCTCCCGCTTTATCATACCCATTGTTTTTATCTAGTGGCAGAGCAGTTGTCAACAACTGTTCCGCAGTAAGTCGTACATGTTCATACTAATAAGGTTATGATTAACAAGATTATCTATTTTTCCATTCAACACAAATTTCTGGTGGTACTCCTGTTGGCGGCCATCATCGGCGGCGGAGTGTATTCATTGCGAACCATCAACGTAGACTCCACGCCCGACATCACAAACAACCAGGTGCAGGTCATCACGGTTTCTGAAAATCTCTCGACGGCCGACATCGAGCAGTTCGTCACCTATCCCGTAGAGCTGGCCATGTCCAACCTGCCTGGCGTTGAGGGCATCCGTTCCATCTCACGCTTTGGCCTGTCTGTTGTTACCATCGTTTTCAAAGAGGATATGGGCACTTACCTGCCCCGCCAGTTGGTGCAAGAGAAGCTGGAAGAGGTGCGCGAGGACATTCCGGAGGGATTCGGAACGCCCGCGATGGGTCCCATCAGCACGGGACTGGGCGAGATTTTACAGTACACCCTTGTTCCCAAAGACACCGCCCGTTACAGTACGCAGGAGCTGCGCACCATTCAAGACTGGATAGTGAAGCGCCAGCTGTCCATGATTCCGGGCGTGGTGGAGGTCAACTCGTTTGGCGGAAGCATCAAGCAATACGAGGTGGCCCTCAACCCCCAGCGGCTCAACGCCATGCGCGTGAGCGTGGGCGAGGTGTACGAAGCCCTGAGAAAAAATAACGTCAACACGGGCGGCGCCTATATAGAGCGTGACCACATGGCCAGCTTCATCCGGGGCGACGGACTGGTGAAGTCGGTTGACGACATTGAGAACATCGTGGTGAAGAATGTCAACGGCACCCCTGTTCTCGTGCGCGACGTAGCCGACAAGGTGGGCTTTGGCTCGCAAGTGAGGTACGGCGCTTTCACGCAAGATGGTCATGAGGCCGTCGGGGGTATGATCATGATGCTCAAGGGTGCCAACTCTGACAAGGTGGTCAGGGCGGTGAAGGAGCGCATGGAGAGTGTCAGAAAGTCGCTGCCCGACGGCATCGACATCAAACCTTTTCTCGATCGATCCAACCTTATCGAGCGTACAACGAGCACCATTGCGCGCAATTTGACAGAAGGGGCGCTCATCGTGATATTCGTGCTGGTGCTGTTATTGGGAAGTTTGCGTGGAGGTCTCATCGCCGCATCGGTCATTCCGCTGTCCTTACTGTTCGCCCTCATCATGATGCGGCTTTTCGGCGTGAGCGCCAACTTGATGAGCCTGGGTGCCATCGACTTTGGAATTATCGTCGATGGGGCGGTGATTATCGTAGAAGGCACGGTGTTCGAAATGGAGAAAAGAATCAAGAAACACAGCCAACTGGGCCGGGGCGGCATGAACGCCGTCGCCTTCGAGGCCGCCTCTTCAATGATGCATTCGGCCTTCTTCGGTCAGCTGATTATCCTCATCGTGTTCACCCCCATCATCTTTCTCTCTGGCGTCAGCGGAAAAATGTTCTCCCCCATGGTCTACACCTTCTCGTTCGCCGTACTGGGAGCCATCATTCTGTGTCTGACGTATGTGCCGATGATTTCATCTTTGCTGATTCGTCCACTGAGCCACCAGGGCGGATGGATGGTGCGGATGGAACGTAGCTTGCAGCGCATGGGCAACCGTGTGTCGGGGCGCATCATACATGTTTATCACCCGCTGCTGCTGTATGCCCTACGTCATAAAAAGATGGTACTTGTTTCTGCCGCTGCTTTGTTTCTGGCTGCCGCATTCGCTTTCATGCGGATGGGAGGCGAATTTGTGCCTGAACTCGATGAGGCGACATCGCCATGCAAACCTTCCTCCGCCCCGGCAGTTCGCTCTCGGAAACCATCAAGCGAGAGGAAGAGGTGGAACGCCTGCTGCTTCAGAGCTTTCCGGAAATCAAAACCGTATGCGCTCGCATTGGGGTGGCCGACATACCCACCGATCCGATGGGGTTCGACTACACGGACAGCTTCATCATTCTGGAAAAGGATCGCAGCAAATGGACATCGGCCAAGACCAAAGAAGAATTGATAGAAAAGATTAAAGACAAGTTGCAAATGCTGCCGGGGCTCAACTTCTCGTTCTCACAACCAGTGGCCCTCCGTTTCAACGAGCTGCTCACGGGTGTGCGCGAGGATGTGGCCGTGAAACTTTATGGCGATGATCTCGACAAACTCGGCGAACTGGGTGAGCGGATGGTGAGCATCATCAGTAGGATAGAGGGAGCCGAGGATGTGGCCCTTGAGCGCACGGACGGACTGCCGCAGATTACTGTGAAGTACGACAGGCAGCGGGTGGCGCAATACGGTTTGCACATCGATGACCTCAATGCCTATGTCAGCAGCGCATTTGCCGGAAGTTCGGCAGGGTCGGTGTTTGAGGGCGAGAAACGGTTTGACCTTGTCATCAGGCTCTCTGACGCTTACCGGAAGAGTATCAACGACCTGCGCCAACTTTACATACCGCTGCCCAGCGGGGCACAGATACCCTTGAGCGAGGTGGCGCAAATTGATTATGAGTCGGGGCCCATGCAGATTTCCCGCGAACAAACCTCGCGCAACATCTATGTCGGCGTGAACGTCAGAGGACGGGATGTGCAGTCGGTTGTGGATGAGATACAGGACAAACTCGAACAGCAACTGCGCCTGCCGGCTGGCTATCGGTTGGCGTATGGCGGTGAATTCCAGAAACTTCAGGAGGCCAAGAATCGCTTGATGATCGTCTTGCCCATCGCCCTGCTCCTGATTTTCGTGCTACTTTATTTCGCCTTGAAATCGCTCAAGCAGAGCCTCATGATTTACATGGCGGTTCCGCTGGCCACGGTCGGCGGCGTATTGGCCTTGCTGTTGCGCGGCATGCCCTTCTCCATTTCGGCCGGAGTGGGCTTCATCGTCCTCTTCGGAGTGGCCGTACTCAACGGTCTGGTACTCATCAATCGTTTCAACTCGTTAAAGAAAGAAGGTATGAACAACATCAACCGCAGAATCATCAAGGGTACGCAAGAGCGCATCCGCCCTATCCTTCTCACGGCCACGGCTGCCATGTTGGGTTTCCTGCCCATGGCTGTGTCGGGGTCGGCAGGTGCTGAAGTGCAGCGACCTTTGGCCACTGTGGTCATCGGCGGACTGTTCACGGCTACGCTACTTACCTTGCTTGTCGTTCCTTTATTGTACGCTTTGGAAGAGAAAGCGCAGCGAAAAACTGCCAATAGGTTACCCAAAGCGGCCTTTGCCCTGATGCTGGCACTGCTGGCACCATGCGGCATGCAGGCTCAACAGCCAGTGAGTTTGCAGCAAGCCCTGCAGCTGGCCGAGCAATATCATCCAAGCATTCGTCTGGCACGGATGAGTGTCAGCCGTGAAGAGGCCATGGTCAAGGGCGTAAGCGAGGTGGGACTTACTGAGCTGTCGGCCGGGGTAGATGAGCTTGGCAGAGGCAACGACGCCACCTTTACCCTGTTGTCTGTCAGGCAAAACATTGACGTACTGGGGAACAAACAGCGCGTGCGCACCCAGCGCCAAAAGGTGAATGTGGCTCGTGCGGAGATGAATCTCACCGAACATCAATTGCGCAAAGCCGTTTACCGCGATTATGCGCAGGCTTATATTCTAAGGCAAAGGATGAACGTGCATGCATGATAGATTCTATCTACCAGAACTTCGAGCATGCGGCGAAAGTGCGTTACGAGGCAAGAGAAACGTCGAAGTTGGCTTATCTGGCCGCTAAGAAGAAGGCTGTTGAAACCAAAGAAAACTTCAAGCAGTCGGTGTTTGATTACCAAGTGGCGTTGAAGGCCTTGTCACGGTGGCTGGGAGAGGGACTCTATGAACCCACTACGGCTCCAGACGAGACGCTTGGAGAGGTAGCAGGCAGTGCAAATCCCGTATTGACTTGTCAGTCGGAGAGGGTCAAATTGGCCGAAGAAAACATCCGACTGGAAAAGTCCAAAGGGCTTCCCGCATTCTTCATAGAGGGTAGTACACAGCGCATTGGCGACAAAAACGGCTACTGGACATTCGACGTTGGCGTGAGTGTTCCGCTGTTCAGACGTTCGTACAAGGCCCGACAAAAGGCTGCCGCCCTGGACAGGGACATCGAAAACACGCAGTTTGACTTGCTGAAAAAACAGCTGGGTGACAACCAAGCACGCTTGCACACTGCGTACCAGAAGTGGCGTCACAAACTGCAATATTACCGGGACACAGCTCTTCCCACGGCCAGGGCGCAGCAACGTGGCGCGTCTTCTGCTTACAAACTGGGTGCAACCGATTACATCGGGTTCATTCAGACCATGGGTGACGCCGTGCAAACCGAGCTTGATTATTGGGAAGCATACGAACAATTCATCGACACAATCATCAATTTACAATATCCAACCATATAAAAAATGAAAACAAAAGCATATCTCATCCTTTCGCTCATCGTCCTTTTGGCAGCTTGTGGCAAGCAAACTAAGGACGCTGGCGAACAAGAAAAACAGTCATCGGACAGCATGACAAAGGTGGAACTCACCGATGAACAGGTGAAAAAGTTAGGCATCAAGGTGGGGAACATCGCCGACACGATGCTCATCAGCAGTGTGGACGTCAATGGAAAGCTGGCCGTTGACCCCCAGAGTGAGGCAACCATAACCCCGCAAATGGGCGGTAACGTCAAACAAATATTGGTTCATGAAGGGCAATCTGTGACCAAAGGAATGGTGGTGGCCTATCTGTCTCATCCTGATTTGGTAAACCTTCAGACGGATTATTTCTCGGCATTGAACCGACAGAGATACCTGAAAAAGGAGTTTGACCGCCAGACCATGATGCTGAACGAAGGTGTAGGAGCCGGCAAAGACTACGACCGTACGAAGTCGGAGCTGCAAACTGTGAGCGGTCAGGTGCAGATGCTTGCCGCCCAACTCAAACAACTGGGCATCAGTACGTCTGCCCTTCGCAAGGGAAAACCTATACTGGCCATCGCATTGACAAGTCCCATCAACGGCACGGTGGAACAAATCAACGTGCAAACGGGGCAATATGTATCACCCGAGATGGCATGATGAAGATTGCCAACACCAGCAACATGTATGCAGAATTGCAGGTATTCCAACGTGATGTGCCGAAAATTAAGGTGGGACAGGCTGTAGCAATGAAGATAGTTCATGCCGACGGAACCGCCTGCAAGGGAAAAGTGTACTCCATAGGTAAGACTTTTAGAGCCGAAACGCAAACGGTTGATGTGCGTGTTCGTTTGGATGGACAGCACACGGGACTGATTGTAGGGATGTATGTACAGGCGAAGATTGCAACAAGCAGCGAAAGGACGAGAGTCGTTTCGTCTGATGCCATCGTTGAAGTGGATGGAAAATCCTATATCTTCACGGCGGCAAAGCAAGGGAACAACTGGCAGTTTGTCCCCACGATGGTCAAGAAGGTGAAGGAAGAAGGTGACCTCGTGGGCATAGAGACCAAGGAGCCGGCAGATCGTCTTTCACGCATTGTGCAGTCAGGTGCTTACTACCTGATTTCTGAGATGAAGAAAGACGAGACGGGAGAGGAATAAAACATGACCGAAACGGAATGGATGTTTGGTAGGCAGGAAATTGCCTGGCTACCAAACATCCATCATGTTTTCAATATCAAAAGAACAAAACCGCAGTTGATGTTTATGGACGACGGTCGGTCATGAAGAACTCCAGCGTGCCGCCGGCCATGATATCCTTGTAATCAATGTACAGCTTGTTGTAGAGTTTGCCGTTGAGCTTGATATGGCTGACATACATGTTCTTCGGACTGTTGCCATGCGCCAGGATGGTAAACGTCTTGCCATGTCCCACATTCACCTCAGCCTTGTCAAACAAAGGCGAGCCAAACATATACTTTCCGCCAGAGGGTTCCACTTGATAGATGCCCATGGACGACAAGATGTACCAGGCCGACATCTGTCCAACATCCTCGTTTCCGCTCAGACCATCGAAGTCGTTATGGTA
>NZ_BAIS01000084.1 GCF_000613345.1 Prevotella disiens JCM 6334 = ATCC 29426 | reverse complement strand
TTGGGGGCGAGTAGCCACCAAGATAGCCGCCGCCAATAGTGAATAACAACTAGCAATACGATAAAAAAGAAAAGGAGACTCTCACGAATCTCCCTGAAATCAATTAATTTTGTATTGCTTATGTATAAACAACTGACTTCGGGGCAAAGATACACAAATACCTATTGAACTTAGAAGCTAAAAGTTGCTTTGGCTAAATTGTGCAAAGTCTTTTTTGCATTTTGTTAAATCTATAAATTCGGTATCATTTTCAAATAATGAAACTTCATCTACTCCCATTCGGTCTTTTGTTGTTTTTATAGCTAAATCCGATTGGTCTATTCCTATCCATTTACGTGATAAACTTGTCGCAGCTTGAAGGGTTGTACCAGAGCCACAAAATGGGTCAAGTACAATGCTATCTTTATTAGATGAAGTTTCAACAATCATTTTAATAAAGTCAATGTTCTTTTCTGTTGGATAAATAGGGTATTGTGGGTCTTTGTATTCCCATATGTCTTGGACTCGTTTTCCTTTTCGTTCGTCAGCATAAACTATTTTGCGTGGTACACCATTTGCCGACCATTCTATCAAACCTTCCTTGTCCCATTGATTTAAAGTTTCAACATCTGTGCGCCAATGTCTTCCCACAGGTGGTAACATTCCCTTAAATTTTTGTGGGCTTAAAGTTTCGCCTGGCGCATGTATTGGAACTGTTGTATAAGGTCGCCCGTTTTTATTTTTCTTGAAAAGTCTGTTTATATCTTCATCGGTATAGGTTGTTCTTGGTTCGTTCCAAATCGGATTTTGTCCTTTTGAATAGAACAAAATCATATCTTTTATATTTCCATATCCTATTTTATTGAAATTTTTAGGATTGCATTTTATTCGTGTTATATCATTTCTAAAGTTTTCTATTCCAAATACCTCATCTAACATTACTTTTACATAATGTCCTATTTTATAGTCAGTATGAATATAGAATGAACCTTTATCAGAGAGTAATTCGTGCATAAGAATTACTCTTTTTTTATATATTCTACAAATTCCTTGCCTGTAAGTTTATCAGAATATGCTACTTCTCCACGCTGGGAGTTGCTTATCGTAGTTGCTCGCCCATTGGTAATCGTAAAATTTCCATTGGTAGCAAAAGGGGGATCGGTATATATTAAATCTATTTTACCTGCCAACCCTTTTTGCTTAATAAGATATTCTAAACCTATTAAGTTATCTGTTTTTAATAGAATATTCATTATATAGAATATAAAAAATTCTTTAAAAGTAAAGCACTCATAATATTTAAGTCTTTATATTTTTCAGTAATATTCTTATACATCTTATTATTACCTTTAATGTAAAGGACTCCGTCTAATATAGCAATCTTCTCAGCTTTTGCATTACTTTCAACAACAGCTATTGCATCATTGAATTGGGCATTTTGATGTCCACCGAAATCTGAAAGAAATTTAGCTTCTCCAATAATGTATTTACCATTCATTCGAGCTATAAAATCTAACCCTTTTTCGTGCGTATAAGATAACCTTTCTTTTGCAAAGTTTTGCATTTCTTTATCTGAACCGTCTAAAATTCCATCATTGCTGGTGTTGGAAAACTCGTCTAAGTCCATTAAAGGTATACCAAAATCGGTATTTCTTATCCAATTTTTAAACATTGGTCCTATCTGACGATTGGTTTCTTTGGGCTGACTGCATTTATCGAACAGTTGTTGTAAGTCCATTTCAAGAATTTCAGAAGCTAATCTCTTAATGGTCTTAGGGTTGCGAGTTATAGCATTTTTATCTCTTTTTAAGTATGCTACATAACTATCTTTTATGGGAAACAATTTTAGCTTAAGAAGATTTCTAATGAGTTCTTCATAGTTCGAGTATTATACGAGTTTTCAATCTCTCCCCAAACTGTTTTATCTATCTCCCTGATACCATTTGGAATTGTTGGATATACTTTAAATAAATCGTCCAAATAAGATTTTTGTTGAGCATATTCAATGCTCTGTTCCATAAACCAATTCATAGGAATATTATGTTTTATTATAACGTTATGCCATATTTAGCTCAATGCAAAAGTAGCTAATTTATTTGGATATTTCAAATTTAATAACTTAAAATATTTTATTATAGTTAGTTCGCAGAGTCAACCAGCAAGTGCAAAATTATAAAACGTATTTGAAGAATTCACACTTTGGTGTAGAAAAGTTTAATTTTTCTCTGGGTCTTTCGTTCAATTTCTTTTGTATCGACATAATTCTCTTTTCTGTATAATGTTCAAACGAATCCTTTTTCGGTATGTATTGTCTGATTAGTTTGTTTGTATTTTCAATAGCTCCCTTTTGCCAAGAACAATATGGATCAGCGAAGTACACGGGTACGCCTAAGTACTTGGTAATGTCCTTATGTGCTGCAAAATCAGGTCCGTTGTCTGTTGTAATGGTCTTCAGGCATTCCTTGTATGGCAGCAATAGTTTCCTGACCGCCTTTGCCAGAGGCTTTGACTGCTTTCCAAATGGCAGTTTCTGCATAAGCAGCATATTGGTGGATTTCTCCACCAGTGTGAGTATGGCATGCTGGTCAGGGTCAACGATTAAGTCCATCTCAAAATCTCCGAATCTCTTCCCGTCAACTTCCTTGCTTCTTTCATGGATACTCAACCTGTCTTTAATTGGAAGATGGCTGCCCTTGGGACGATGCCTGTATTTCATCTTATGCCTTGTGTGTTTGGCAAGTTCCCCTGTTGTATCATTATGGATGATATTATAAATGGATTGGTGGGACACCTGTATCCCTTAATTCTTGCGCAGATAACCTGATATTTGTCGTGGAGACCACTGGTCATTGGTGATATATTCCTTGATTCTCCAAACCAATTCGTCGGAGAGTCTGGCGTTCTTTACCGTTCTCTTTCTGCGCTGCATGGCCATATTCGTACGCCTTTGTCCAAATATACTTTCCCGATGGCGTGCTATTGCGTTTGATTTCACGTGAGAGTGTTGACTGACTGATGCCGACGATTGCGGCAATCTCTTTTCTCCCTGTTTTCTTTTGGAGTAAGGCGAAAATTTGCGACCTTTGCTCCGAGATTAATTGATGATACATAAACAATACAAAGTTAGTTAATCTTTGGGAGACAGAGGTCTCCCTTTTTTATTTGTATTGCTGGTTGTTTCTTTTTCCTCGCCGAGAGATGCAGACAACCTCTCGCTACGCTTCGAGAACGTCTGCATCTCTCGGCGAGGGCTACTCTTTTATTGCACTTCGTTTTGGAACTTGCAGGCACCATAGACATAAGTCTTGATGTCCGCCACGCTCGCCATAAATGGTTTGGTAACCCTCTTAGTGTGGATAGAAACCGCCATTGTTTGGGTATATTCTTTTTATCTCATATAAACAGCCTTTAATGTCTACATATCTTCCATAATCCCCTCTGTAGTCATAATCTGTGTTTTTTTTTATTTCTATGAATTTTGAACAGTCATTTTTGTCAGGAATCGTATTTGTTCGATAGTAGCTGTTAAAGAAGCTGGGAATATCGGAAATGCATTTTTTTTGTAAAATAAAAATGTATTTTACCCCTTTCTTTAAATGACAATTATATAGAAGCCCTCGATCAATAACATTGTGATGAATGCTGTCATAAGGTAATCTAAGGTTCATTCTTATAGTATCTCCATCTGTTTTTAATATTAGCTCTTTATTTAGGAAGCTTCTATTTTGAGTTCCCTTGTACTGATAACCAATATAAGTTAATGATAGTTCTTCTTGTGCTTTGCAATGAGAAAGAACAAGTGACATTATTACATAAAACATTATAGTTTTCATACTTAAGGTACTTTATTTGCAGACTTCAACTTTCCAGTAGACGACACTGTCGTTTCTTTGATTTCAACAGGTCCAATATATTGACCTGTGCCTTTTGTCGTAGAGATTGCTCCCTGCTGCAACTGGAATTTATTTCTAGAATTGTATTCGTAGATTATTGTCTGGAGACCATCCTGAGGAGGTCCCAGTGGATAATCCCTTCTTTCAGTAATGGTATTATCTCCTACAAGTTCTCCGTAAATTAGACCTTCTTTTTTTAAACTTGCTTGATGTGCAGTATTAAAATCACCGTCCACCTGAACTTCATTGAGAAAATGTCCTATTGCAGCCCCTTGTAAAGCTGTACTTGCTTTTCCTAGGGTTTTCAGGTCTGACACATCTATCTTCTTATCCGAATAACTGTCTATAAATACACCTTTGTCATCTTTTTTGTTTCCTACCAGACTAAGAGTATAAGTTTCTTTGGCATCTATACCAGACTGAATGACATTTATTAATGTCTGAGACCTGTTTCCCTTGAAATCTATATCAGTGCCTTTGTATATAAGTTTATCGTTTTCGATAGCATAATTGTTTCCAGTGGATGCATATAACATCTTGAGATATTCTTCTTGAGCTTTTTTGTTTCCAGGCAGGAAGATCTCTCTCCCATCAGTATCTATCAACTTTACAGGATTCTCTGCGCAATACACATAGCTTCCAATATTTAGATATTTCTCTGCCAACGGATCCACCCCATACCACAGACTCGTGACAGGATTCATATACCTTGCACCATAATAGTACAAGCCTGTTTCCTCATCAAACTGTTTTCCGTTGAACTTGTATGGCAGGTCTTCACTGCTACTGTGCTCGTCAACTAACAGCTCACCGTATGGCAAGTAGGCATCATACTGCGTGATGTTGGCTTTGTCATCTGTAATGTAAGACGTTGAGCCGAGGTGGTCACTGTGATAGAAGAAGGTTTCTTCTTTCGTTGTATCGTTTGGAATGTAGCCATAACCAGCCTGTGGGTCATCAGGATTGCTTGGGTCATTCCAGCTTACAGGTGAATCGGGGTTGGTATTCGGTGTGGTGTTCGGCTTTGGCGTCTGAATCCAGCCCTGTGGCACATCGTGGTTGCCGAGTTCTGTGAGAACGGCATTATAACCAACGCCCGTGTTCTCCGGGTCACCATACGCACCCTTCATTGTAGGTACTCCAGGCGCAATGCCCTGCTGCTTATAGTATGTCTCCTTCTGCTTCTGAATCTGATTCATGCGTTCCGCATAGTCCTGCTGACCGGCAGTTACGTATGAGCCGTTGCGTCCATAGACGTTGTTGAACAGACCCGTTCCTATTCTTGATGCTATGCGCTTATCACCGATAAAGTAATGCTTCGTAAATCTGTTCTTGTTGACAGAGAGGATACTTGCTGGATAAAGCGTGAAGTTATCCGTCTCGTGGAACTTCAGTGCAAACCAAGCACAAAAGAGCTTGCTCATTTTGTCTTGGTGCAGCCTGAAGTCGACATTTGTCAAGGTGATTCCCTGCGGTGCACCGTTGATATACACGCCCTCCATCGTACCGTAAATCTTCATAATGCGCTCATCGGCAGCGTTGTAAGCGTAGCGTAGACTATTCTCATTCACTGGAAAAACAATTGATATATTGCTATGTCATGTTAGTTTATATTTTCTGATAATTTTTTGATAAGGTAAGCCCATAGCTTAGGATTAATGGGGCATGGAGTTGTTATTGAAAATAGGCAGTACTCACCATACCTCTTGCCATTCTCGTCTTTTAAGACAAAATAGGAAGGGACTCCTGCAATATAGGTAGCATTAGGTAAAGATGTTATTATGTTCTTTTCATATTGATGGATATTGAAGGCATCGTTTATAGTCTGTCTATCATTTTCTAATTGATTTATTTTTTTCTTTTTATTTCTTGATGGACATTGCATTTTTATGTTTATTATTTCCTTGTCCTTTTCAAATCTTTTTATCTTCAATATATTACAAACGCTATCTATCGTTATAAAATATTCTGTATATTTGTTATCTTGCTGAAAGATAATATAATAATATTTATTTTGTAAAGAATAAAGTATCTTTTTCCCAGGAATGGTATCAAACTTGGATAATACAATATCCGCTTTAGTACGACTTTCTACAGCTACAGGATCTGAATCCTTTATCCCGTGAATCTGAGCGACGCAAAAGCAGGAGATACTAAGAATAATGGTAATGAAAGTCATCTTTTTCATTTTAATATTGGCAAAATATATGGTTTATTTATGTGCGTAGAGTCAACCAGCAAGTGCAAAATTACAAAACGTATTTGAAGAATTCGCACTTTGGTGTAGAAAAGTTTAATTTTTCTCTCGGTCTTTCGTTCAATTTCTTTTGTATGGACATAATTCTCTTTTCTGTATAATGTTCAAACGAATCCTTTTTCGGTATGTATTGTCTGATTAGTTTGTTTGTATTTTCAATAGCTCCCTTTTGCCAAGAACAATATGGATCAGCGAAGTACACGGGTACGCCTAAGAATTTGGTAATGTCCTTATGTGCTACAAATTCAGGTCCGTTGTCTGTTGTAATGGTCTTCAAACTTTCCTTGTATGGTAGCAGCAGTTTCCTAACTACCTTTGCCAGAGGCTTTGACTGCTTTCCAAATGGCAGTTTCTGCATAAGCAGCATATTGGTGGATTTCTCCACCAGTGTGAGTATGGCATGCTGGTCAGGGTCAACGATTAAGCCCATCTCAAAATCTCCGAATCTCTTCCCATCAACTTCCTTACTTCTTTCATGGATACTCAACCTATCTTTAATTGGAAGATGTCTGCCCTTGGGACGATGCCTGTATTTCATCTTATGTCTTGTGTGTTTGGCAAGCTCCCCTGTTGTATCATTATGGATGATATTATAAATGGATTAGTGGGACACCTTTATCCCCTCACTCTTGTGCAGATAACCTGATATTTGTCGTGGAGACCACTGGTCATTGGTGATATATTCCTTAATCCTCCAGACTAATTC
>NZ_BAIS01000085.1 GCF_000613345.1 Prevotella disiens JCM 6334 = ATCC 29426 | reverse complement strand
ATCGGGATGTAGTAGTTGATACCGCACACGTTGTAGAGATGGAACGGCTCAGTAGGAAAATATCCCCAAAAGGAGTGAGTTTCTCAGATTTAATTTGTATCTTCGCCATGTCTATCGTCGGATTCTCTTGTTTTTTTGCAACACTAAGATAAGTGAAAGTTCTGACATGGCAAAATCCTGAGCAACAAAAAGTTGCTCAAGTACTTAAAAAGTTTAATCTATAATAGTGTTGCGGAATTAAGATTTAATACAATAATTATAAAAATGAAGAAATTTACCACCTTATTGGGAATACTAACAATTACAACTTTAACATTTGCACAAACACCCCATTCCCTTCCTCATATATTAATAGAAGGACATCCTGGCGATGAATACACAAAGTGTAAATATTATTTTGTAGAAAATCAAGATAAAGACACTATTAAGCTACAAGCTAAAATAAGATGGCGTGGAAATACAGCAAAAGCATTTAATAAAAAGAGTTATGCAATAAAAATCATAGATGATAAGGGAAAAGGAAAGGACGTTTCTTTCTTAGGAATGCGCAAAGACAATAATTGGATACTTGACGCAATGGCAATTGATAAAGCAAGAATGCGTAATAGAGTATCATTCGATTTATGGAACGACTTTTCTAACAAATCCTATATTTTCAATTATGATAAAAAGGCTATAAATGGCACAAGAGGTAACTTTGTTGAAGTGTATTTAAATGGGGAATACAATGGAATTTATTGTTTAACTGAAAAAATTGACCGTAAACAATTGAGGTTAAACAAATATAATAAAGACGGTGTACATGGTATTTTATATAAAGCTGATGGATTTCTATATACAGGCTTTTGGGAAGTTGACCAATATGATAATTCTAAAATGACTTGGGGAGGTTGGGAAATGAAGTATCCCGAGTTGGATAAAGGCGAATCTATAGATTGGAAACCTCTATATGATGCAACAAGTTTCATTTTAAATTCTACCGATAAAGAGTTTGACGAAAAAGTTTCAAATGTTTTTGATTTACCAGTTTGGGCAGATTACTACTTATTTGCAAACGTTATTATGGCATTTGATAATAGCGCAAAAAATGTTTTTACCTATATTTACGACAATAAAACAAGTCAGAAATTAGGCTTTGCCCCATGGGATTTAGATGCCACTTGGGGTAGAAATCATATAGGAAAATTATTGTCAGCTCAAAAAAAGGTACCTTTCCATAAATTATACTCAAGACTTTTAAAGTCAGAAAAAATAAATTTTATGGAAAATATTGCGCATCGCTATTTAGAATTGCGCAAAACTATATTAAGTGAAAAAGCACTTAAAGAACGCTTCCATAATTATTTCCAATTATTTAAAGAAACAGGCGCAGCACAGCGAGAAACAGAAAAATGGAATGGAGTAAATGGAATTGAAATTGATTTTGACAAAGAAGAATCTTACATTAATAAATGGATTGAGGAACGTCTAACATATTTAGATGAAAAAGTTAAAGTTTTTTCAACAAAAATAAATACATTTGAAGAAGAAAAAGATATTTCAAACCATTCTAACATCTATACTTTAGAAGGAATTAAAGTAAACGAGAAAGACTTAAAACCAGGGATTTATATAAAGAACAAGAAAAAAAGTATAATTAAATAATGGTTATTAAGTGTGCATGAATTGCAACTATTTTTGATAAAACTTATATTTACTCCACCTAAGAATTTATATGAGCGTGATAATGAATTAAAATAAAATTCAAATTATCACGTCTTCATATAAATATTCTCATTAAATAAATCTATTTTTATAAGTTTTTTTGTTGTTGTTGAAACAATTGCTTTTGCACGCTCCAATGCTAAATTGATGTGGCTGCATATATTCTCTCTGCCAAGTCGTTCGTTAAATTTGGCTTTCAACAATACTGTTTCTACAGCTGGCAAAACTCCCGAAAGCACCACCTGTATGCCTTGTTCTTCCGACTGTTCGCACATCACGGAAAGGTTGTGTAAGCCTGTTGAATCGGTGAAAGGCACTTTGCGCATACGGATAATGCGCACTTTGGCTCTTAATATCATTTTTATTATAATGGAATATAATTTATCTTCCTTACGCTTTTTCTTGCTTATGCTTTTTAATAAAATGCTTTGCAACGAAGTAGAGGATAGCTATTGCCACAATAGCGAGGATAACGTACTTGATGTAAGCGTTGTATTCTTCTATTTTGGCAGTAAGTTGGCTTTCTGGAACGATAGAATGAAGATACCAACCGAGGGTAGCTAAAACACAATTCCATAGACCTGAACCCAGCGTAGTGTACAATAAAAACTTCCAAAAGGTCATCTTTGCCAATCCAGCAGGGATTGAAATAATTTGTCGAATGCCTGGTATCAAACGTCCCGTAAGCGTTGCAATGACACCATGGTCGTAGAAATACTTTTCTGCAGCTTTTACTTTTTCTTCGTTGAGTAAGCAAAAGTGACCAAATTTGCTGTTGGCAAAACGATAAATTATTGGACGTCCCAAATAGTAAGCTGCCACATAGTTGGTCGTAGAACCTGTTACTGCTCCAAGAGTAGCAATGATAATAACCCAAAAGATATTCAAATGTCCCGCAGCAGCGTGATAAGCAGCAGGCGAAACAATCAATTCTGATGGAAAAGGAATAACAGTTCCTTCGATGTACATACCAAGGAAAATCGTCCAATAATTAAGAGTGTCTAATAAAGATGAAAACCACGTCATGTTTACAATGTGCTTTAGATAATAATTTTATTTTGTTTTAACTCATCGCAGCTTTGATTTGAGGATTGTGAGCTATCTTCCTCATCCATTTACCACGATAGATTCTAACGAGGAACATCATTCCTCGGAAGGTAAGTTCTACTGCCATAGCAAACCAAACTCCTTGTAAACCGTAAGTTGAGGCAAGGAAGTAAGCTAAAGTAAGGCGTACAAACCACATCGAACCAAGGTTGATAAGTGATGGGCGGAAAGTGTCTCCAGCCCCCACGCACACACTATAAGAAACAATGGCTGCTGCAAAGAAAGGCTCGGCAAAGGCTTCGATGCGCAGAACCGCTACACCTAATTCACGAATTTCGGCAACAGGCGTAAGCATTCCTATCATTTCAGGAGCAAAAATATACATAATCACGCCCATTAACGCCATTACTACCATGCCTAAACTGATGGTCATAAAGGCAAAACTCTTGCATAAATCACGTCGTTTTGCTCCAACGCTTTGTCCAACCAAGGTGGTTGCCGCTTCTCCAATACCATATCCTGGCATGTAACAGAGGCTTTCTGCGGTTACGGCAAATGAGTTGGCAGCAATAGCAAAGTTGCCTAATGGGGCTACAATCATGGTAGAAATGACTTGCGCACCATTCATTAAGAGGTATTGCAAAGCCATTGGCGCACCGATTTTTACGGCATTAATGATGTAATTCCATGTCCAAACAAAGCGTTCTTTGTCTAAGTGCCAAGCCAAAATAGAGCTTCTAAATATAGAGAAATAGACCAAAGGAATAGCTGCAACAGCGTATGCCATCAACGTTCCTAAGGCTGCTCCTTCCACACCTAAGCCTGCTCCATAAATGGTAAAGTGGTAACCAAGAACGGAAATAGTACGAGTTGGGAAGATTAAAAAGAAGTTGAACACCACATCCATGACACACATCATGACCGAAATGAAGCTTGGGTGGCGCATATCGCCAGATATTTTCAGCATCGCAGCCGAAAGGTACTCTATCAAATGGATAGGCATGATGAACGAAAATATCCAAAAATAAGTGGACGCATCGGCTTGAATATCTTTCCCACCACCCAACCAAATGGGTAAAGGGGTAGCTAAAAGTCCTGCTATAGCCATGAGAATAAAGCTGAAAGCAAGTCCAAAGATGTAGCCATGGCGCATGACTGAACGTGCTTTTTCAAAATCATTTGCCCCAATAAAATGGGCTGCTTGCACGGAAAAGCCCATACAAGTAGCACCAATGAGCGAGCCAAAGAGCCATGTTGCAGGTTCTACCAACCCGATAGATGCTGAGGCTTCTGCTCCGAGCGAGCCTACCATGGACGCGTCAATGTAAAACATCATCACCGATGTAACCTGTGCGAGAATAGAAGGAATACTTAATTGAACGATGAGGCTTAGCTTTTCGCTATTCGACATCGGTTCGCCTCCTCTAATTTTTTCTAAGAGTGCATCGGTTATTGCCTTACTGAACACCATCTTTTATAATAATATGAGAATAGGGCGGAATATTTTTTCCGCCCTTTATGCTTTGCAAATGGGTAATAAAACCATTAAAAAATATTTGGAACACTTGTCCCTGCTCTGTAAAAAGAGTGTAGACGCAAGTCGAAAATTAAGTTGGAATAGGCTGGCACTCCTTCGATTTTTTTTGCTCCGTAACCTAATTGATAAGGAATGTAAACCAGCCAATGGTCGCCAACGTGCATGTTTTGTAATGCTGTAGCGAAGCCATCGACTACGCCACCTTTTTCTCCGCCGATGAGAAGTTGGGCTGGTCGAGAGGTCAAAGGGTTGTAAACTAAACCATTAGCACCGCCAAAGCTACTGTCAAAGATTAGTCCTGCCGTGTAAGTTTGGGAAGGAATAAGGCGACCTTGGTAGTGTACCAAAACAGAATCGGTGTATAAAGGCGATTTTGTTCCCGTGCCTTTTTCTAATTCATGTACAATAATATGGTCTTCTGGCTTATAGGTTATTTGTCCACTTGGGTCTGTTTGACCTTGCATTGAGTAGTTCAAGAAGATTTTCCATGACTTATCGCCATTGGCAATCTTCTGTTTTGTTTCGCTATAAAGCTGGTTCCAATAGTTTGTATTCTTCTCTTGCCAATTGGCAAATTCGTCGGTTTCGTCCTTGTCTTCCGAGCAAGAAGTTAGCAAACCAACTGAGAATAAGGCTACAAAAAGCATGGTAGCCGTGAGGAAGAAACGTTTTGTTTGCGTTGTTACGCTTGTATTCAATCGCATCATGTATTTTCTAAAATATATTGCTTATTTCACGTCCAACTTCTTCAATACAGAAGTAATTGAAACGCGGTCTTCAATGATTTCGCGAAGTTTAGCAATTGGAACACGTACTTGCTCCATTGAGTCGCGATAACGAAGGGTTACAGAGTTGTCGGTCAATGAATCTCCGTCCACAGTAACACAGAATGGTGTACCAATAGCGTCTTGTCGGCGATAGCGTTTACCGATAGAATCCTTTGCTTCGATGGTTGTATTGAAATGGAACTTTAAGTCGTCCACAATTTCTTGTGCCTTTTCTGGTAGTCCGTCTTTATTTACTAATGGTAGCACAGCGCACTTAACTGGTGCTAAAGGCTCAGGCAATCGAAGTACAACACGGCTTGAACCATTTTCCAATTGCTCCTCTGTGTAGCTATGACACATCACTGTAAGGAACATGCGGTCTACGCCAATTGATGTTTCAACAACGTAAGGCACATAGTTTTCATTGCGTTCTGGGTCGAAATATTTCATTTGACGACCTGAGAATTTCTCGTGTTGTGAAAGGTCAAAGTTGGTGCGTGAGTGGATACCTTCTACTTCCTTGAAACCGAAAGGCATACGGAATTCAATGTCAGTAGCAGCATTAGCATAGTGAGCCAACTTCTCGTGGTCGTGGTAACGATAGTTTTCGTTGCCCATTCCCAATGCTTCGTGCCATGCTAAGCGATATTTTTTCCAATAGTTAAACCATTCCATTTCTGTACCAGGTTGGCAGAAGAATTGCATTTCCATTTGCTCAAACTCGCGCATACGGAACACAAATTGGCGTGCTACAATCTCGTTGCGGAATGCTTTACCGATTTGTGCAATACCAAAAGGCAACTTCATGCGACCTGTTTTCTGCACATTCAAGTAGTTTACAAAGATACCTTGGGCGGTTTCAGGACGCAAGTATATCTTACTTGCCGACTCTGATGATGCGCCCATCTCTGTTGAGAACATCAAATTGAATTGACGAACGTCTGTCCAATTCTTACTTCCACTGATAGGACACACGATACCTTCGTCTTCAATAATTTTCTTTAACTCTTGTAAGTCAGACGCTTCCATAGCGTTGGCAAAGCGTGTGTGGAGTTCGTCCCACTTAGCTTGATTGGCTAAAACACGAGGATTGGTCTGACGGAACTTCTCTTCATCGAAGCTATCACCAAACTTTTTGGCAGCTTTAGCCACCTCTTTGTCCATTTTTTCTTCATATTTTGCCAACTGGTCTTCTATCAAAACGTCAGCTCTGTAACGCTTTTTAGAATCACGATTGTCAATCAATGGGTCGTTAAAAGCATCAACGTGTCCGCTGGCTTTCCAAATGGTAGGATGCATAAAGATAGATGAATCGATACCCACGATGTTGTTATGGAGCAACACCATAGATTGCCACCAATATTGTTTGATGTTGTTTTTCAACTCAACACCATTCTGTCCGTAGTCGTAAACCGCAGCCAAACCATCGTAAATATCACTACTTGGGAAGACAAAACCATACTCTTTGCAGTGGCTTACTATCTTCTTGAATACATCATCTTGTGCCATATTATCTTTATTTTATCTTTTGTTTTATCGAAATTTGCTACAAAGTTACTGCTTTTTAACCGAATATGAATTAGAAAAGTTGTGAAAGTTTGCGAAAGAAGATATTAGAAACTAATAATTCCTATTTTGCTCAATTACAGGCAGGTATTAATCCTCTTATTGTTTCCCCGTAGGGGCGTGATTTATCACGTTCCTAAAATCCCAAAAACAAGCTAATTTATTGCTAAGAGGAACGTGATAAATCACGCCCCTACAAGG
>NZ_BAIS01000086.1 GCF_000613345.1 Prevotella disiens JCM 6334 = ATCC 29426 | reverse complement strand
AAGGAGATACGTCTTAAACCTATACACACCAAAAAGTATTATATCAAGATTTTTAAAGAATAGCTTCAAACTCTTTGCTGAATTTTATCTTCCCCATTCCCTATGGGTAAGGGAACTTGTGTCCAATAACCAACCTATTTGTGGTAAGTTGAGCAAAAAATGACAAATCGACCTTTCTCATAGGGTTAAATGAGACGCAAACAAGTTTTGAAACAAACAAAGAAATTGCTTGCGGAAATAAGGTATTGTAATTCTTGCAGAATATTTCTTGAGGTGGTAATTTTTTAGAACCCACCTTAATAGTTTAAAACGAAAGAGAGTATGCCATTTTTGATAGCATACTCTCTTTTTTATGTCGGTTTTACTTACGCACCATGAAAAAGGTATTCGGCTTGAATATCCTTTGTGAGTTGTGTGAAGAGTTCTTCTTGCAAACGGTCAGCCAATTCGATTCCTTTAATGAGAATCTTATCAGAAAATTCTTGCAACATATCCTTTGCACGCAATGGCTGTGTTTTGTAGATACGCAAATACTCTTCTTCCATTTCGCGTTGGCGTTGGTCGGTTTCTTCCTCAAATTTTAAATAGGCTTCCTTAATCATTGGCGCATATTTGTTGTAGTTTACCATACCTAAAGTCATCACCTTGCGGAACTTCCAGTAAGCCGAATCAACGCTTGACACGTTAGTACCCTTTGTGTAAGCCTCAGGATAAGAGGTAATGCCTTGATATAATGGGAGGAAAAGTCCTAAGTCTGCCATACCCATTGCCACATAATTTACACAGCCAATTGCTTGTGGAAGCTCTGGACGCACTTGCAAAATATGGGTTTGTGTGGTACGGAAGATTGACACAGGACGATAAACTTCCTTTGGATTGTTGTGCAAATATGGGTCGTGGTCGGTGTTATCGTAGTGGAAACGGAACGCCTTGCGCATATCGCTGATACTAATTTTTTGTTCAGCCTGTGCGTAAACAGGGAACGTATTCTTTGTTACATCGTTCTGAATACTTGGCGAGAACATTCCTTGCAAACCCCAAACACGTGGGTAATTGTAAGTTGTGTCGAGTTTAATATCACGTGCGTATGCTTCGTGGAAATCAAATTCGCCCTTCTTTGGGTCGTATAATCCGTTCTTTTCAGCAAACTCTAAAAGGTCAGCCGATGCCATATAGTTTTCCTTATCCGTAGGGTCGTACTTGCGGAAACGGCTCTGATTACCTGTAACGAAATATTGGTCTTTAGGCATTTTGCAAGCTAACCAGCGATGACCGCAAGCAGTTTCCAAATACCAAATCTCTTTATTATCGACAAAACCAATGCCAAAACCTTCGGCAATGCCATGCTTTTCGATGAGCATACCTAAGCGTTCAACACCCTCACGAGCTGTGCGAACGTATGGAAGTACCACATTGAATACTGCATTTTCGGCAATTCCCGTTTCAACCAATGGGTCGTACTTCAAAACTTCATCGCTACTGAAAATACTTTCTGTTGCGCTCATGCCTACACCAGCAGTGTTGAAACCAGCACTACCCCAATGGTTAGGAAGGCTATAAGGAGCTAAGGCACTGTAACCAAGTGCTTCGGCAGGCAGCTCACAGCGGAACGGACTGTCCTTTGCAACATATTCGGTTGCGCCTTCTTTTGTATCTTCGTAGATTTCATAGTTCTTTGCTTCCATTGCGTCCCAATCTTCCGAACGTGCAACGAGCATAGAGCCGTCGGCAGTCATGTCTTGTCCAACTATTATGGTTGTACACTCTGAAGGTAAATTGCTTACCATTATCTTTTCTTTCATATTTTTGAATTTTAAAATTAAACTTTCTATTCGCAAATATAAGAAAAATATCTGAAAGCAGCCCAACAGAAAGGTTTAAAAATACCAATTTTACCTAATTGTAGGTAATAATTTAAAGTATTGAAACCAACTTTTTGCAATGTCTACCTTTTACTGTACCTTTGCAATGATAAACGGAAAACGGATATTATGAATATTCAAAAACTCTATAAGCTGTACAAACAGCACCCTGTCATAACGACCGACAGTCGTGAATGTCCTCAAGGAAGTATTTTTATTGCCCTAAAAGGCGCATCGTTCAATGGCAATAAGTTTGCTAAAATGGCACTTGAAAAAGGTTGTAGCTATGCCATTATCGACGAAAAAGAATATGCCGAAGAAGGCAACGACCGCCTTATTTTGGTGAAAGACGCATTGGTTACGTTTAAGAAGATAGCTCGCTTGCATCGTAGAGAGTTCCATATTCCTGTAATTGGTATCACGGGAACAAATGGAAAGACCACCTCTAAAGAATTGATTTCGGCTGTATTGTCTGAAAAATATAACGTGCTGCACACAGAAGGCAACTTCAATAACGATGTGGGCGTGCCTAAAACCTTGCTCCGTCTTGATGGTGAACACGAAATTGCTGTCATAGAAATGGGGGCATCGCACCAAGGCGACATTAAGAAATTGGTAGAATACGTAGAACCAACTTGCGGACTTATCACCAACGTTGGGCGTGCCCACTTAGAAGGCTTTGGCAGTTTTGAAGGCGTAAAGCTGACGAAAGGCGAACTTTACGATTACTTAAAGGCGAACGACTGCTTGCTTTTCCTCAACGAGAGCAATCCCGATTTGTCAGAAATGGCAGCTCAACGCAATTTTGAGCGCATCATTTCTTACGGACAAAACGATATGGTGAGCGTTCAAGGCGAAATCATTGACTGCGCTCCTTTCCTCCATTTCCGTTGGCGCGAGGTAGGCAGCGAGTGGAAAGAGGTGATGACCCATCTTGTTGGAGCTTATAATCTCGACAATATGTTGACAGCCATTGCTTTAGGTTTGCATTTCAGTGTTGCTCCACAACAGATTTGCCACGCATTGGAAACCTATGTACCCAGCAATAACCGTTCGCAACTGACAGAAACAGCGCATAATAAACTCGTTGTTGATGCCTATAATGCGAACCCTTCGAGCATGGCAGCAGCCATTGAAAACTTCCGTTTGATGAACGTAGAAAACAAAATGGCAATTCTTGGCGATATGCGTGAGTTGGGAGAAGTTACTGATGTGGAACATCAAAAGGTGGTTGAACAATTGAAAGCCGCAGGACTCACCAACGTTTGGTTGGTAGGCGAAAACTTTGGAAAGACCAATACCGACTTTAAGAAGTTCCATGATGTGGAAGAAGTGAAAGCTGAAATTGCGAAAGCCCAACCTCAAGGTCATTATATCCTCATAAAGGGCAGCAACGGAACCAAACTTTTTGAACTTCCAACGCTATTGTAAGTAAGTGGCGATACACTTTCTTCAATTAGTTGCGTGCAAAAATCCTCTATTTTGAAGTCTAAAATAGACGATTTTAGATTTCAGCGTGCCAACAGCGGCATACAAAAAGGTGTAACAACGAAAAGAAAAGTCGTTATTACACCTTATTATATAGGATTACAGAAATTCGACGAGTCGGAATTTCGGCTACTTTTTAGAACTCACCTATTATGATTTTCTTACCATTCTTGATGTAAATGCCTTTTGGCAATTTGCCTTTGGCATTCACTTTCACGCCCATTGTGGTATAAAGGGCATCGTTTTCGATGTTGTTGGTTGTCGAAACTTGCTCTATACCATCGGCAACAGGTGCTGCGGTCATTGAAATTTTATCAAGCAAGATACTGTTGTGAGTTTCGCCAAAGTTCACTTCAAAGGCAATTTGTAGGTAGGCTTCGTTCACAAGATTGCTCATGTCGAGTTCCTCTCTTTTCCATTCGTTTTTGCTGTCTTTGCAGTCTATCACTTTCAGTGTGCTTAATGTTTTTTCGTCTTTGATGATTTTAATCGTTAAAGTTTCGTCAGCCGATTGCGCTGCTTTATGGTAGAAAGTGAGGAAGGCCTTTTGGCTACCCTTTGGAGTGATTTTACCTGTCTGCAAGGATAACTGTTGGTTAGGGTCATTGCTCTTTAATAGGAACGAACCATTGTCGCCATCAAACGATTCAGATGAGGCCAAAACACCAACTTGTCCCTTTGATTTGTCCATTGCCCAATAGTCGTTTTCGATTTTTTGGTTGGCTACCGACTCTTGGAATGGCATGGTGTAAGGTTTACCGATGATAACAGGATTGGTATAAGCCAATTTACCTGTTCCACCCTTCGATGTTGGAATGATTTGGTAAGAAAGTTGTTGCTGTTTTGGTTGGCTATTTCCACCTACAATAGTGTAGGTTGAACCTTTAATATTGTCGGCTACTAAGTTGCGGTTGATGCCGTCAATGGTAGAATAAATCGTAATCGTAACATTGTCGGGATTGACACGTTCACCATTAAATCCCTTGTCTGAGATTGTCCATGTTAGTTGTACATCGTCGCCAACGAGTTGAGCCGCTGTATTTACAGGAGGTGCTGGCTCGTCTTCGCCCACAAAGGCAGTTAGATTGACCGCTTTTCCTGCGCCTGCCTCGTTGTAAGCCACTACGGTGTAAATGTTTGCTCCGTTTTTGGGTGTGGTATCGGTATATTTGAGGAGAGTTCCTACTGCTGGAGACTTAATGGTTGTGAGTGGAACGTTATTGCGAAGAATTTGAACCGAGTCTAATTGGTTGATAGCTTGCTCGTTAATAGCTTTTGAAGGTGTAGTAAATTCCAAGTCAGCTTTTAGCTCACCTTTCTCGTCAGGCGTAATTTTAAACCCTGTAACACCATCTGGAGCAACCGCTACGGCAGCTTCTTTAATCGAAATATTGTCTATGCTAAGCGTCATTTTATCAGGGTCGCTGACGCAATGGATTCCAAAATAATAGACACCTGCTTCGGTTACTTCAATCGTGTTGCCATAAATCTGTGGCTGCGCATTGGTAATTTCTTTTTTAGGCAAAACGCTGATTGTCATACCTTTGACTTCTGCAGACTTACCAATAAAGGCTTCCAATTTTTCGGTGGAGTCATTATTTTTAGCAGTAAAGGCAAAAGTGTACTTCTTACCTGCTTCAAGATTGAAACCAGGAGTTATCAACCAATCGTCGCCAGGGTTGTTTTCGAATATTTCAGTGAAATAATCCACTCGTCCACCGTCCTCTTCTTCCCATTTCCAAGTATTGTCATCGATATTCGCATCAATAATCTTAAAACTATTGAGCGATGCTTCCGTGTCGAAACCTTCAGAATAGGGTAGAATAACGAGCGTTTCGCCACTTGTTGGGGCTTTTACGACCTTTGAAGCAGGGGCATTCTTTTGTTGAACTGCATGAAAAGGAGCATTGCCATGAATGGCAAACATAGAGATTGGTAGTAGTAAAGAACCAAAAAGAATATTTTTTCTCTTCATTGTTTATTGTGTTATTAAGTTTAACTTATGTTGGTTGTATTCGGCAAAGATATTAAATTAAATACAAAAAAGGAGAAATTAGTAATTTTTATTACCATTTCTCCTTTAATTTATTCATTTTGTTGAGTTTTTTATAAGATATTCAACTATTTGTCAGGTCTGATAAGTTTGATAAGTCAGCATCGTTCTTAAGTCCTCTCACTTTTTATCCTATCCCCAATAGCTCCACCTCAAATATCAGCGTTGAACCACCAGGAATATCAGGCTGAGAAAACTTTCCATAGCCCATTTCGGCAGGGATATAAATTTCCCAAAAGTCACCAATACACATTTCTTGAAGGGCAATTTGCCAACCTTCAATCAATTCGTTTAAACGGATTGCTAGCGGAGTACCGCCTTTACTGCTATCAAATTTCTTGCCTCTGATAGTCCAACCCGTGTAATGCACGGTAACAATGCTGCGTGGGGAAGGATGAATGCCATCATTTTTGCCCTTTCTTACAGGCTTATAATAAACACCATTGCGCAACGCTACAACATCACTCTCTTTGGCTTTTTCTTCTATCCAAGCTAAATTTTCTTTGATATATCCTTGTTTTGACATCGTTTTCTTTTTTTTATAGATTATGCTTTGTCATGCCAATTGCTCTAACTCACATGAACTTTGCCACAAAAATACAACTTTTTGCAAGGATTTGAGCGCTTTTCGCATAGAACTTTTGTAGAAGAAAAGGAAAAATAGCTTTCTTTTTCTGCTTTTTTACCAAACTTTCCGCTTCCTATCTTTTCTTATAATGCCTGCTTCTTTCCTTTTTTTATTATTTCCACAAAATATTTCGTCTGACTCGTCCGACCTGTTTGCCTCGTTTAACAATATTATATTAATGTGTACCTCATTCTTTTAATTGATTTATATCAATAGTTTAATATAAATGAAACTTTTTTGAAATTTTCTTTTAAAATTATTTGGTTTGTATTTATAAAATCTATACCTTTGCACTCGCTTTTACGAAATACGCCACACGGCGCAAGAATAAAGGCAAAAAGAAAGA
>NZ_BAIS01000087.1 GCF_000613345.1 Prevotella disiens JCM 6334 = ATCC 29426 | reverse complement strand
TATGCGGAAACCTCACCGTCATAGCCCTCGATCTGCATCTTGGATCCAACTCCTGTTCTTGCCATGACCCAATAGCTCTTGCAGCCGAACTGATCCATCTGGTCTATATAACTTTGGAAGTTTTGGCTACGTTCAATGACATTCTCGTTAGGAGAAATTTCAAAATCTTTTAATGAAATTAATTTTGTATCCATATAGACAATAAATAATGTGTAAATAGTAAACGATACTACAAATATACCGCAAATACTCATAAAATACAATTTTTTTTAAAAAAATACTGATTTTTCTTGTTATAAACAATATAAATATGTATATTTGCAAAATATAATTAGAATAAAAAATGAATTGATCAAATGGTTCTATTGTATAGAAAAAATAAAAACTTGTTGTTTCGGTTAACAGACTCGGCGAATCAATGAGAATGTATAATATTCGAGTCTATCTAAAAATTAATAGTATGGAAGTATTCAAAAAACAATCCGAAAACTTATGTTTGCAACCCGAAGATTTGCGTGCAATTCGTGGTGGAAGTGCAGAAAATTTAACAAGTAATAACCATGAAAGTGAAGCAAGTTTTCCATGCACAGTAAGAGAGACAGATGGTTCAACACGCACAAAGCAAGTTTCTTCCGTTCAAGAATGCTTAGAGTTTGCAGGAATGTGTTAATGACAAGGTAACGAAAACTGGTCAGTACTAAATTTTGACCAGTCTTCGTGTTTTTTTCAATTTATACATTTTATGAAAAAAATATTTATAGTCCTTTTGTTATTTTTTTTCTCACTTGAATTTGTCAAAGGTCAGACCTCTAAACTTGGATATGAGGTCTCGGACTCTGCAGGGGTCCTTGAACTTGTAAAATGGGAAAGAAAAGATAGTATAGTGGATTTAACTAAAGAAGATAATTTAAAACAGGTTAAGGCTATAGGAAATTGCTGTTTTGTTTTTAACGATTACATTAAAACGGTCATACTTCCCGAAGGTGGAAATAATCAAAGGAAGAGCTTTTGATACTTGTAAAAATCTACATCATATATATCTGCCAAATTCTCTGAGAATTATTGGACAAAATTCTTTTAATATGTGCGAAAATTTACGTTTAGACTCACTGCCCCCAAATCTTAAAAGGATAGAATATGGGGCATTTTGGGATTGTTGCAGGATTACAATTTCAAAAATACCAAATACTGTTACTTATATAGGGGGTAAGGCATTCACATTGTGTGAAAGCATACAGGAATTGGTATTGCCCGATTCTATCATAGAAATAAAAGAACGCACTTTTGCAGGTTGTAAAGGATTAAAAAAAATAAAACTTCCCAATTCTCTGCAAACTATAGAGAAATATGCTTTTGCACGTTGTTTAAGTTTGGATGAGATTTCCTTACCTGCATCTATTCAAAAGATAGGGATACAAGCTTTTATTGGTTGCACTTCATTAAGATTAGTTATCCTACCCCCAAAGGTGGAAATAGAAAATAATGCCTTTGACTTGTGCAAGAATGTTGTAATAAAAGAAATTCAAAAGTGACATTAATAGCTTATATTCTTAGACTACTGAAAGTACCCTTTACAAATAAGAATTTGAGAGGAATTTTTTGGACTCACCCTGATAGGGACAATCTATTAGGGTATGCAAGGATATTATCTTATTATGGGATTAAAATAAATGCAAAAAAAATCGATAGTTTAGATTCTATAGACAAACAAGAACTTCCATACCTTTCATATTTAACTGACTATAAGTTCGTTTTAATTGAAAATTTTACATACTCAGATGTATTAATTCATGATGGTTTTCGTAAAAAGAGGCTATCGCGAACAAAGTTTATAAATCAATGGAACGGAGTTGTATTACAACTAAAAAAAACAGAAACAGCAATTGAGCCTTTTTATCAAAAAAACAGGAAACGTGCATTTGAGAAAGTCGTACTATTTTTTGTTTTCTTTATTTTAACTTTAATTTTAGTAGCAGCGCAACATTCAGTTATCTTTTCAATAAAAACGTTAATAAATATTGGAGTAAATATCATAGCATGCCATGCGTCTATTACACTCTTCAATAAGTCTTTTATTCCATTTGAGAAACCTAATATCTGTTCTATCTTAAATATATTTCAATGTAACTTACCGAAAAAGAATATATTTAAGATAGACTTATCAGATATAGGAATCTCATATTTTGGAACAGCTATAGTCGTATCACTGCTCTTTCCTACTTTATATCCAGAACTTTCTGTATATTATATTTTAGCAATACCTTTTAGTTTATGGAGCATTTTTTATCAGTGGATATGGATAAAAAAAAATATGCCCTTATTGTACAATTATTCAAATATTAGTCTTATTTCTTGCTCTTTATAATTTAGAGTTTACTTTTGGAGGATGTATAAGATTCATAGATGTTATAGCGATAGCGGTTATTTTTATGTTCTTATTGCTTCTAATAGAAACATTATATAGACCATATTATGAAAATATTGTTGCCCTCTTTGAGAACACATATAATTTAAATGTCTGTAAAACAAAATTAATAAAGCAAAAGTTAAATGATAAGCGACAAGGACCTATCTATGACGAAGCTCCTCATAATATTGAACTTGGAATGGAATGTGCCAGTAACAACTTAACCATAGTTATCAATCTACATTGTCACTCTTGTGGAGTTGAATTCATTAAATCTTATAATTTATTAAAACTTAGCCGAACTGTTAAAACGAAATTTGTGGTAGCTTGCTGGTCAAAAGAGCAAAAATATGATTTTAGTATTTTATTATCACTTCATACTCCTACTCTTCCTATTGATAAACTTATTTTTGATTGGTTTTATTTTGGAAGAGAAAAGTTTATAAAACATTATTGCAAAAAAAATAAGAGCAAAGATAGCACAAAAAATTATATAATATTATCACATTATAAATGGTTTAAAAATAATCATATAGGAGAAACTCCTACATATATCCTAAATGGAGAAAAACTTCCATCAGGAATAACGATATTAGATATTATTAATGCATGTTAGTTATGAAACAGAATTATTTAGTCCTCTTTTTACTCATTCCTTTACAAGTTTTCGCTCAGAAAACAAATAATAATTATGAATGTATTTACGAATACACTGTAAAAACAGCGAATGCCGAAACAGAAACTTTTACAACGATATTGCAGTTTGATGCTATTCACGCTAAGTTTGTCGACTATGCTACTTTTCAGTTAGACTCTTTGATGCAGACAGGACAAGCAACCGAAGAGCAGGTAAAGAAAGCAGAAGAGCGCGTGGTGAAAACAGCCTACTACTTTGACCAAACTACCTTTGTAAATGTAGCAGACAAAACAATCTCCGTGTATAGTGTTATCCCTCCAAGTCTTTATTATTATCAAGAGGGGGTGAACGGTATTTCATGGCAACTTACCGAAGAGATCGATACTATATGCGGCTATCTATGTAATAAAGCGGTAGGAGAGTATGGCGGACGTACTTGGAATGTCTGGTTCTCATCAGAAATTCCATCCCAATTCGGACCTTGGAAGTTTGGTGGATTGCCTGGACTGATAATGTATGCTTGTGATACCGAGAATATCCACCGCTTTAAAGCTATTACGTTTAGACAAGGTACTACGCCAATCACTGCGCCTAAAATATCTAATAGCATTACTACCAGCCGTGAAAAATTTATCAAGGCAAAAAATCACTTTGAAGAAAACCCGATAGCCAACATCCCTACTGAGAGCATTACGGACATGAGAGTGGAAAAAGGCGACGGTGGAAGCAACTCTGTTTTTATCAATGGGGTACAAGTACGCCTACGGACAAATGGCTATGTGCCTTTAGAGATTAAATAATGATGAAAAGATTACTCCTTTATATTCTCTGTCTTTTCGTTTGGATGCAAGCACAAGCTCAAAAAAACTATACGTTGACTGGAATTGTGTCGGACTCTAATGGTATGCCAATAAGCAATGCCAATGTGCAGATTTTAGAAAATAACAAGCCCATTGCCTATAGCTTTACCAATGAGAAGGGAAGCTATGCTTTAAGCTACAATAGTTCTAAAACGCAGGTGCTACTTTCTATCGGCCATATCTCGTTTGAGAAAACCAAGCTAGTAATAGATAGTAAAGAAACAAAAAAGAACATTACTTTACTTGAAAAAAAGACGCAGTTAAGGGAAGTTGTTGTAAAGGCTCCACAAATAATTCAGCGCGGCGATACACTTTCCTATCGGTTGAGTTCTTTCGCAGGGAAGGGCGATTACACGCTTAGAGATGCAATGAAGCGATTGCCCGGTATAGAAGTAACTAGTTCGGGAAGTATAAAATATCTAGGAAAGGATATCTCCAATTTTTACATTGAGGGAATGGATCTTCTTGGTGGACAATATAATGTAGCCACAAACAATATCCCAGCAGACTACGTTACATCTGTGCAGGTGTTGAATAATCATAAAGATGCCAAAATGGACAAAGACGTGCTATCTGATGATGTGGCAATAAATATAAAACTTTCAAAGCACGCCAAGTTTAAACCAGTCGGGACATATGAAGCCATTGGAGGTTTAGGCAGTAATGGAGGACTTTACCAAACTAATGGAGCTGGTATGCTCTTCAAATCGCGTATGCAACTTTTGGGAACATTTAAGATAGGGAACATAAGGGAGTTTGCTACCGATGAAAATATCAATCATTTTCTAAACGACCAGTTAGAATCTTTCGGTGTAAAACTATTGGGCAACTTATCTTCTTCTAGTGCACCACTCAAAAGAGAAAGGTATATCCATCCCAAAGATTATTCCGTTAGTTTCAATCTACTCAACAAACTGTCGGAAAACAAGTCGTTAAGAACAAATGTAGGCTATGCTTATTCCCAATGCAACTATGCTTACAATCATAAGATGTTTTTTGGTAATGGTTTGGACGAATTAGTGCAAGATTATCAATACCAACCTGCCTTCACACTTCACAAGCCTACCCTGACTATCGAATACAAGGACAATAGCGATAAAAGATATATCACCAATCGGTTTTCATCAGTGGCTTTGTTCGTAAAATCGGAATTGCCAACAGTTGAAAACAATAGCAATTCGGTCTTTCAAAATGAGAAATATCACGATTTAGGGTTTTCCAACAATCTTTCCATACGTTGGAAAACAAATAAGTTTCGCTGGAGTCTTTCTTCTCTTCTCAATTATACTACTATGCCTAATGGCACTATTCGTGTTTCAGACGTAGGAGTAGCCTCTTTTCTGCAAAGTGCAGACAGCAAACAGTTTACGAATCAGGAAACTATTTCTGCCACTTATGAAAGAAGAGCCTCACGATTTTATTTTCCTCTTTCATTCCAATATCGTAGCGATAGGGTTAATTCAGCTTTGATAACTGATGACTATTCAGGCTTTAACCTCGTGAAGGGAAATGAATTAGATTTTTCATTCTCTCCACAATATGAATATACCCACCCACAACGGAAATATAATTTCAAAGCAAGCGTATCATTGGCTACAACAAGAATCGATTTTGAAAACGAAGGAACAACTCCATTAAAGAAGCAGAAATGGAGCTTTGTAATTAATCCTTCATTTTATTTTCTATACAATGTTACACCAAGAGCTACGATAAGGCTTCAAGGGGCTTTTGCAAACAAGATAGGTGATTTGGCTGATTTTATAACAGCACCGATACAAACCAGTCTGAACTATCAAAGGTACAGTTTAGGATCTTGAGTGAGAATAGGAGTGTTACGCTCAATGCTATTTACGATTTAAAATATCCAATAGAAATGTTTTTTTTTAATTTTGGTATAGGCTACACACATCAGCATAACAATTTATTGTCGGCGCAGAATGTGTCGCAAACATTGATTAAGGAATGTCCGGTACTAAGTCCTAACAGCACTGACAATATTAATACCTATTTCAATATTACAAAACAGGTAAAAGCTATCAACACCAAGTTTTCGCTGTACGGAATTTATATGCACAGCAAAAGCTTGATGATGCAAAACAGTATGATTTACAGCTATTCGTGGAACAGTCTAAATGTTGCTCCATCTGTTTCATTCAAACCTGTTTCTTTTATGGAGTTATATTATACTTATAGCTTTTCAAAGAACTTTACAAAGGTACAAAACGTGTCAAAATCTTTCTTGTCGCAAACACATGATATCAACTTGGTATTACAGCCTGTAAAAAATCTGCAATTCAAGGCAATGGCAGATATTTCAACAAAGGAAATGTATCA
>NZ_BAIS01000088.1 GCF_000613345.1 Prevotella disiens JCM 6334 = ATCC 29426 | reverse complement strand
GTTGTCGGTCATCTTGGGGACGGCTATTATCTCGCCGTTAAGGAGTATTTCCCGACAATAATCGGAGAATTTCCGTCCCGTGCTTTCCGCCCTTGATTTGATACGTTTCTTCTCTTCACTGGTACATCTTACCTTGATGAACTCCGTTTTGTTCATCCGCTGTTCTTCTTTATCCTGTTGCTGCCATCGGGCAGCTTTTCCTTTATATCTGTTCATATAAGTTTCCTTGAAAGTTTATCATTGTAGATGATTCATTGTTTCTTAATTCCTGAATACTGACCGATGAGAACGGAGTGATTACGGTCTAATCTCCCCGATAGTCTGACGAGGGGAGCAAGAGCAGTTTGTGGGTACAAACTGACGTCTTGCAATATCAGCTATCGAAACGTTTACACACAAGGCGTTTTGCTGTTTGAAAATGAATGCTGTGCATTCTACGTTTAACTGTGTTCATGGTGTTCTCACCATTCAGTATGTTTGGCAAATATCTGTGATCATATACCCTGAAAAGGGTGATGGCTTTAAGTGGAATAGTTGCCCCTTTTCCCAAAAGTCCTCGCCCCCTTTTCCTGTGCCTCACAGCTTCCTCCATTTCTCTATGTCTTCACCGTACTCCTCCAGATGAAGGCGCACGATGTTCTCCACAAAGCTTGAAAGGTTGCTGCCCCTGTCGCCTAACCTGCGCACGATGAAGTCGGCATGCTCCTGCGTTTCTCGGCTCAGATAGACTGCCTTTCGGTTGCTCAGTTTTGTCGGAACAAGGTAGGCCTGCTTGTAGGCTTCGAGCGTCTCCTTTCTCTTTTTGGCACTGATGCGCCTTTGAACGGTTGCATTCTCTGTATACTGCGCAGGTTCAGAGTGCGTAGTGTTCTCTGTGTCCTGTTCGTTAGACTCTTGAATAAGTCTTGCTTTCCTTGCCCGAAGTTCGGCAATGATATGTTCAGACGAATTTTCTATCTGATTTAGTCCAAAATACTGCTTGGTGGAATGGATGGTATTATCCATTCCCTCGTTACTGACTTTTTGCTTTTCCATGTTTTTATCTCATTTTATGTTTGACTTGTTTTGATTTCATGTTTTGATTTTGCTCCGTAACCGACATCCGTGTCCGTTCCTGCGCTTTCTGCTGCTCCTGCTTACGCATACGGCTGACATGAAACTCGTTGAGGTCTTTGAAGTCCTTGTAATATCGGGACATATCCTCCACCTTGAAACCTGCCTTGACGAAATCATTGGTAGCTCTTCGCCCTGCTTCATCATTATCAAGGAAGGCACGGATATGGGATAGGTTGTGGTTGTTCAGATAGCGAACTGTCCTTGCCACATTGCTGACGGAGTTCATCACAAGGCAGTGGCTGGCTATCTCCTCTTTCATTGAAAGAAAGGAGAGGAAGTCCATAAATCCCTCAAACACGCAAATTGGCTGTATTGGGTTTATTATCTTGTCCGTAAATATGGAAGTAATGTCCTTCGGGGCTATCGTTCCCTTGAACGAGTGATTGTCTCGAAGCTCATATCCTCCCGACAGGTTGGCAAAGCCGATGGCTTGATAGCGCCTGCCTCTTACCTCATAGCTGATACATTTAAGGAAAGCCTTTGCCTTCTCCAAATTAATGCAGCGTACCTTTGTAAGATACTCCTGCAAATATGGCGGCAGGGTGTCTGATATGCTTATCAGTCTCCTTGCCTCGTTTGCAGCCATTGTAGGTTGTAAATTATTAGGCACGAAGTTTTTACGAGAACTACATGGTATATTATCGGAAGCGGTCTGTCCCAAACGACAAATGGCTTCCGATAGCGTGCAGCCCTCCAAACGCATACAGAGGTCGATAATGCTTCCGCCCCTGCCTTCGGCATAGTCTATCCAAAGGTTCTTCTCTGTGTCCACCTTGAAACTCGGATGTGTTTCTACACGCAGCGGTGAGCGGTACAACGCATAGACTGGTGTTCTGCGTACAGGCTTGATGCCTCTCCTTTCAAGATACTCCACGATGGGGTATTGCTTGATGCGTGATAAATCTTCTTCTTTCATTGTGATATGTTTTAATTGAATTGATTGAATAATTTGTGTTTGAATGACGATGGTGTATTTGAATGATATTTGAATGGTAGGTGAATGATTATTGAAAGAAAATCTCTTTTCAGAAGTTTTTCCCCCTCCAAACTTTTTCATCTTTCTTCTTACTACATACTATTTTAAGTTAAGTAATTGATTTTCAATGTATTTTTGTAGTACCAAGTCATACTACGAACTTACGACATACGGCTACTACATTTGGTTGCTGCAATAACTTGGCAAGGGACAAGGGAGAATCTTCCTTACCTTATATACATAGATGGGACTGCCACCGTCACGCCTTCGGCTTACTTTCTCAAAGCCTGCCCTCCTAAGGCTTCGCCCATGTGCTTTAAGGACAAGGGATGATGCGTGTAAAGTCCCAAGTAGGTGATTATCTCGGTGGTGGTCATATAAGTACATTGGGGATTATCCTCCGTTGGTTTCTCAAAACAGCAACATTGCGTAGCTTATTTACCTGTCTTTATTGGGGATTATCCTCCGTTGGTTTCTCAAAACAGCGCAACAGTAGTTCCATTTCTGCGGTCTGCACTTGGAAATCCTCACTCTCCCAGTATAGTTCCGTTATCTCTTCATCGTCAAACCAATAGCGGAAACCTATGTTCAGCAAGGCTTTCGCTTCCGCATAGACATTATCCATAGAAACAGCCTTTGCTTTCTCAATATCTATGGAAAGCACTTCAAAGGGCAGAAACCGTCTGCTGCCTGTGGGGCCGGTAAGGAAATCGTTACCATTTACCGATGCAACGAAGCTCGCTAAGTGTGGATATTCCTCCACATACTTGTCGTAGGGCATACGATACTTGACCATCGGGCAGGTGATGAGTTTTTTGAGTTCATTCTCGTCACGCTTGTTGAGGGCTTTGAGCTGGTCGTCGATGTTTACGATGAGATTCTGCCCGATATAGGTGAGTGTGTCCTTCTCCTGCGGATATATCTTGCCCGTATAGCTGTAACCGCGCAGGGCAGGCGGACAAAGCAGATCAAGGAACGAGGTCTTGAACTTGCCCTGATCGCCTGTGAGCACAAGGCAGATGTGGTTACGGCACTCACGGTCGTCCATAGCATTGGCAACCACTGCCACGAGCCATTTGGTGAGGTATGGCATCCACTTGTCGGGGTTACGCACGGCAATGCAATTTGCCAAAGCGGGAATGGCTTTCAGTGAAAGGGAAGAAGCATTGCAGCAACTATTGTATTCGTTAGTGTTACCACAACTACTGACTATATCCAGCAAGGGCAACGCTTTGAAATACTCCTGTATAGGTTGATACGTGGAGAGAAGCTGCTCTCTATAATGGAATAGAGATTATCGGACGATGTAATAATCCCGATGTCGTTGTCTATCTCCCTGCGGAGCGTGTCAATTTCATAGCGACCCACTTTTGAGAACAGAGCATCATTCTTGCCACGATATTCGGTTCTTCCCAACACCGTGTTATATCTGAACTCATAGCGAGAGGAAAGATAGGTTTCTATCTCACCGTTTTTTGAGGAAGTCTTCCTTTGCTTGGGAATATTGTTTTCTCCCTCAGATTTGCTTTTATCTGCATTCTTTTTCATTATATGATTGGTTTGGTTTCAGAGAGTGAAGTTATTACGAGAAGATGAAAGTTCCAAGCATTCGGAGAGTGCTTGCATAATGTTGCACTCATTGGCAATGAATTTCTCACGGATTTTTGACAGGAAACTGTCGGAAAGCATGGATTTAAGCCCTAAACAAGAGGACAAGTATCGAAATTGTGCAAGAAAGGCAGGTGCTTATTTGCTCCGTTCTGCATAGTATTGCATCGGCTAAAAGGATATGATAAAATGGAGTGAGGAGGCAAAGAAAGCTAAAATTAAAACCGCCTTTCCTTGTTTTTCCCTGTATTTCCCTACTGTTCCCTTGTGCTTTGAAGTATGGAAAACACTCCCTACTTTTGCAGGCAGAAACGTGCGGTGAAACGCAAGACAGACAAAAGTATTATCAATACCAATAAGACAGAATTACAAACAAAACAACAATAGAATTATGGGATATTTTATCATTACGGATTCAAACTGGGCAAAGCTGAGGAACGAGATACTCTGCCTTGCCGAGACCTGCCACAAGGCATTCGGAGAACAGAGCAGGCACACCGATTGGCTGCACAACGGTGATGTGTGCAGACTGCTCAACATCAGCAAGCATACCTTGCAGTATTACCGTGATACGGGCGTGCTGCCCTTTGCCCAAATCGGGCATAAGTGCTATTACAAGCGTGAGGACGTGGAACGATTGTTGGAAATCAAATCAGTGAAATCAAATACAGACAAATCTAAGGACAACAAATAAGATAAGAGTATTATGGAACAGATAAGAGACTTAAACATGGATATGGACGATATGCAGGTGGTGTTGTCCGCTATCAGCAGTGTGAGCAAACGGATTAAGGAAGTGGCAGAAACACACAAACCACTGTTTGGTGGTGAGCATTTCCTAACAGGCAAGGAGGTATGCGAGCGGCTGTATATTAGCCCCCGTACCTTGCAGGACTATTGGGACAGAAAGATTGTTCCCTACACTCAGTTCGCAGGGAAGATACTCTATAAGGTGTCGGATTTGGAAAGGATGCTGGAGAATAGTTACAAGAACGATTAGAGAAAACTCCATAAAAGACTTAGTCACTTGGATAGAAATATATCTATTTTAACGTGAGTTCGACGAATTATAAGTGTCTGTAAATTTGGCGATTAGCGAAATTTGTAACATTATGGTATTGATATACAAATAATTACAAACAAAAATCGCCATGATCACCGAAGACAAAGTTACTGAAATATTTTGTATGGCAGATGATTTCTGCAAGTTTTTTGATACAATGGTGGCAAAATATACGCTAAAACCTACAGGAAAAAGAAACTATCATCGTAATTCCGTGATGTCAAAGGCAGAAGTCATGCTAATAATGATTCTTTTTCACGACTCTGGTTATCGCTGCTTTAAACATTTCTATCTTGAAAAAGTATGTAAGCATCTGCGTCATTTGTTTCCTAAAGTTGTCTCATACAACCGTATAGTAGAATTGGAAAGGGAGGTTGTCATTCCACTCGCTTTGTTTATCAAGAAGGTCTTGTTGGGAAAATGCACGGGGATAAGTTTTGTTGACAGCACACCACTGCGTGTCTGCAAGAACCAAAGAATACATATTCACAAGGTTTTCAAAGGTATAGCCCAAAGAGGAAAATGCTCCATGTTGATTCTTCGGTTTCAAATTACATTTGATTTGCAATGAGAAAGGAGAACTTCTCAATTTTATGATAACACTGGGAGATGTTGATGACTGTAATT
>NZ_BAIS01000089.1 GCF_000613345.1 Prevotella disiens JCM 6334 = ATCC 29426 | reverse complement strand
GCAGATTCAAAATCGAAGTGCAATAAAAGAGTACCCCTCGCCGAGAGATGCAGACGTTCTCGAAGCGTAGCGAGAGGTTGTCTGCATCTCTCGGCGAGGTAAAGAAACAATCAGCAATACAAATAAAAAAAGGGAGACCGAAATCTCCCTAAGATTAATTAATTTTGTATTGCTATGTCAAATCAACTAATCGAAGCACAAAGATACGAAATCTATCTTGGACTTCAAAGGAAATGGAGCAAATCCCGTATAGCAAGGGAAATCGAAGTGTCCTGCTCAACGGTCATCCGTGAAATCAGGCGAAACTCCAAGCCAGACGGCACGTATGTGTGGAAGTATGCACAATCCAAGTGCGAAGCCCGCAAGCACGGCTTTAAAGGCAATCACCGCAAGCCTGAGGACTTATGGTGGCGTGTTGACCGCATGATAGAGGATGAGGACTGGTCTCCCAGCTAAATTGCAGGCGTGCTCAGACGTGAGGGTATTCACATCGTGAAGCAGACCATCTACAACCACGTCCATGCAGACACCACCGGAAAACTTGCTTCACATATGCCACATAGGCTCAAATACACAAAGAGGAGCAAGGCGTTGCGTCCTACGAAGGCTACCAATATCCCTAACCGTATAAGCATACACCAGAGACCAATGCAGGCTGACGGCACGCGCTTCGGAGACTGGGAACTGGACACTATCGTCGACTCGTACGGTCATGCCATTGTTACCTTAACGGAACGCTCGACTAACTACATTCTCATGGAAAGACTGCCGCAGGGACGGAAGGCGTTACCAACGGCAAAGACCGTGGCAAAATTGCTCTTTCCATATAGGGAATCACTGCTTACCATTACCACTGACAATGGATGTGAGTTTGCCGCACACGAGGAAATAACAAGGCGGCTCAGCATGAATGGAAGAAATCCGGTGGTGGTTTACTTCACCGATTCTTACTCCTCCTGGCAGAAAGGTGCTGTAGAGAACGCAAATAAACTCATTAGAAGGTACATACCAAAAAAGGCAAACTTCAACGATTTCTCTGACCGAAAAATAATGGAAATACAAAAGAAAATAAACAGAAGACCAAGAGAAAAATTAAATTTTGATACCCCTAAATACAAATTCTTCGAAAACTTTCCATAAATTTGCATTTGCTGTTGGACTCTACAAAATTGGTTTTACCTAGTTTAAAAAAGAAATTATAATGAAAATATGGAGGCTAAGAATATGAAGATTAATAATGAATGTTGTTGTGGATGCAAAACAGAAAAGCCGGATCAAATTAAAGACAATTGTCCTGTATGTAATAATGAAGGGATTTCCGTTAGTAAAGTAACTGTTGAACATCTAGTGGTAGATGATTATCGTAATGCTGTTAACGGAGATCAATATAAGATTTGCATGAACGAGGACTGCGACGTTGTTTACTATAACTTAGATAATGAAATAAAATTCTTGAAAGACCAAGTTAGAGTTCCTATCTGGTTTAAGAAAGATGCAGATCCTAAGTATGCTTGTTATTGTAGCGAAGTCACAGAAAATCAGGTAATTGAAGCAGTTGTAAAGCATGGCGCGAAATCCGTAAAAGAAGTAAATGCCATCACTGGGGCAATGAAAAATTCTAATTGTAAAGAAAACAATCCGTTGGGAGTTTGTTGTCATAAGATTATTCAGGAAGCTATCGATAAAGGCTTGAAAATGAAATAATTACAGTCGATATGTTCCTACAAACGAGAGCCAATCTTTGATATGTTTCCATCTACGAGCGTGGATATGTTCCCCATAACCATAGGGGTTGAGACTGTAGTATTGATGTCAAGAAAATAGAATAACAAGCTATAAAACTTATAAAATCAATGGCTTATAGGATTTTAAAAGAAATCAGTTTTATAATAAATTAAAAATCGTGTTGGTAGAAAAATCGTCTACTTCTACCAACACGATTTTACAAAGAGCCAGTACTTACATCTCTTTTTCTCCTGTAAAACTATTGTATCTTGATACTTTAAGGAGTTTCAATTATTCGATCTGTTAACCGTTATTTTTTGGATCTAAACTTAATAAAATAGCATTAATGGCGACGATGACTGTTGACACAGACATTAGAATTGCTCCTAATGCAGGGCTTAATGTGATACCAATAGGAGCCAAAATTCCTGCAGCTAGAGGGATAGCTATAATGTTATAACCAGCTCCCCAAAAGAGATTTTGTTTCATTTTACGAGTTGTCTTGTGTGCTAATTCAATAAATGATTCAATATCTCCTGGATCAGATTGAGTCAAGATGACATCAGCTGAATCCAACGCCACTTGGGTTCCAGCGCCTACAGCTATACCAACATCTGCCAAGGCAAGAGAAGGAGCATCATTGACACCGTCACCTACCATGATAACTTTCTTTCCTTCTTCTTTAAGTGTTTTTACTAACTCATATTTGTCTTGTGGAGATTGATTTGATCTATATTCAATCTCTAAATCTTCTGCCGCGCCTTGAGCTGCTTTTTCATTATCACCTGTTGCCATAATCGGCTCTATATTGTTCTTTTTAAGAGCTTTAATTAACTCTTTGCTCGTTGGTTTTAATTCATCACCTAAAGCTACAGCACCAATAGCATCATCGTTTTCTACTAAGACACTGAGAGTTGCTCCTTTTGGAATATCCATATCCAGATTACGTCCATATGCTTTTTGGCTGATTAATTGGTAACTATGGCCCTTGGCTTTGCCTTCTACGCCAGCACCGGAAATCACATCAATTGAATCAAAAGATACTGGACTTATACCTTGCTGCTTAGCGAAGCTTATAATTGATTGAGCAATCGGGTGGCTAGATCCTCCTTCAATACCTGCCAGTAAGGCAATGATTTCCTCTTTATTATATTTGTTATTAAAAAGTTCAACGTCTAATACTTTAAACTCACCAGTTGTTAAAGTACCTGTCTTATCTAAAATCATCACATCTGCATCTTGAGCTATTTCTAAGGCTTGGCGGTCTTTTACTAGTAAGCCACGACTTGCCCCTAAGCTTGTACTACGAGCGGTGACCAATGGAATAGCTAGACCCAAAGCGTGAGGACAAGCAATAACTAATGTAGTAGTAGTAAATATAACTGCCGTTGGCACATCTTCTATAACCATCCATGTTACAAAAGCAATTAGCGAGACAATAACAGCAATATAGAAGAGCCATCCTGCAACCTTTTGAGCAATATTTTCTGCTCTGGAAGGCTGACTTTGAGCTTGGCTGATTAAATTCTGAACTTGAGATATAAAGGATTGATCACCTGTCTCATTCACTTTAATATAAAGAACCCCTTCTCCATTTGTTGAGCCTCCGATTACTTCATCGCCAGGACCTTTTTTAACTGCTTTTGATTCTCCAGTTAGAAGAGCTTCATTTAAACGTGATTCGCCACGCTCGATAGTTCCATCTGCTGGCACATTTTCTCCAGCTTGAACTCGAATTAAATCACCTACCTTTAAGTCAGCAACTGGTCGTGTTTCTATTGAATCGTCATCTAATACTACATGAGCATCTTTTGGTACTAGCTTAGCCAGTTCTTCTTGTGCATCTCCTGCTTCTCCAATAGCTTTCATCTCAATCCAGTGACCTAATAACATGATTAATAGTAATGAAGCAAATTCAAAGAAAAAATCCATAATTTGTTCACCTGTTACGTAGCTTGCTATTACAGTATAAATACTATATAAATATGAAACACTTAAACCTAAAGAAACGAGAGCCATCATTCCAGGTTCTTTTTGTTTAAATTCGTCAACTGCCCCTTGATAGAATGGACGTCCACCATAAATAATTAATATAGTAGATAAAATAGCTACTACAATATCAGAATATGGAAAAGTAAACTGGAATGGTAGGTCAAACCCAGCCATAGGGGATAAGAGCATAATAATGATTCCTAGTGGCAATGACTTTAAGAAAAGTTCCTTAAAGTTACCGTGATGATGGTGGTCATGCCCACTATGCCCGCTGTGGTCATGCCCACTGTGCCCGCTGTGATCATGCCCAGCATGATGTTCTTGATGTTGATCCTTATAGCCTCCATGTTCTTCCGTGCTTACGTGCTCATGTTTTGAATGATCCATGTCGCCATGATTATGGTGACTGTGGGATAAATGTTTGTTGTAATTGTTCATTTTAAATTCCTCCTTATACTTAATAATGATGTAAATGACATTTGCATTGTCTATGCGATTCCTGAAAAAAGTACACAGTTGATTGAATATTACTGGGACTGTATACCGGTCATTGGATTAAGACCTGAGAGTGTACACACCCGAAACGGGTTAGGTGCCAACTCATATGCAAAGGTACATATATTCTCTCGTTTGGCAAAATCCGACTTTGCACAGAAACGATCTGTGGCGTCCCTTTCGGCTTAAATGATGCCGCAATAAATTATATTTGGAATTTGGCAATTTATGATTTGTACCGTAAAATTATTTCCTATGGTATTGAATATTTCTCCAGTGCGATTAATTGGGAGGGTAAAAAATTAAAAACAATTGAAGACTTAAGAGAAGTAAAAGATTATCAAATTATCTCTGGTACTTTTTCTCTCGGCATCATTCCACATGAGGCCCATTTCTATCTTGAACAGTGTCGAGAAATACGGAATAATTTCTCAACAGCTCATTTTCCTATGGGTGCATTAGATAAGATAGAGACATTTAATTTTATCAAGAATTGCATAAAGTATGTTCTTACATACGATCTACCAGCTCCAGGATTGCAAATTAAAGACCTCATAGAAAATTTGTCATCAGAAAAACTTGAGAAAGGTGAGGAGATATGTGCTATTATATAAAATCAGTCGTCAAAAATTCATGGTCCTATTTTACATAATTTGTTTTCAAATTATATCAAACCTGATTGTAATGCAAATTTAAAATACAATGTAAAATTGATTGCTCCATCATTATGGAATATTGTTTCTGAAGATGTAAAAAGTAGTATAGCTGTTAAGTTTGCATCTCTGCGAGAAGTTAAAGGGAAAGATGGAGCTAATGAAGCACTAAGCTTTTTAAAACTAGTTAATGGTGTTTCTTATATACCAGAATCTTATAAAGAAGTTATTTTTAAGAAACACGCTCAGTTTCTCATAGATGCTCATTATGAATGGAACAATTTTTATAATGAACCAAATTTTGCCAAAGAACTTGATACCTTAGGATATGAAATTCCAATTGCATCCTTAAACACCTATTTAAAAGCAGTTTTATTATCTTATTTAGGAAATTGTTATGGAGTTTCTAAAGATGCCCAAGAATAT
>NZ_BAIS01000090.1 GCF_000613345.1 Prevotella disiens JCM 6334 = ATCC 29426 | reverse complement strand
AGGGTAATTTAAATTGTTGGTATTGTTACGAGGACAAGTCGGAAGGAACCAATTTAAGTCAATCAACAATCAAGCAAATAAAAAAGGTTATTACTCATAAGTACAGTGAGATACATTATAAAGAACTTAAAATTTCTTTTTTCGGAGGAGAACCGCTGTTGAATATCAAAGCAATAAAAGAATTATGCCATTTTGCAAAAGAGTTTTGTTCAGAAAACAACATTGATTTGATATGTGACTTTACTACAAATGCCACACTTATTGACAAGAAACTTATAGACTTTCTAAAAAACTATAAAACTACATTTCAAATCACTCTTGATGGATATCGTGATTGCCATAATAATATTAGATTTAACAAAGTATCAAAAAAAGGAACATACGATACTATTATAAGCAACATTAAAGAAATAATCACCAATCTGCCAAATACATATGTTTGGTTAAGAATCAATTTCGACAACAATACATTAAAGGATATCCCACTTATTTTAGGCGATATAAAGGAGTTCAACCGAAAAAAATGTTCAATTATTCTTCGAAAAGTTTGGCAAGTTGATATTGGTAGTATTTCAAAAGAAGAATTGTCACAATCTATAGATTTGCTAATAGATAATGATTTCTTCGTGGATTATTTTGCTCTGCCTCGACTATCTCCCTGCTTTGCTGAGCGATTAAATCAAGTGTTAATTAATTTTGATGGGCAAATCTTTAAATGTTCCACTATAGACTCTTTTGATGAAAACTCATCTGTGGGTTGCATTAGCCAAGAAGGAAAGATAGTTTTTGATAGTAATAAATTATCAAAATACATAATAAAAAACAATTTGTCATTATGTGACAAATGTAGTTTATATCCCGCATGCTATGGACCTTGTAGCAAGAATAGTCCCCAAGAAGATAGCAATTTTAGATGCTTGCTTTCGAACCTTGGATTATCAAAGGAGGAATTGGTTATTTACAATTTTAAACTCAATTTGTTGCAACAAGAAATTTAATCCTGTGTTCGGTATGAATAAGTTTGTCTTTATAATAGTTCTGTTGTTTTCGTGCAAAGTTCTCAACGCCCAGATATCCGGAGTCATAATAGATGAGGAAAAATTACCTATCGAATTTGCAACTATTAGGCTGTACCAAATTCCTGATAGTGTTCTGATTGCCAGTACGGTATCCAATAACAAGGGATATTTTTCTTTCCCGAATACTGTCTCCCAGCAACTTATACTAAAAATATCTTCCGTGGGTTACGAAACAATATATTTACCAGCCAAGTCTCATCACGAAATCATCTTGAAGCGGTATTCTGAAGAACTGCAGGAAGTAGTTATTTCTGCAAGGGAGATTGAGACTTTCGGGAGTAAGGACAAACTACTCATCCCACAAAGTCTGAAAGAAAGAGCCTCCTCTGCTTTGGCGGCCTTGGGAGAAATGCCACAATTTCAATTGAATAGAATTTCAAATATCCTTCAAACGACAGACCGGCAGAATATACTCATTCTCATAGATGGCATACAAGCGAATGAAAATGACTTAATGGCTTTATCTGCAAAAAAAATCAGGAGAGTTGAGTATTTTACACAGCCACCAGCAAGATTTGCCAATAAAAACATAGGTGCAGTGCTAAGCGTCTTTACCATTAAAGAAAAGGATAGCGGGTTTAACAGTTTTATCAATACAGTAAACTCATTTACAACGGGTTACGGAACAAACACTATCAATGCGAAGTGGTACACGCCCAAGCACCAGATTGCCCTTTCTTATTTCATTGATTATAGGAATCTTAACGACAACAGAATCAATCAGACTTACGAGTATGAGATAGACCATGCAAATTTCTCCAGCAAACTGCAAGGACTTCCCGGTACTTACAAGGGGGAGTATCATATCATAGGGGCAGATTACATGTTTCGTCCGGATGACAACCAACAGTTTTCTGCTAAAGTAAGGTATCGCCTCAACCCGGGGCGGGAAAGCCATCAACAAACTGCAACAACGAAATTTGGTACAGGAATTCTACAACAAGGTTATTCGGCAAAAAAACTTAAAAGTAATTATGATGCTATATCATTGGATTTGTATTACAATAGAAAATTGAAGAACAACCAGGAATTGACAGCCAATTTTGTGGGATCTTATTTTGATTCCAAATCGGACAATCAGATTTCCCAAGAAAATTCAGATAATACAATAGCTTATCGGTACAACAACCATCTCAGGAATTACTCTAATTCCATCATATCCGAGTTGCTTTACAACAAGTCCTTTTCCAATGAAAATATAAGCATCGGGGCAAGATACTTTTATAAGCAGCTTCGGCAGACCTATAATGAAAACACCCGTTCTACAATGGACCAGCAAGTCTGCTATATATATTCAAATCTTTCAGGCAAGTTAAAGAATCTCCATTACACCATAGGTGTAGGTATAGAACATAGTATTCAAGACAATGGAGAAATGAAGGCAAGGCATTATACCGTGTTCAAACCTTCATTTTCTGCGAGCTATCAGATTGGTCACTCCTCTTCCATTAGGCTTAACTCGCTTATATTATCCAATGTTCCTGACATCTCACAGCTCACCATCCATCCAGTCTATCTCAACTATCAATATTATAGTGTGGGCAATCCTCATCTTCATCCTTACTATACTTTCTATAATCGTCTTCAATACCAACTGAGTCTGCCTACTTTCTATATGAGTGCCGCAATACGGCATTCGTACCTGCGCCGCCCTTATATGACATTATTTGAGAGTAGAGACGCAGAGATAGTGAAGACCCTTGAACATTTTAAACACACCTCATACACAGCTGCGGACCTCAGCCTTCAATGGCTTCCATTCCCATTCTTGAAAATCCAGCCGTTCGCAACAATTGTATATTCCAGTGCCATAAAGCCTGATGGCGCCAGTCTAAGTGAGTGGTCAAAATACTTTTCTATCACGGCAAGCATTTCTTACAAAGAATTTTCCATATTAGGAAACGTAGGTAGTTCTATGACCGATCTATTGGGGGATGTAACGGAAAAGAAGAAAGCCTATGTTTTTAGTGAGCTATCTTACTCCAAAAACAATGTATATGTGGCATTGCAGTATATTCACAATCCCAAGCCATCTGCCATCTATTCCAACAATAGTTTGATAATCTTTAAGGAAGAAACGATTTGGAATAATTTCCAAAATCTATTTGCCATAAATTTTAGATACAATTTTACGATTGGCAGAAAGAAAAGCATCCATGGTCCCACCAAACTTAATAATCAAGATAATGTAAGTGGATTAACCAACGATGCGACTGCGAAGTAAACGAACATCGTGTTTAATTAAAATACATCTAGCCGATGATAAAGAATATATCTTTTGAACAACAACGAGACACAATGGATTGTGGAGTTTCATGTTTGATAATGACAGCGGGATATTATGGAAAATCTACTGATCGAGATAGATTAAGACTATTAAGTGACCTTAGCAAGGATGGTGTTTCTCTTCTCGGCATTAGCAAAGCAGCTGAAGAGATAGGCTTTAAAACTATCGGTGGTCGTTTGAGTTTTGACACGCTTACGTCAGAAGTTCCCTTACCTTGCATCATTCATTGGAACCAGAACCACTTTGTGGTTGTTTATAAGATAAAGAAACGCAGAGGTAATCGATATGAAGTTTATGTGGCAGATCCTGGAAAAGGACTTATAACCTATACCAAGGAGGAATTCTGCGAGCATTGGGTGAGTACTAAGACCAACGGCGAGGAGAAAGGTATTGCCCTTCTTCTTGAACCGACAGAACAGTTTTATGCTCAAAACGACACGAAAGCAGTGCCGACTCAAAGGCGAGTGAAATTTCTCTGGAACTATCTCAAGAAGTACAAACGCTTCTTCACGCAGTTGATACTTGGCTTGTTGCTCGGCTCGCTGCTGCAACTCATTTTCCCGTTTCTCACGCAGGCCATCGTAGACACGGGTATCGGGGGAAAGGACATCGGGTTTGTGTGGCTGGTGCTGCTGGCTGAGATGATGCTCCTCTTCAGCCGTACAGCCATTGAGTTTATCCGCTCCAAGATACTCCTGCACATCTCCACCCGTATCAACATCTCGCTCATATCAGACTTCTTCATCAAGCTGATGAAACTACCGATGAAGTTCTTCGATACCAAACTGATGGGCGACCTTTTGCAACGCATTGAAGACCATCGCCGTGTTGAGCAATTTCTTACCTCAAGCAGTCTGAGCCTACTCTTCTCTTTCTTCACATTTCTGGTCTTCGGTGTCGTTCTTGCAGTCTATAATCTCGGCATCTTCCTTGTCTTCTTGTTTGGGACATCGCTTTACGCAGGCTGGATAATTCTCTTCCTCAAAAAGCGCAGACAGCTGGACTATAAGTATTTTGAGCAGGCAGGACGCAACCGCAACGTCACCTACCAGCTCATAGGAGGAATGCAGGAAATCAAGTTGCAGGGGTGCGAGCAGCGCAAACGTTGGGAATGGGAGGACGTACAAGCCGACCTGTTTAAGGTCAATCTGCAATCGCTCAATCTGCAACAAGTGCAACAGGCAGGAAGCATCACCATCAATGAGGTGAAGAACATCCTCATTACCGTACTTGCAGCCACAGCCGTGATACACGGCAACATGACACTCGGTATGATGCTGGCGGTACAGTACATCATCGGACAGCTCAACAGCCCTGTGGAACAACTTATTCAGTTTATCTACTCATGGCAAGACGTAAGCATCAGCCTTGACCGCATGAACGAAATCCACACCGAGACCAACGAGGAAAATGTCGAACGGACACGTACCGCCTATACGCACAAGACCACCGAAGGACATTCCCTCACGATAAAAGACCTATCCTTCAAATATGATATCTACAGTCCGAAAGATATTCTCTCCGACATCAATCTCTCTATTCCCAACGGCAAGGTAACGGCAATCGTGGGAGCGAGTGGAAGCGGAAAGACAACGCTCGTAAAACTCCTTTTGGGATTCTATGAGCCACTGAATGGAAACATCGAGATAGGCAATGCCAATTTGAGTGAATACAACCTCGGCTGGTGGCGAAGCCAATGCGGTGCGGTGATGCAGGAGGGATATCTCTTCTCCGATACCATTGCGAGGAACATTGCCATATCTGACGATGAGCCAGACATCGAACGTATCCGTCATGCTGCCCGTGTGGCAAACATCGCTGACTACATCGAAGCTCTGCCTTTGGCTTACAACACGATGATAGGACAGGACGGACAGGGCATC
>NZ_BAIS01000091.1 GCF_000613345.1 Prevotella disiens JCM 6334 = ATCC 29426 | reverse complement strand
CGAGATAGAGGAAAAGGCTCGTACCAAGAGCGAGTACAACAAGATTGGCGAGGTTTACGGCTTTTCCATCATGGTCAAGACGGAGAGCACTTCCAAGGACTTGTTCGACTGCTCGGTGAACCGCTTCTTTGTCAAGGGACAGGAAAGCATCTACTATACCTATAATAACGGTAAGTTAGCGGCAGACCCGAAACTTGCCTGCGAGAACTTCGTAAATGCCTTGGAGCGTATCCCTAAGGTGATAGAGTCACATGAGAAGGAAATAGCAAAGGTTGCAGCCAATAAAGACGTTTATACCAACATTGCCAATAGTTCATGGAAGAGGGAGGACGAACTACGTGCGCTCAAGGGAGAAGCAGCCGAGCTGGATAGGCGGATTGCACTTACGCTTGCACCGCCTGACGAGGATAATGAAGAAAAAGCGGGAATAAAGCAAGGAAAAGATTTACCCAACAACAATTATTCAGCCAAAATAAAAAATGAAAACAACCCTGTCCAAGACAAAGAAGAGGATAACCCTTTGCAGAGTTTCAGACCCAAGTGGAGACACTAATGGAAGTGTATTTATAGTTATTTGTTGAGTTGGTTAGATTTGTAATAGTTCGCTTGTCTTGACCCAATAGAAAAAAGCTTCAGGTAGTGTTTTCTTCAATCTGTTGAGTTTATTATTGACGGAAGGAGACAATTCCATAGCAAGTATGGTGTTCGGATTTCCATCGTATTTCTCTATTTCTGCATTTGATTTTTCTATTGAGGTAGCAAGGTAAGCTGCACGAGCCGAATCTATGATAGCATCTTCTATGCGATATTTCCCCTTATAGATGTAGCCGTCTATTTTCTTAATGCCACTTTGTAGCATTTTGAAATCACCTTTACCAATTTGCCCTCTGGTAGCCAGACACAATGCGGTTTCCCGAATATCTTCATATATGAGTGAAAGTTCAGCGGGTAAGCCACGGTATTGCAATTCTATTTTCCCAATTTGGATGAAAGTATCCTTAGTGTGCTGAAAGTTACCGGAATGTTCAAACAGCCTGCCTACATCATATAACTGCTTGATAATTTCCAACGAGCAGTCTCTGCCTCCCTTGATATAAGGAATACCCGAGGTGTTGGGGGCAAATGCCGTTAGTTTATCACCGAGAATATCATCAGCGGATGGCACGGTTACCTTCAACGGATCACCGTCCAATTCTATAAAAGGACCTTTAATCTCAACTTCTTCAGTTGCATGGTATTGTAAATCCTCGTAGAGGACATCAAGCAATATATACGCAGGTTTATCATCGTTCTTATAAGCGATGTGATAAAAGAATTTCGAGTGGTTCTTGGGAATATTCGTGTCCCTCTGCTGCCGCTCATCAAGGGTCATAGATATAAAGTCGAACTTTTCTATATCTTTCAAATATGGCTCAATATCCGTCCCGGGTGGGCAGATAATGTCAATGTCAATGGATAGTCGGTGAGCGGATTCTCCCAAAATAAGCATCAGAGCCGAACCGCCCTTGAAACAGAAAGGGCATCCAGACAATTTCAGCATCTCCAGCAGGGACATTGCCCTGATGACTTTCTCTATCAGGTTCAAGTCCTTATATTTGTTACGAACAGACATGGTCTTTATCCATTCTGTAGTCATACATTCTTTCTTGATCATACAAATTCCTTGATATATTTTTCTATTTGCGATTTAATATTGCGTCGTGAGGCATACCGCAACAGCATACCTACATTTACATTATAGTTAGCAAAGGTATTCTGCATCATGTACAGGGCTTCCTGCCCCTGCATGTAAAAGAAATCCTTATCGCATTGGATGTCAACTAAAAGTTTCTCGATTGTTGGTACATTGATGCCGTTTACTTCCTGTATGGGAGACTCTGAAACAAGAGGCTTTACGATATAGGATCTTTTGTCCAGCCGAATATAATCGGACATCATGTCTTCCTTTGGAGAAAGGAAACTGCGTTCATGTATATCCTGTACAAAGTGAAATATGGTTTCAGTGGCATCGCGCTCCGTTTCTATATAGATATTATTGTTGTATGAAAGGTGATGCTGTAAATCAGACAGAATTTCACCATTATATACGCAAAAGTCTAATAATGGATATTCCGCTTTTAATTTCTTGTACAACCGAATGGAATGAGTATTGGGAACTGGGCGAAAAATATCTTTGGGAGTAGTCGTATATACTCCCTTGCTTATTCTGAATATTTTGTTTTCATCCATCAACTTGCGTAAATGCCAAGACAGCATCTTCTTGGAAAGTTCAAACTTTCCAGAAAGATACTCAAACAAGTCATTCGTCCTGAACTCCTTATTGGTGTTTGCAAAATCTAAAATGATATTATTGACGTTCATTCTACTATCACTAATAGTTCGGTGCAAAGATAGTTAGATTTTGGCAATAAAACAAACAAATTGCCAAAATCTAACACATCTTAATACATATGATATAACTTGTAGATTTTGTTAAACCAAGTTGTAGAGTATCTTAATCATTAAAGTTCTTCTCTATTTTCATCTTCCCAGACATGAAAAAAAATGTTTTGCATTTGTTGAGTTTACTTCTTCATCATCAATCCAGTCGTCTACTCCAACTTCCATCCTCGGATTCTCACTTGGAGAAGTTGCTGTCAGTACAGGTTCACCCATTTCAAAAATCGTAATTTTTGGTGCTATATATTTCTTCTTTATCTGATTATTTATTTCTATTTTTTTTGTTTCCATCTTTTCACATTTTAAGAATTAAAATTTAAATACAGGACGTATAAAACAGCCTCCCAGTGCAGTTCGGTGCCATTGTAAGTATTGCTTATCCTTAATATCATATAACCACAAAAATGATGACTGTGAATTCTCGGAAACATTAATCCAATAACGGGATGGTTGCCAATCGTAATACGGTGGTAGGTATCCTATAAAACAATCATGATAAACCTCGTCTTCACCATACCGTTCTGTTGATTCCATAAAATCATTAAGTCTTCCATAGTCCCACGGTTGGGTTGTATAATGTGGTTTATTACTATATTTAGTACCGCCAAAAGCATCAAATATTAAATCAAAGTCTTTGAATCTTGGCACATACCATTGGGTCCAAGATGGCGCTACTTTCTGATATTCAGAAAGGTATGTGTCTACTTTCTCCAATTCCTCTATTAAAAACAAGTTAGTCCTGTCCGGGCTTTTTAGATTTCGCAAAGATATGGCAAGTCCATGTTTGCTATAAGGTGCAGGGCCATTACCATTATCACTTATATATGCAATCATGGCAACAGGTTTCTCACCTGCATTGTCTGCTTCTTCACAAGTGGAGAAAATATTGCCAGCATCGGATATTACCCAACCAAGTTTAGGCTCTTGGAGTGTTGTATTTTGGTCTGGGTAGCCAATAAAGTCATCCGTAATGGTAATCGTGTATTTGTATCTTTTTCCTGCTTTCAAATCAGCTTTGAAAGGAAAATAAGTAACGCCATAACTATTGCAGTCGCCAACAACATATTGACTTGTGCTATGGTCATAAATTTTACATTTCACCCATACATAGGAATAAATGTTTTGTGCATCATTCTCACGAATAGCCTTATTAATGTCTGCAATTCTAACGCCTGACTTGGGATTCCACGGTTGATGATTCAACGGAACTATAAAAATGTCTTTGCTGGCATTAAGATATGATTTATCTGCTTTTTCAAAGTTTTCTATATCAAATGAATATTCGCCAAGACCTAAATAATCCCTTGCCATACGTGTTTGAATCGCCCCATTTCCCTGCATTGTAAACTCTGCTTCATGATACACCCCCTTTAAGCCGATTTGCTTGATGTCCATGATTTCAAGATTGTTTGACATATTGGAAATTCCAAACTTGATTTGTGAGAGGAGGTGATGGAATTGTAATTTTACGGTACCATGATTTGCTTGTTTATATTCATCTGATTCGAAAGCTGCCATATAATCCTCGTTTCCTCCCGAATATACACCAAGCTTACCTCGTGGTTGCTCCATACATCTATTTCTGGTCTGCTTCCAAAATTATTGGGAGAGTTGACCGCAACAAAATGCAGGGATTTATAATCGGAAAAACGAAATAAAGTCGTCTTCAAAAACGAAATGGAATATATAATATTATTATACACAAAAACGAAATGGTATAAATGTGGCACGCGCACACGCACACACCTAAAATACAACGTTAGTACCCTACCATATTTCCTGACTTCAAGAAAATGGTAGGGTATTTAAAGAGTATTTAAACACTGAAAGAACACCTTTTAAATTGTAGTATACAGCATTATATCCGTATAAGCGGAGTTGTAGTTCATCGACGTGTTTATCTCAACCTTGTTGCATCTTTCAAATGGGTTGTTCATTCCACTATTGCGAGCTATCCATTCGCACAACTCAATGATAGAAGACTTGTTAGACGTGAAATAAACAAACGAATGATTAAAAAGAACAAGAAGCACGTCTAAATAATCGCTTAACTGCCAATTCATGCTGTATGATGCCGTATCGGTACTCAAATAAGGTGGGTCAATTATAAACACGACATTAGGCACATCTTTGTATTGCTCGACCAATTGTTTGTAATCAACTGACACAACAGTCAAGTCATCTAAATAACCATCACACGTTGCAAAATCTCCCCTACGCACCCGGTTGTAAATACCTTGTTTCTCAAAGTCGTCAATATTTGTGCAATATTTCATTGAAAACATTATCGATGAAGACAAGGTAATGTAGTCTACATAACCGTAAAACTTTTCATGCCTTTTAATAGCATCAATTACGAGCTGTCTTTCTTCACCTGCAACCATTTTGCCACGTGGCACATCTTTTAGTATTTCACGAATTGCCGCCAGCAGTTCGTTTGTCTGCGAGATGTGCGCCAACCGCTGGCGGTAATTATCGAAGTCATTGTACACGACAGTGGCATTTGGCTTTTGACGCTTGGTTATATGCGACAGCAAACCACTACCACCGAATAAATCGACAAACATTGTATCATCAGGGTATTGTTGTAATACCTTTGCGAACTCTTTTGCGAACTTGCGCTTTTGCCCTTGAAATGGGAGCGGCGCAGAATTGAATTGTTTCCCTTCCATATCTTTCTATTTTTTTCTTTGTTATCCGAATTTATTTGTATCTTTGCAAAACATCTCACCCACACATAAAATGCACCGTGCACGAATGAGGACATTTGCCTCCAGTCGTGTGCACGGTGCATTTAATTAGTGTTTACTG
>NZ_BAIS01000092.1 GCF_000613345.1 Prevotella disiens JCM 6334 = ATCC 29426 | reverse complement strand
ATATGCGGAAACTTCACCGTCATAGCCCTCGATTTGCATCTTGGCTCCAACTCCTGTTCTTGCCATGACCCAATAACTTTTGCAGCCGAACTGCTCCATTTGGTCAATGTAACTTTGGAAATTATGGCTACGCTCGATAACATTCTCGTTTGGAGTAATCTCGAAATCCTTTAATGAAATAATATTTTTATTCATATAAACAATGTATATATAGTAAATAATGCCATAAATATAGCGAAAATACTAAGAAATTACAAATTTTGAAAAAATAAAACTGCTTTTACTTGTTATAAACAATATAGATTTGTATATTTGTCCCATGATTGTAAAATTAGTATTATTTATTTGTTAGCTTTGAATTATGAAATATACTCTTGGAAGAAATATATTTGTGAGCAAAGAGTCGGTAAAGAAGCTCTGTTCTTGTATAACCCTTATGGGCATTGAATATATACGACTAAATACATGGTAAAGTAATCTATTGATATTTGATCTTTACCTTTCGAATAGTAAAGAATATAATTTTATTTGAAACGATTAAAATATTAACTTTTAAACAAAATCACATGAAACTACATTTTTTCAGTTCACTAATGTGTGCAATCGTGCTATTTGTTACTATGACTATAGTATCGTGCCATGACGATGAATCGGAAATAGGTATATCTTGGTCGCAAGAATCAAGAAAAATGATTCATGATGGAATTAAAACTGACTATGGAAAGAAAAAACTTTCTCTTGTTTTCTATACTGATGATCAAGTGGGAGTCTCTGCTTCATCTAAAGATGATTGGATAAAGCCTATTCTAACATTCTCTAATGGGAAAGGCGAACTGAACATTGAGGTTTTGGAGAACAAAGATGTTACTTCGAGAGTTGGACATATTCTCTTAAAAGTTCAGAGGAAGACCATTATAATTGGTATTACTCAAGATGGTTCATCCAAGATTATCTCGGATCAAAATTGCTATTATCAAGATTCAGAAGGAGGGGATTTCGAGATTCGTGTAAAGGCGAATGGAAAACTTTCTGCTGAGGTTTATCCTGCTGATTGTAAGTGGGCAAGAGTGGTTAAGACTATTCCAAGTGGTGCCAATGAATACGCAATAACTGTTGCCATTGATAAAAATGAGGGATTAGGTAGAGTCGCTTCTGTTGATTTTAAAATTGATGGGAAAACTGCAAATCAGGATTGTGGTCCATGTCTGGTTCAAGAGCCTGCCCCTTTTACTAACACAACGACCATAATATGTAAGAAACCGGGCTGCCTACAAGTGCTCATGGGAAATGACTTAACTAATCTTCGGCGTATCAGATCGCTTAAATTAATAGGTAATATTAATGGTCTTGATTTTATCTTGTTGAGAAATTTATTCATGGATACAAATGAAAGCCTATACCAATATCCTGTAGATATAGACCTCTCAGAATGTAATATAGTTGCAGGTAATCAAAATCCATATGAGTATTTCGGTTGGCGCTCATCTAAAATATTTGAAGATGTTTTTATGTACAGTGAGATACCATCGGGAGTTTTCAGCAATGCTACTAATTTGAAGAGCATTATTCTCCCTAAAAATCTGAAAATAGTTGGTTATTCTGCTTTTGCTGGGTGTAAAAGCCTTAAGACAATAGATATCCCTGCTGATGTAGAGGAAATTAATAGTAAAGCATTTTATGGATGTATTAGACTGCAAGAAATCAAGCTTATATCCAACGTAAGCCTTACCTCCATTGGAAATCAAGCTTTCACGACAAAATCTACATTGAATGAACTAACAATTCCAGCTACAGTTGTTAATATGGGAGTTGAAGCCTTCTTAGGTTGTTCTGTTTCAAAACTTCACCTTAAATGGTTAGAACCTCTTGAGGTTCGCATAGTTCCCAAAATAGAAGGGTGTACTCTTTACGTGCCTAAAGGTACAGTAGAATTATATCATAACACGCGCAATTGGTCTAGATTTCAAAAAATTATTGAGGAATAAATCGCAAAGTAAGGGTTTGCACTTGTTTCGATTGGGGCAAGTTTGCTTTAAATAAGCTTTGTTGAAGAATAAAATAATCGAACATTAGTAATATGAAAATAATTCAATCCTTTTGGGGAGGACATAATAAAGATATAGAAAGCTAAATACAAAGCTATCTTCAAGTCAAGAAATAACTTTCTATAAAACAGGAACAAATATTATTAAACAATAACTTTGCTCAATAGCAATTGCTATAGAACCATAAGTAGTAAATCCAAGTAAAAGATGGCAGAAAAGACAAAACTAATAATAGGTATAATTCTTTTTAATATGGTGATTTGTTATGCAAATGCTCAAACGGACAGTCTTGCGACCAAGATAGACTCATTGGAGAAAGTCTATAATTTAGAGGGGGTCACTGTCACCGCGCATAAAAGGATTTTCACCCAAAAGCCCGACCGTTTGATCTTCAATGTTGAAAACTCTATTGTGAGCAATGGCGGTAACGCTTTGGCCGCACTGAAGATTACTCCCGGAATAAAAGTGCAAAATGAACAGATAACAATGATCGGCAAAAACGAAATGACAGTCATGGTAGATGAACGTCCTGTGAAGTTAAGTGGTGAAAGCCTTATAAATTTTCTAAGAGGAATTTCTTCAACAACAATTAAAAGCATAGAGGTTATTAGCACGCCTCCGGCAAAATATAAAGCACAGGGTAACAGCGGATTGGTTAATATTATATTGAAAAAGGCTAAAGTCGGTACTTGGTCGCTGATATTGAGAAATACCTATCAGCAGGCTACTTATGGGGATAATAAGAGCGGAGCAGACTTTAATTTGAGGAAGAAGAAGCTCTCCATATCCTCCAATATCTCGACAGCTTCTGGGAAAGACAGATATGTCATGGACCGATTTACTTATTACCCTGTTGAGACTTGGCATCTGTCAGCGCCATTAAAGCGGAGTTATAACTTCATGAATGTGAACTTTGGTGTTGACTATGATGCGAGCCGGACATTGACTATTGGCATGAATTATTTGGGGCATAAAACGAATAATCCCTTTAGGCAATACAAGTTTAATACCGAAATTATGGATGCAAATAACAATATGTCATCCTACATGGAGACTTTCAATGATAAAATACATAAAGGGTATACCCATGTCCTTAATGTTCATGGTATAGTCAGATTGGATTCGCTTGGAAAAAAGATAAAGATAGATTTAGATTATTTGAGGAACACCAATAAGGACTCCACGAGCGATTATGGGGCAAGCTATTTTCCTGATAGGGAGCAGATAGCAGGCAGTTATTATGCGAATATCAGCAGAAACAAGAGCGAAGTGTCCAACTATGCGGCAAAAGTGGATGTGGAATTGCCATTACAGTGGATAAATTTGAACTTTGGCGGGCAGTTGGATTTTACGACCAATAGCAATGACTACACGTTCTATGACAATCTTTCCGGTAGCCAGATCGTTGACAATAGCCAAAGCAACTATTTTAAATATAAGGAAAATATAGCAGCTTTATACTTGTCTGCCAGTAAAAGCTTAAGTAAAAGGTTTAGCATGCAATTTGGCATAAGGGTTGAGCAAACTTATACTGAAGGCCGGTCTCTTACCATTGATCAAGCCAATAAACATCATTATCTCAATGCTTTTCCCTCTGCTTATGTTTTGTATAAGTTGTCAGACATTAAATCTCTTTCCTTGAGTTACAGCAGAAGGATAAACAGACCGTATTTCTATGATATGAATCCATTTAAGACTTATACCAGTCAATACGACTACAGCGTAGGAAATACGTCTCTGAAGCCTTCTTATTCCGACAACCTGGATTTAATGCTTTCTTCGGGTATATTTGTCCATAAAGTATGGTATAGCCATGTATCTGACGACTATGCGATATACCCGACAATCGACCCGACCACAAAGATTATCAAGCGTTCCCCGAGCAATTTCATAAATTACTATAGCGTGGGGATGTCCGAATCCTATACATTCAACAAGTGGTGGTGGTGGAACTCCTATAATAATGTTACATTTTACTATATCAACAAGAGGGCAATTCTTTCGGAAGCTCCTCCAATGATAGATAGGATAAGCGGTAATTTCATGACCCAGAATGATTTTCTCTTGAATAAAAAGAAAACTTGGATACTGAATTTTGGATTTTACTATGAACTCCCTTACATTAGTTCATATAGTAAGGTGGCCTCCAATTATTATTTTTATATGGGAGTGAGAACGAATCTTTTGGAAAACAGGCTGTCTCTCTCACTTAATGTGAATGACATCTTCAAAACTTACCGCATGTGCGAAACCATGACTTCAAACGATGTCAGGTACAAATATGATAACCGTTCAGACACTAGATATTTGCAGTTCTCAGTGAGCTATATAATAGGTAACAACTCGATAAGAGGCAGAAGGCATGCAACTGCAAATGAGAACATTAGGCGTCGAATAAAATAAAGACCGAAAAGATTCTATGTCTATAAAAACTATGAATCAAATTTATTAATTAACATTTTAATCATGGAAATTTTAAGTAAATTAACCAAGTTGACACTTGAAAATGGTGTTCTTGACGGTGGGTTTGCAACTTTGACAGACAGTCAGTTGCTAAAACTCAAAGGTGGTGGTTCTGACTCAACATCTGGCAATAACTGCCAATGTAACGGTGCAAATAACTGCCAGTGCGGTGGTAATAATTGCAACTGCTTCTAAAAGTCTTATAAATTAAGAGAGGGTGATCTACTATTAAGTAATCACCCACTTTTCCCTTTATAATACAACATTAAGGAGAGTTTGTACCTCAACTTTCAAAAACTTTTTGAAAACAAGCTGTGATAATATGATGTAATCAGATAGGTAGGCGAATATTATTAGCTTATATAAAACAATCTCGTTGTTTCCCCGTTCCATCTTCTGTTAAGGGAATTTCATATTTTGTTTTGTATAGACTAATTATGTTCATTTACTTCTATTAGGTATTTTGCCTAACTATTTCTGCAAAAATAAATAAAAAAAATGAAGAATAGCAAATATAATATTTTCTTCCCATTCAAGGATTATATAGTAGGATACAATTCATTGGAAAATGATTTTGTCTTTTTATTACCGGAATTATATGCTATATTTGAAAAAGCATCGAATGACGACGTAAATAGATTAAGAACTATCCATCCTAATTTATGGAATGTTTTGGAAAATAAAAATT
>NZ_BAIS01000093.1 GCF_000613345.1 Prevotella disiens JCM 6334 = ATCC 29426 | reverse complement strand
TAATAATGTTATTACATTTTTACTTGCCGTGTCAGCTATTTCTGTTGCAAAGGTACACAATGGGAAAACCGAAATCAAGTAAGTATAGGTTAGTCGTATGTGTAGTAGTGTGTTATAGTGGTTAAAAAACGCTTTGCTATCCTCAGAAAATAGGCATAAAATAGGCGCAAAACGCACGCAAAATAGGCATAAAATGGGCGCAAAAAAGGCGAAGTGTAAACGCAGCAAATTGGTGTGAAACGTTGGACAAAACGGCTCTTTTCAAGGGAAAGAGTCGTTTTGCCTATTCGCTTTCTACTGCGCTGAGCATGAGGAGGGTGTCGAGGTGGCTAATTTCGTTGGCTTCGAGCATGTAGGCATCGTTTGAGAACTCTTGTTCAAGGTCGCCTGCGGGATTTTTCACCTTCCATTGTTGAAAATAGCTTTTGGCTGCGGCAGGATTGTGGCTGAGCCATTGGGCATAACCCATGTTGAGAAAATCGTCGGGCAAGGGTTGGTCTATGGAAAGTTTCTCGTAGATGTTGAAAGCCTTCTCTGCTTTGCCGTCGCAGAGCAATGCCCAAGCGAGAATGCGTTTGATGTGGTTGTCGGAAGGGAGAGTTAAGTCCCACTCATAGAGTTTGTTAAGTGCTTCTTTGGTTTGCTTAACGAAGATTTTCGCCAACGAAAAATTGATTGCATATTGGCGATTTTGGGGCTGGAACTCACAAAGTTTGGTGTAGCAATTGGCTGCCAATTCGTATTGTTTGGTTTTCAATGCGTTCGCCCCCACGGTTTTCAGCACCCACTCGTCATTGCTTTCCATATCAAGAGCAAGGCGGAAGTGTTGGAAAGCTGCTTTTACATCATTTTGTCGCATATCGCTCAGCCCTTTGAGGAGGTGATATTGGGCGGTATCGATGTGGAAAGTTTCGAGCAGAAGGTCGAGTTCTTCCTTTCTTTTGTGCTGATATAAATAGAGGGCGAGCTTCATTTTGAGGGCATTGAAGTCGTCGGTACAGAAAAAGAATTGTCCGAAAAAGAAGGCTTTGCTTCTTGTTTTTTCGATGAAAGGATTGACAATATCGGTGTTGTAGGCCATCTTTACTTTGAAAAAGCGGTAGAGGTCTTGTATGTACATGCGGCGACTGAAAGCTGGCGAGTTGCCAAAGGGGTTGGCTTCTTGGAAAGCTATGCCTTCGCCCGACTGCAAAACTTCGAGCATACTGGCAGGCAATTGGTTGATGATGCGTGCCATGGTGAAGGCCAAAGAATATTTATCGGACTCGCAAAAGGGACTTTTGTTGGCTAAATTGTCTAACAATTGGGTGTTGCCGAGTTTGTTTGTAACTTCCGATAGTCCAGGGTGTTGGGCATAGAAAGGCATGAACCAATTGGCAATATGGTCGAAGAATGGGAAATTCTTCATTTTACTGAACCCTCCGAAATAGATGTCAGAGCCTTGTTGCTGCATCTTCATCATTTTTTGAATGTTTTCCTCCATAGCTTCCATTTTCTTTTCGTCGGCATCGGGGTTCATGATGCTTTCCATGGGGTCGTCTTCGCGTTCTTCTATTCCGAATCGGTTGAACTTTATATCGGAATTTTTCATGATGTTGGGCATGATGTCGCGTTCTATTTTTGCGGTATCGCGCTCGGCGTCCATGCAACTGAACATTTGTTTTTGAAGGTTCAGGAAGTCGGCTTTATGGGTTTCGTTGCTAAAAAATGGTGCCAACAAAGCTCGTTGTTCATCGTAAAACAGGGCGTTATCGGTTAATGATAAGACCCACCCCACGTAGGCTCGTTGGCTAACGTTGTCGTCTATTGCGCCGAGATGGGTGCGTATGAGGGTTTCGAGTTTATGAATGTCGAAGATGTTCATACATGCCAGCGTAATGGCACTTACCATTAGCATTTGGTCGGCAGCATCGATGGTGGGCGAAACGAGGAGGTCGGCATAAAAATCGGCATCGTTTTTCGTCCATTGTGTCGATACAAAAAGGGCGTTGAAGAGTCGGTCAATGAAAGTTTGGTGTCGGGTGTGGAGTTCGATTTGCTTGGTTTGTCGGGTGGTTTCGGGTTCCAACGAGAGCAACGCGAGGTCGGACACATAGCTTTCTAAGACGGTGCGGAGGAATTGATGACTAAGATTGAGGTGGTCGGCGGTGCGAAAAGCATTGATAAAGATGGTTTTATTTTTGCAGTTCCACGACAGTTGCAGTTCGGCAACCACTTTGTAAAGCCTCGCAATGAGGGAGCCATACAATTGTTCACGCTGTGGGTCTTGGTATCCACGGAGCATGTATTGACACATGAGTTGGTAGTCGTTGTCAATGGTTTGAAACGTATCGTAGCCCACGAGTTGCGCTTTGGTGTCGTAAATGTTGTGCAAAGCCTGAATAGCTTTGTCCAATCGGCGTATTTCCAAAGCTTCTAATGCCGCCGTTATGTTTTGTTCTGCATTCAATGTCGCCCTATCTTTGTGTTATATATTAATAAGGTGGAAAAATATTTTCGTTTTCAGCAATAATACCCACTAAAATTTACTTTCTTTGAGCGGGCTTAATGTGTAAAGCCTCTTTGATGTTGCTTTGACGAGGATAGCTGATGCGCTTATATTTCATTTTTGGCAATGCTTTTATCACATTGTCGTCCACCTTCATATATTTTTTGATGATGTCGCTATAATACTGCACAGAATTTTTATTGATTAAATCAATGGCTCTGTCGTAGGCTTTTTCAAACACACGGCTCACTTTTGGGTCGTTTTTGCCCACATAAACGAAAGCACCTGGCACGAAAATGTCGGCAGAAGTGTCGTACAATACAATGTTGCCTTTGAGTTTTGCTTGCGTAGCTTGTGGCTCTGACGCCCAAATGCCGTCCATTTGCTTGTTGAGGAGCATGTCTAATCGCAAAAATACATCACCAATGGCTGCACCATAGACAGCATATCGTGGTCTGCCGATGTCCACAACACGACCGGTGTAATACCATGTGGCAGAACTTTCGTTCAACGCTATGACCTTGTCGCCTAAGTCGTTCAACGATTTTATGCCCGAATTTGGAGATACGAGAAGTTTCCACGACGCATTGGTTTCGGTCATGTATTGCAAAGGAGCTTTCTTTTTTTTCTTTAAATATTCGGCACGTACTAAATCGGTAACACAGGCTTGAATTTTATTTCTCATTATGGCTGTGTCGCAATCGTTCTGCGAGGTGTACATTTTCAAACGAATATCCACCTTGGTTGTGTCGTAAAGCGCACTATCACACATGACAAACAACGGAAGACAATCCATCGTTGGCATAACACCCACCTTGAAAGCACGCTCATAAGCAATGGTTTCAATCTTTTTCTTGCGTTGGTCTAAGAGCGTTTCTTCGTCCTCAGATTGATTGCAACTTGCCAATAGCACAATCGCAACAAGCAAAATGTACTTAATCTTCTCCATATCGTTGCAAATTTAATCATTATTTTTTGAAACAAGAAAAAATATACGTACTTTTGTAATATGGTGTTCAAAAAGAAGCCATCATAATAAATTATGGCAAAAAATAAAATTGCATACGTCTGCGACAACTGCGGACAAGAAAGCTCAAAATGGATTGGCAAATGCCCCAATTGTGGTCAATGGAACACGTTCAAGGAAATTCGTGTGGCACAAGAAACGGCTACAAAAATAGGTGAACGACTGACTAACAACGTGTTAGGAACTAAAAAACGCAACGTGGCACAGTCGCTCAACAAGATTACATCGGCTGAAGAAATACGCATCAATATGCACGACGAGGAACTCAATCGGGTGCTTGGCGGCGGATTAGTCGTGGGAAGCATGGTGCTAATTGGCGGAGAACCAGGCATAGGAAAGAGTACGCTCACCTTGCAAACCATCTTGAACACCAATCGTAAAGTGCTATACGTCAGCGGAGAAGAGAGTCCACAACAAATAAAAATGCGCGCACAACGCATTGCAGACGTCCTGCCCGACAACATCATTATTTTGTCGGAAACATCAATCGAGAAAATTTTTCAAAGTATTAAAGACGTTCAACCCGAACTATTGGTGGTCGATTCCATTCAAACGGTGCAGACAGAAACGGTGGCAAGCAGTGCTGGCTCAATCACACAGATACGCGAAAGTGCCGCAGCCTTGTTGCAATTGGCAAAAACCACCAACATTCCCATCATTCTCATCGGACATATTAATAAGGAGGGCAGCATCGCAGGACCAAAAGTGTTGGAACATATCGTGGACACAGTGTTACAATTCGAGGGCGACCAACATTACATGTACCGCATCTTGCGCAGCATAAAAAACCGTTTTGGCTCGACCTCAGAACTCGGTATCTACGAAATGCGACAAAACGGATTACGCCCCGTGAGCAACCCTTCAGAACTTTTGCTCACCGATAACCTCGAAGATTTGAGCGGAGTAGCCATATCGAGTGCCATCGAAGGCGTGCGCCCCTTCCTCATTGAAACCCAAGCACTCGTCTCAACCGCCGCTTACGGAACACCACAGAGGTCGGCAACAGGCTTCGACCAACGCCGACTGAACATGCTGCTCGCCGTGTTGGAAAAGCGAGTAGGATTTAAACTCATGCAAAAAGACGTATTCCTGAACATTGCAGGCGGACTGCGCATCACCGATATGGCAATGGACCTCAGCGTCATTGCCGCCGTCCTATCGTCGAATGTCGATACCCCCATCGAAAAAGGCTGGTGCATGGCAGGCGAAGTAGGACTCAGTGGCGAAGTGCGCCCCATCAGTCGTATAGAACAACGCATTGCCGAAGCCGAGAAATTAGGTTTTGCCCACATCATTATCCCTAAAAACAACGCCCAAGGCTTGAAAGGCAACTACAAAATCGCCACCCACCCCGTCGCAAAAGTAGAAGAAGCCCTCAGATTATTGTTTGGGTAAAAATCCCTAGTCCTCCTAGAATCCCTAGCCCTCCTAGAACCCTAGTCTCCTAGAAACCCTAGCCCCTCCTAGAAACCCTAGTTCTCCTAGAAACCCTAGCCCCTCCTAGAAACCCTAGTCTTCCTAGCCTCCCTAGCCCCCATTATACTTTAACAAACAAAACTTTAATTAACTTTAAACGTTAATTATTTTAACCTCTCTCCCTTTAATTTCGTTGAGCGACAAAACAGCCTATTTCCAATCCCAAAACAGCCGCTTTTGAATACAGAAAAATAGAACA
>NZ_BAIS01000094.1 GCF_000613345.1 Prevotella disiens JCM 6334 = ATCC 29426 | reverse complement strand
TAAATAAGAGGTTAGGCAGTGCCTCTATATAGACTTCAAATTAAAAGATTAGCAACTTCTTCGCTTTTTAAGTCTATATTTTATTTTTATTCAGTATATCTTGAGATATATGGAATGTCGGTTATCTTATATCCTTTGGGCAGTCTATAACTGTTTATGAGTACAAAGGGATAATGTTGGATATTCATACTTTGTATAGAGTTCAACAAACTCTTATATGTAATTATTGCCTCATCGGAGAAGCTAATTTGCTCTCTATAAGAGTTTGCAAATAAAGCTTTTAGGCAGTCTATATGGCTATGTAAGTAAAGCATGTAGATGTATAATTGCCTTTTATTATATTTTATAAATGTTTCCTTATTATTTTCCTCCACTCCTATACCATCAATTATAAGTTGCCAATGATATCTTTGAGGGAACTATTTGAAAGCAAAGTTAATTATTTTGTAAAGAAATAACAAAAAAAATGATTACATATTTTACACTTTCTTACGCGAGTTCGGGATAAGAAAATCTTTAGAAAAGTTCCAATTGCCTTGATTTCTCCACGTGTACTGGCAGTGCCTCCGGCTTATTGTCAAAGAAACAATAGGCTGTAAGAGCAGAACATAAGTTCATGATGAAATTATGTATTGATCGGTGCCGTGAATGTACAAGGTTAGCCTTGTTCTTTAGCAACTCGTTGATACATTCGATGATGTATCTCTTTCTAAGCATGATTCTGTCATACATAGGCATAAGTTTGTTCTTCATGTTCGCTTTTAGACCATGTACGAGATGTATGCCTTGGTCGAACAATGTTTCAAAGAGTTCCTTTTTGATATATCCTCTGTCAGCGAACACTTTTCCATACAAGACTTTTGTAAAAACGCTCCACACCCGTTTATCTCTGTCATCAACATTTGCCCCTGTAAGACAGAAGGTTATAACCTCTCCTGAGTCATTACAGAGCAGATGCAGTTTGAAGCCGTGACACCAACCCATAGTACCTTTCCCATTCTTCGCGAAACCTGCAAATACTTTGTTGAATAACGCCTTACATTATGACATACAGGGATCATGGTACTGTCGACAAATGTTATTCCCGTACATTTGCCAAAGGCATAAAGCTTCATAAACATCATCATCCTGAAGAAAACACGTGGCATGAGTTCCACGAAACGATTGTAGGATACAGCATCGGGAAACTCCTGCTTGAGTTGTCCGCGAATGCAGTTGAGGTAATACTCCTTAAAGTTACGGTATGTACCGAAATGATAGCACACAAGAATAGTCATAATTTCGCTTTCAGAAAGACGACCTTTACGATTTCTATAACGTTTTCCTTTACCGTTATTAGTAGGTAGAAAAAGGTTATTTTCGAGTTCAGAATTCAAATTTCTGTTAAATTCATCTATAATACAGAATATTTCAGTAACTTTATCTTTGGTAATCATCGCTTTATCTTTATTTGTAACTTGTTGATTATCACCTATAAAGGTACAAATAATAAGCGAGATTACCAACTTTTTAAGTGCTTTTCTTATCCCGAACTCGCGTACTTTCTTAAAGAAAAAGTGTAAAATACAGATTATCAAAGACTTGTATCTTGATAGAAAATGGTTTATTGATCACATTTCTCTAATATTTTTATCAATTCCCTTAGCTCCATCTATGCCAAATAGCTTCTTGTTAACCCAAATCGGTCATTAGAAAATGACAAGAAGCTTTTTCTAATGACCAATTTGGGGTAAAATAGAAAGTGCATTAACGATTTGTATCAAGGTTTATAATAAAAACTAAGCATCAACTCTCTTCCTCTTATATCCTGATTGCTGAAGCTGCTGGAAAGGGTGCCGTTAATTCCATAGCCATAGTTTTTCTTGTTAAGAATATTATTCAAAGATAGACTAAGGTCGAAGTGACTGGCTTGAAACATCAAGGTAAAATCCTGAAAGAAAACATCTTTAAATTTCTTCTGTGCGACTTCGTTATGATAGTATTCCGTCAAAGTTTCCAGACTTAGGACTTTGCATAGAGGGATTCTGATACTTCCCTCATGCTTCCAACTATTAAGATTGGAAGTTCTACTAAGCGCAGGCATCTTCATCTGATGAAAGCCATAAGTAAGTTTATAAGTTATGTCCACACCCTCTATCAGACCAATATCAAGGCTTGAGGTAAGTCCTAGGTTCTTTGTATCGAAAGGCATCCGTTCTCCATTCTGTACCATATAACTATTCATAACGTTGTATAATGCCCTTACATTTAGCTTTCCTTTTAAGAAACCTATTCCCTGTGAACCCATTAGAGTCATACTCCAGCTATTATATTTTGTGTCTTCAGGAGTTAATGATTCCAAGATGTAGTTGCCCACATAGTCTTGTGTAGGTGTATAAGGCGAGTTGCCAAACGATCTTGTAACGCGAAATCGCACAGAACTTCCTTTCAGAGCATCGCTATAAACTACTCCTATTCCTACGCTTTTCTCTTTGCTTAAATGATAGTCTGCCAAACCTTTATTTATGTATTGATAGTCTTGTAATACCAGTGTTGGATAAAAGTGGGCAGCATTTATCCGCATTGTATTAATGGAGGCATCAGCCGAAAAAGCCCATGTTGCTGTGGCGTTCCATCTAACATGGAGGTTAGGAGAAAAAAGAAATTTAGATTGGCCATTATCCAAGCTGTACTTATAATGGTTGTAGGACATTTCTCCCGATAATGTGAAATCAAAATCTTTCACCATGTATTCAAGACTCGGATTGGCATAGAATTTCGTAAAAGTAAAGCTGCTTTTACCCGTCAGCAATCCCAGACTATCTGGTACTCCCACTAAATTAGATGAAAAGCGATGAGTTCCTGCATTGATGCCAATTTGTCCAGATACAATAAATCTACCGAGTTTAAAGCTCCCGCTGACATCTGTGTTTGTTTCATAATAATGCTGATTTATTTGCTGTGCTAAAGAATCTACAAACATCTGTTGTGGACGTACCTGCATGATATTTTTCGATTCTATGGTAATTAAACGTTTACCATATTTCTTCATGATGCTGAAGTTGTCTCTCAGTGTATAAACTGGCAGGTTTCCCATCATCTCATGCGGCTCGGTTCCCTGTTCGTTCAGCCATTGTTTGTTCCACACGAAGTTTCCCGAAAGTTCATTTTTAAGATAATGATTGCTTGCATTATTCTCGTATTTCACCTTTGCAAAGAGTTCGTTGCCTTTCTCCAAGTAATGTTTGGTATTTTCTATTGTTTTAACTCCGCTATTCGTATAATAGTCCGAATGTCGCAAAGAGGTAGCCTCATTGCGGTCGTTGGTATAGGTAATCTGTACACTTATCTGCGAGTTTTCATTTATACGTTGCAGCGTATTTAGGCTTACGGCATGTGAGCGATTGAAAAGTGAGCGTCCTCCGAGCAATAGAGTAGATGGAGATGGGAGCAAAAGCATAGCTGTCAAGGGGCTTTGAAGGTCATCAAAGTTCAATAGATCAGTGGTCTCTCTTCGTATATTCTTGCCAATGTTGTTTGTTTTATAGGTAAGCATTGTTTGGAAACTTGGCTTTATGCGCATGGCAAAGGCTTCAAAATTCCACAATCCACCATGTCTCTTGATTCCCATTCCTCCATTATAGGTTGTCATCCAACGTGCCTTAGCCCCATTCTTCATTCGGATGTTGAGGGCATTGTCATCGGAATAGGTAAAGTCATCAAGCACGCGGATAGGATGATGATGCTTCAGCACTTCCACTGTTGCAACATCATTTTTTGGTAAAGACTTTGTAGCCACGCCATATTTACCACCCATCATATCCATGCCTTCTATATAGAAGTTACTGATAGACTTGCCTTCATACTGTATCGCACCATTCTCTTTATTTACTTCAAAGCCCGGAACACGTGAAAGGACATCGGCCAGTGTGCGATCTTCAGGCTTCGCATACGTGTTTAAAAGATATTTTATCGTATCTCCGCTCAGCCGAACAGGTTTGGCTTTCACTACGATTTCTTCCAATGCTTTGACATCATCTTCTAACGTAATATGCTTTTCTGGCATATCCTTTGTGATCTTCAGCTCTTGCTTCTTATAGCTCATCGCCGAAATAGATAGAATATTACCTTCATGGGCTGCGATAGTGAAAATCCCCTTATCGTCTGTCTGGCAGAAGTTCAATGTCTTTTTTGTGAAAACATCGATCGTTTTAATAATAGCCGCAGGCACAGGATGTCCTCCCATGTCGGTAACAACACCCTTCACCATCGTCTGTGCTCCTGCTGACTGCACAAGTAGCACAATCAAAATCAAGGTAATATATCTTTTCATATTCACTGTTTTATTCTAGCTCCATTTGAGGATAAAAGATAGTATTCTTTGGGTATAGCGTCGGATCGGTAGCCTTTTTTAAGAATGTGAGACGATCTATATCTTTATATTTTACCTCCCAGAAATTATAAAATTTAACGGGTGGTAGTTGTTCTTTTCTTATATTGTTTGCTGTTATATCTAAATAGCCATTGCAGTGTGCAGCTAAAACCAATCCGGGTAATCCTCCCAGTTTCCATGGACCAAGTGGTAACGGAATTTCTTCGCTAAACCATACTTTCCATTCTCGTCCTCGAAAGTGCGTTGTTGCCATCTTGCAATTGAATCCTATTATTTCCCGTGTACTGTCTTCACAAATTACCCATTCTTGTGTGGGGATATCTTCTACAATTCTATAATGCGAGTTCCAAATCCCTGTATATGTTATCGTTTTACCTTCTTCAAGATTTCTATAAAGATAGTCTCTATAGCCAGGACTTACGATCTCAGGCCCGGTAGAATTATTCCTATTTTGGACTGCTTTTATTTTCTCATTGATCATCGCCAAAGCTGTTTCAGGATTAGTAGCCAAAGAATCAAATCGTAATTTATGATAACTAAAATATTGGCTTACATTTTTCCCCACCCTCAGTGCAAAATCATCATAGCTATTACCAATTTTTACATGGTAACTGACTTCGATTATACTTGGTTCAATTATATGTGTATTCTGTCCAAAGCAGCTAAGCAGCGACATTATAAATGTGATACAGAAAGAGTAAAACTTCATCATAAGTTTATTCATAGTTGTTTGATTTTGATTATTTGAAAGCAAAATTAATTATTTCATAA
>NZ_BAIS01000095.1 GCF_000613345.1 Prevotella disiens JCM 6334 = ATCC 29426 | reverse complement strand
ACCAGAGAAACTCAGCATAGAGATGAAGGATTTTCTTTCTACGACAGAAGGCAGGCTGCCAAGCAACCGCTCTGACATTTATTTTAAGGAACTCGGCAATGAGTCGCCTATATTAGTCAAACTGATGATGCAGACTATCTATCAGAATGACAGAGGCTGCATTAAGCATATCGGTGCGCAGCAGTTTGGTATGAAATTCCTGCTTCGTGGCTTGTATGCCCATAATGGCTTGCTGTATTTCCACACCCGAATGGAAAATGGCACGAATATGCCGTACTCGGTGGACTTCATCACCTTCAAGGTGGTTGATAAGAAGATGGCAAAGCGTACCGCCATTCAGGAGCAAGTACTTCAGCCCTTGCGTGCTTATCATCAGGTGATGCAGGTGAAAGGACAAAGCCACGAGCATTCCGTGTTCGTATTGGAGCAGTTTGCCCTCTCGGAGGAAAAACAACTGGAGGTAACAATCTACGAGCGAAACGGCGGACGCACACTGGCCTTTTATGTCGGGCAGGAAGACTTGCAGCTGGCAAAGAAGATTGACAACCTCAAACTCAAATGGTAGGTTTTATGAAGAAGAAACTTATTTTATCGGCTTGCGTGGCGGTGGCAATGGCTTTCAGTCTGCCATCGCAGGCACAGCGACTTATCCCCAAGCAAAGGGGAATAGAGGTCGTAGGGAGTGTTCCGCTTATCAAAGGAGAAAAGTTCTTTGGCAAGGATAACTTCGGTCTTGGCATATCACTTACCCGTTATTTGAAGCGTGAGAACTATACTTTTGTCTTGGCAGAGTATGAACAGCAGAATGTGCCGTACAGGAGTTATAACGTAAACCTCAAGGATGCGCTTTTGCAGGTAGGCTATATGCACCAGATACTCTCCGACAATGGCAAGAACGTGTTCCTCTATGGTGGCATATCCGCATTAGGTGGTTATGAAGAAATCAACGAGGATCAAAAGCTGCTGCCCGATGGGGCTACGTTGCTCGACCGCTCATGCTTTGTCTATGGCGGAGCCGTTCACGGCTCGGTGGAGGTGTTCCTTACGGACAGGCTTCTGTTTCTTGTCAAGGCACAAGGGCGGTTCCTCTTTGGAACGGACGTGCATCGTTTCCGTCCTGCGCTATCAGCAGGACTTAGGTTTAATATTTAATAGAAAAGAAACATGAAAAAGAAGATATTAAGTTCGATATGGGTAATGGGCGTACTTGCCCTTGCCGTGTTTTGTCTATCTGCTTGTGATAGGGAGCTGGATGTTCAGCAGTCTTATCCGTTCACTGTCGAGACGATGCCCGTTCAGAAGGACATTGTCAAGGGACAGACGGCAGAGATACGCTGCACGCTCAAGCGAGGGGGCGATTTTGCTGACACACGCTACACCATCCGATACTTCCAGCCCGACGGCAAGGGAACACTGAAAATGGACGATAGAACGGTATTCAAGCCCAACGACCGCTATCCGCTCACAAAGGACGTGTTCCGTCTGTACTACACCTCGCTCTCCACCGACCGCCAGACGATTGACGTGTACGTGGAGGACAGTTTCGGTAAGATGCAGCAACTGACTTTCAGTTTCAACAACGAAAAGGCGGAGGAAAAGGGAAAGACCACCGCAGTAGTAACCAGAGCCTTGAACGATGCGAACAGCTAAACGCTTTGCTTTATTCTGTATAATGTGCTTGCTCTGCCAGCCGATCCTTGCCCAGCGCAGGGTACGGTTGGCAGACTTACCTCCTTTTGAGCGCGCCGTGGTGGTCGTGAAATACTTTGAGGGACTACACGGAAAGGGTTGCTATCCGTATGTGGGATATGGGCATCAACTCCTGCCGGGCGAACACTTTACGGCAGCGATGACGGAACGACAGGCAGACTCTCTGCTTCGGACAGATCTGATGAAGCGTCTGATGATGTTCAAGGACTACGGAAAGGATGCCCTGCTGCTTGCCGTCCTGTCCTATAATGTCGGAGTGGGCAGATTGCTGGGATACGGCAAACATGCTAAGAGCCAATTGCTGCGGAAGATAGAATCGGGCGACAGGAATTTCTACCGTGAATTTGTCTCTTTCTGCCGATACAAAGGCAAAGTCCTCAGAGGTCTCGTCAAACGACGAAAAGTGGAGTTTGCCTTGTTTTATATACCCTGATTATCAAATACGCCTCTTGCGACATTTTTATGCTTCGTAAGAGGCGTTTTCTTACCATTTCCTTCGCCTTTCTTGTTATGAATGAGTAACTTTGTGACGGATTAAACAATGTACAATTTATGAGACAGAAAGTTTTATTTATCTTATTAAATGAATACACAGACTGGGAAGGAGCATTTCTCTCAACGGCTCTTCATGTGGGCGTGATACCGGGCAGTGACGTGAAGTACGAAGTGCATACTGTTGCCCCGACATCAGACGCTGTCCGTTCCATCGGAGGTTTCAGAACCTTGCCCGATTATTCTTTCGAGAATATGCCGAAAGATTATGCCGCTTTAGTGCTTATCGGTGGCAACCATTGGGGCTCACCTGAAGCAGAACTTGTCGTACCATTGGTACAGGAGGCTTTAGATAAAGGTAAAATCATCGGGGCGATATGCAACGGTGCTTCATTCCTCTGTTCACACGGTTTCCTGAACAATGTAAAGCATACAGGCAATGGTCTTGACCAACTCAAAAAATGGGGCGGTGAGAAATATACGAATGAAGCAGGATATGTGGAAGCACAAGCCGTTAGTGACAAGAATATTGTTACGGCAAATGGTGTAGGACATTTGGAATTCACTCGTGAGATGCTTTTATTGCTGAAAGCCAACAGTCCCGAACAGATAGATGCTTGGTACGATTTCTACAAAAATAGTTTCGTGAGATAATAAATAATTTCATATGGAAAAGAACTGGGAGAAGAACTTATCCGTATATATCGAAAGAACGATTAGTCCTGATGGCAGAGACACGTTTGAGTCCACACAGGCATTGAGCGAACGGATGTTTGAATTTGCGACAGTCAAGAAAGGGAACAAGGTGATGGATTTGGGATGCGGTTGGGGAAAATCCCTGCAACCATTCGTACCTCATTTTCTATTCGCTCTCGGAACAGATACGAGCCAAGAGAATATTGCACAGGCAAAGGATGCTTATAAGCACTATGATAATGTTTCGTTTCAGTGTGGTAACATTCAGAATTTGGAACTGTCAGCGGAAAGCGTGGATTTAATCATCTCCTCGCTTGTTCTGCACCAAGTGGAATGGAACGAGCAGGAAAGACTGTTTGAAGCTGTGAAGCAAGTGCTGAAAGCAGATGGCGAAATGATAATGGCAGATGAAATCATCTTGTTCAATCCGGACGTATCTCCCGAAAAGTTCAATGAAGTCTATCGCTATCTGTTGGAATATACCACCCCGAAAGAAGTGTATGAAAATCATATCAAGCCATATCTGCAAGAGGGACATGTCTATACTTGGCAGGACATGAAAGAGAATACGCCTCCTGAATATTGGTTCCACTCCATCGAAGATTTGAAAACGACATTGAGAAAAGTACATTTGAAACTTGTGGACATTCAAGAGATAACTCCATTCTTCGGTCTGCTGAAAATCAAACATCAATAACTTGAAAGAATGAAACCGAGAAAGATATACGCCTGTTGGATTTATGTAAGTGATTTGCAGAAGTCAAAGTGTTTTTATCAGGATATAGGCTTTGAGGTCAAACTGACAGATGGAGATTGGATAGAGTTTGATTTAGGTGAAACATCATTTGCCATTCTTCAAAGACCGGCACACAAAGGTAATGTAGTTGCAAGCAAAACAAGAATTATGTTTGAGACTGACCATATAGAGTTGGTGTATGAAGAGTTAAAAGAGAAAAAAGTAAAAATGATTGGAGAAATAAGAGCAGAGCCTTACGGAAAATTGCTGACCTTTCAAGATCCTGACGGACATTGGCTGGAATTTTATCAAAGAATTTCTTGTGATGATTAAGAGAACTATGAGTTTTTGATTTTGGCTTTTTGTTACTTTTGAGCCGTTTCAACTCACTGTCAAAAGTAACGAAATGTTTTTCATCGGGGTTTCTTTGCTCCTTTCTTTGTCCGCTCGAAGCTCACGAAAGAAAGGAGCGGTCGGCAAATCTGCCGACCGCATTATTCCGTCTGTTCTTCTTGAATGGTTATCCGTCCCATCCTTACTTCGGGGTGCGTGGAGAAAGCCCAATTGATTTCCTCATCGGGAAGGGTGCTGTGAACATTTCCGCCCATCACCAATCCGCAATCCCGAATGACCTTTTGTCGTGCTTCTTCTCTGCTCTCGGCAACCACCTCAAAAACTCCCTCGAAGATGTATTGTGTCCGTACTCTGTAAACTTTCTTCTTCATAATCTTAAAATTCAACTTTTAATAATCTATATTCCTTTGGCTCTCCATTTGACAATCTGCGGTGTTTGAGCCAAAAGTGATGCGCACCATAACCATAGGCAAAGAACTTGTCAAGTTCTGTTTCTTCGGCTATTTGGTTGATAGCCGACCTTAACTCCTCTTTGTTGTCGGATAGGGTTATCGCATTGATAACCCGGACAAGAATGGGAGGTATCTCATCCGACCAATTAAAAATGACGTTCTCTATCTCTGTTTTCATATCTCTGATAATTTAATGATTTATACTTTATACTTTATGCCGTTGCCTTCATTCGTTGGCTGATTAGCCTGCGGTTGGCATTGACAAGGTTCACTATCTGTTCGTGATACTCCGTATTCTTGTTGCACACTCCACGACTTTGCACCACCTCAAATGATTTCAGTGATACCTCTATTGTTTCTATCCGCTTGCCCTCAATGGTAGCCGATAGGATTAGTGAGTCCTCTTTAAGATAATATTCGTTGGAAAATACGCAATGGTGCATGGTTACTCCCTCCTCTAAATGTTCCTGCACGCTCTCCAATACGTGGACTTGGATTGTGCCGTCGGTAAAATGGATACCGAAGAATTTGGATTTGAGTTCCTTGAAACGTTTTTCGTCTTCCATTGCCTTCTGCTGTTTTTGGGCTATCTCTTCCCTTTCCCTTTGTCTATTGAGTTCCTCCTGTCTGCGGTCGTGTTCGGCTTTGAGGTTGGTGGGGCAAAGAAA
>NZ_BAIS01000096.1 GCF_000613345.1 Prevotella disiens JCM 6334 = ATCC 29426 | reverse complement strand
TGCAAACAATGAATGAAATCAAACACAGAATGAACTATGGAAGAGAAAGAAATCATTACACAGCAAGACCCTCAAATGCAGATGTTTGCACAGTTGATGGAGGGTACTTTGAAGAAACTGGAGCGTTATTGTTCTACAGCCCGTCCAATGTTAGGCGGAGAGGTTTACCTCACTGGCGAGGAGGTTTGCAGCAAATTACGGCTCAGCACACGCACGCTCCAAGAGTACAGAAACTTAGGAACGCTTCCTTTCTACAAAATCGGAGGGAAGATACTTTACAAGCAGAGCGACATACAGACAATGCTTGAAAGGCATTATAATCCAATACCGCAAACAGGTAAGTTATGAGTTAAGTTAAGAAATCAGTCGCGACTTAAGTCAAATGGTCAGTTGTGACTTTGGTCAAGAAATTAGTTTCGACCTAAGTTAAAATTAACTTTAGTCAAAAATATGTCAGCTCATAAAGTCAGTAAGTCAAGAGATTAGTCTAAACTTATCTCTTGATTTACTTCTTGAACTTTGAACTCTCGTCTATCAAAAGCGCCCCAGAAAAGTTACTTTATGGAACATAACAAACTATCTCTTTCTTTATACTGGCAAGGTGTGTCTTTGTACCACAAATTGCCATTTGTACCACAAAGACCCTTGCCCCGAAAGGGGATTAAATCACTTCAAAGTCGTGATTAGAAAGCAATGAAAAAGCAGAAACAAAAGAAGCCAGACGGCAGATGTGCCACCTGCCCAAGATGGGACAGATGGCACATCAGGATACCTAATTCTGAAGACCAGCAGAAGCTTATCAGACTCTACCGAAAGTCGGGAGCAAAAACGAAAAGCGATTTTGTCCGAGCAAGACTTTTAGGTGAAGCCTTTAAGGTCATTACCCAAGACCCTGCAAAAGAGCCTTACTTGGAGAAACTCTCCGAAATCGTTGCCATGACTCATAAGATAGGCGTGCTATACAACGAAGCCGTGAAAGCTCTCAATACTTATCATTCTGTCGCCACTGCGCAACGAATACTGGATAAACTCGAAACTTATTCCCAACTTCTCATCAGATTCCTACATCAAGTAGTGCAACTGACAAAATCCCTTGAGAGAAGTCAAGAATGAATGCTGATAAATCATAACACCCAACGTTAGTATCGTGCTGTGATTGTCCAATCCATCTTTGGTCAGTTATCAATGTTAGGAAGATAGGCTTTGTATGTTGTAGACGGTAATAAAACTGTTCTGGCAATTCTTACATCGGTAGCGTTGTTTACCTGTACTACTTTTACCACTTTTGATAATATTGTTTGAGTGGCAATGCGGACATTGAAACTCAACTCCCAATCTGGAGCGTAAAGTGCCGAAGCGTTATCGTATATTCACTTTTCTTTGTTTGGGGTTACAAATATAACAAAAGGAAGAGAGTCTTTTCCTGCCTTTATACCTAATTATTTAGAACAAAATTGATTATTAAGTAGTTATTCTGACAAGTCCCAATTTGGAACATTACCAAAAATCATGTGTTATTTGTTTTCATATATAATTTCTTTTGTTTCATAGTGTCGTCTATATATTTTTTCTAATTTTACTATTCGATTATTTTTATCATAAGTAAATACACATGTATATGAAATAATGATGTCAGACATATTGGGCTTGTAAGTATAACTATATTGGGTAATAAGACTATCCTTGACTATAATGTTAATACTAAATACATAGTCAACACTGGCATCAAGATACGTGTAATACTTATTGATATCTTGTATAGAAATCTTTTTTCGCTCCCCTATAGGCTTTGTAAACGATAAGATTTCGCTTGGGTCATAACTTGACAAAATATCAGCAATAATACACGCATCTTTATATATGACCTCGGGATATTTTAGAATTATTCCATAATCAATCAGGCTATAAGATTGATCTAAAAATATCTTTTGATATTTGATATCATCTGCGGACAATTTAACCAATCTACCTCGTTTATTATACACCCCGATTTTTTTTTCGTTTAGAAATAAACTTCTCTCTACCTTACAACCATTGCTTAAAATTTTTACAACAGTTTGTGATTTCAATTCTAAACTATTTAGAATTGAAATCACAGAAAGTATCAATATAGCACAAAATCTCATTATTAATCTTTTATTTAGTTTCTTTCCAAAAAATAGTTCTTCCGTATACAGCTGTTGATTTTAATCTTGTTTTTCCAGCATTCATATTACGTTTTTTCTCACCACCAAGATACATTGGAGCAACGCGAGTTTGAGGTGCTTTAAAAGATTTTCCAACATTTTTCTTCCATTTCGCATAATGTTCATTGGAGATTTTCCATCCCATAGTGTTCATATGAATTTCGAAACGTCCAGTACTTCTACGCGTGTCATCTAAAGAGAATTGGGCTTGTTCTGCACCATCCCACATAGTTGCTCCATTGCTGTAATCTCTGCCGCCCAACAATGCATTAATTTCTGCTGCTATTGCTGTTCGCATAAGAGGTAATTCATTTCTTTGATTTTCATCTTTTTTACGAAAGTCTTTAGCAGGATCCGAATTTACACCATAAGCTTTGGAGTTTCTCTGATGTACACTTGCAATTGCATACATTTCTTTCATCATTTCATCACTCGGCTCGTCTGTTTTATTTCGAACGAGGTATGCACTACTCTCCCCATAGACGGCAGATGCTTGCCGGACAAACTTATCGTAAGATATACCTAACAATTTTGCATCTTTTGCATCATTAACTAATCCTCTTTTTGACTTAGTAACACTTTGAGCTGAATAAACCTTTTTATCATTCATCCCATCCGAACCTAACCATACTCCCTTTTCATTAAAGTAATCTCCCATTCCATCTGGATCGATTAAAATAAGGGGATTGTTATGACAGAATCCATATGTTGTGATAATGGGACTCTCTTCCTCTAAAGGATCGGTGCTTATCCACAGACTCAACCTCGGTTCATAGTATCTTGCACCATAGTAGTACATACCTGTTTCCTCGTCAAACTCCTTGGCATTGAAGAGGTACGGCGTGTTCCACGTATTGTTGCGTTCTTCTATGAATACTTCGCCGAATGGCACATATTCGATATGCTGAGCCACCTCGCCATCAAGATTGGTGATGTAGCTTGAGCTGCCCAAGTGGTCGGGGTGATAGTAGAACTGCATCTTCTCGTAGTCGTCATTCGGCTTGAAGTTGCCATCAATGGCTGACCGAGTCATGGCTTTCGCCTGTGCAGCCTCCAGCGAGCCGTCGTTGCAGCAGAAGCCCCGACCGTTCACGTAGTCGTCGTTGTCCTCACCGTTGTAGGCCACGCCGAAGTCCTTATAGTTGTCCTTGATGGACTGCTGTTGCAGGGCATACTTCGCCTTGTAGTCGACCGTGATGCCGTCCGCCTCGTTGCCTGCGTATGGTATTCGTCTCGGATCGGCACCGTAGCTTGCAAGGTTACCTAATTTGCTGACGATTCTCTGTGAACCGATGTAGATGTGCTTGGTGTATCTGCCGCCCTGACTTGCCACCAAGTACGGACTGACGTAGAGGGTGAACTTAGCCGTGTTGGTGCGTCCGCCTGAGAATTCGGAGTTCACGTAGATTTCCTCATTCTCGCCGCTCAACTTCACCGTGCGTTCGCCGTCGGTATCATACCAATAGTTGCTCACAAATCCATTCTCATCAGCTGCCAAGAGTCTGTTCTCCTCGTCCCAACGGTACTTCTGCTCGGTTGCCTTTTCATCCTCCTTGCCGTCACGCTTTACACGAGAGGTATTGATGTAGACAAGGTTTCCGTTGGCATCGTAGATGTACTTGTGTCCGTTGTTGATGTTCGTGCTGTCCGTAGGAGTTTCTTCCGTTCGGTAGTTGATATCACGAACATTGTCGAGTTGGAACTTCTTACCCTCTGCGCTACCATAGGTATAGACGAGTTCGTAGCCTGCGTTGAGCGTGCCGTCGAACTGCACACCTGTCTGCGAGAGATGTTGCTTCTTGCTCGTGATGCGGTGCATGTTGTCGTAGCCCATGGCAAGGGTGTAGGACGCCGTCTTGCTGTTGGCTCCTGCATAGGTTCCCGTTGCGCTTGCCAGACGGTACAGTGGGTCGTAGGTGTAACTATGGCTCATCTGCCCGCCTGCCTTGCCACTCTGTGGGAGTGGAGCATTGTTCTTAATACCAAGCACGTTGCTCACAGCGTCGTAGCTGTAGGCATTGTCCATAACAGTACCTGCCTTGGCATTGACTACGAGGTTCTGCAATCGTCTGCGTGCAGGGTCGTAACTGTAGAACGTTTCCGCTCCGTTACAATACTTCAGGTAGGTGCGCTGCCCAAACTTATCGTAACCAATCTTGTTCACATAATCGTAGCCATAGGACTTGTAACCACGGACGTGGTCTATCTGTCCGCCGAGGTTGTAGCCATAGGTTACCTTTTCCTCATCGGGATAGATCATCTCCAAGAGACGGTCATGGCTGTCGTACTTCCACTGTGTGACGTAGGTTGCCACTGCCTGATTGGGCACAATCAGCGTGCGCACGGTCTTGGCCACCTCACCCATCTTGCCGTAGTAATACTCGATAGCACCACTACCGTCCTCACGAAGCATCAGTCTGCCGATACGGTTGTAAGAAGAGTTGATACCACCGTAATGGTACTTCACGTTGTTTTCCGGATGGTCGGGATAGTTGATTGCCGTCAGACGTCCGTAATCATACTCGTAATTGATGGTCTTGCCCTCCTTTTTGAGATTGGCTGTCTGTTTGGTGAGCACATTACCCAAAGCATCGTAGGTAAAGGTGGTGATACCGCTGGCAGGGTGATTTACCTCTGTGCGACGGTCGCCCATATCATAGACGGATGTCGTTACGTTGCCCTCGGTGTCTGTTACCTTGACCAATCGGTCGATACCATCATACTCGAAAGAAGTGGTAATGATACCATCGGGTCCGCTGAGTTGCTCGGTCTTCACGGTCTTGCCGCTACCATCGGTGTAGGTAGCCTGCTTACCGCCGAGAGCGTCGGTAACGAGTGTCTTGAGAGTGTTGCTGCCCGCATCGGTAGAGTATTCGGTCTTGGTCTCGGT
>NZ_BAIS01000097.1 GCF_000613345.1 Prevotella disiens JCM 6334 = ATCC 29426 | reverse complement strand
CCGTTACGTATGAGCCGTTACGCCCATAGACATTGTTGAACTTGCCCACACCGAACTTACTTGCTATGCGTTTATCACTGATAAGTGCGTGATTTGTCAAATACTGGCATACGTGGAGTTTCAAGCATTGAAACTGTGCGTTCCAATGCTTGAAATTTTTCTGAGACTCTATTTTATTCATATGAGTAACGGTCGATGTAGTTATCGAAGTCCAATTCTTCGGTATAGCCATATGAGCGGAAGATGTTTACAATACCACTTGCTAATCAAGTGTGAGAGTGGGTCGCTTGTTTCCCAAATTATAGACGACATTAATAAACTTATTTGATTTTGTCTATATAAAGCAATAACAGTATAAAAACTTTTTATTAAGAGTATCTATAACAACCGTTTCTATATTGTCACCTTTCCATATTGTCTTATAGAAACCTGCACCGTTATTAATAAATTTACCACATTCACTATTTCTAATTGCGTCGTACTTTTTATTGCAATTAAAAGATTTAAGATGCGATTTCTCAGACATATTCCTTATATAGTTCATATCTAAAATATTATAAACTTCTATCCTGAAGCCATTACCATTAAAGTCATTCCAATATTCATGTTTTTGTAGAAAGTACACACTATTATTGAGAGAAAAATTAAGAAGGTTCTCTGCTCTTTTTAGAGATGCTCTCTCACAGGCGATGAAAATAAAACATAAAATAAATAAGGTAAGATGTCTCATAAATCTATCTTTTTGAATATCCATATCTAATTTTAAAATCCTTAGCCTCTGAAGGGGAAACTATTTCTACTGCTCTTGTTATAAGTTCATTTTTAACACTTCTTTCACCCCAAGGTTTCGAGTCAAAATCATAATGATCAAAGAAGCCTATTATATTACCTTTAGAATTATAATATAAGGTTGCAGTACCGAAAGCTTTATCGTATTCAGAACTTGAATAAAAGCTAACAGCTCTTTTACTACCATGACCTACAACTTTTCCACTAGGGGCATCTATAAGAGTGACAGGAGTCTGATTGGAAGACTTGGGAGCATTCTCTTTTACATAAAGTAAAATACCAGCAAATCTTTCCCCTGATAATTCAACATCTCCATTTCCTTTCCAATAATTTTCAAATAAGTTTTTACTAAACTCGGAACCGGCTCTTTTTCTTATATTATTTCCTACAAACCCTAAATCCATTCTTTCTTCGGGTTTAGGGCTTTCCCGTTCGACTTTGAAAATATCACCAACTTTTAAATTCAAAATGCCGTTCTCATTTATAAAATATCCCTGTTCATTCAACATTTTAGTTGAGATCTCGGCAGATGTATTAAGATACTTAGCCAATGTCCATGCATTATCTCCTTTTTTTGCTATCAGATTTCCATTAACATCTTCTCCCCATTTACCATTTGGATCAATAAAATGAACAGGATTATTAAAAGTATATACATAAGTTGAAATAAAAGGGGATTTTTCCTGCATTGGATCCTCTCCATACCATAGTGATATTACTGGGTTCATATACCTCGCCCCATAATAATACAACCCTGTCTCTTGGTCAAGTTCCTTACCATTGAATTTATAAGGCATATCCTCTGAAGATGTATGCTCATCCACGAGCAGTTCACCATAAGGTAGGTAAGCATCATACTGGGTGATATTGGCGTGTTCATCTGTGATGTAAGACGTACTGCCTAAGTGGTCACTATGATAGAAGAAGGTCTCTTCCTTTGTGGTGTCGTTTGGAATGTAACCATAACCTGCCTGCGGGTCATCAGGGTTGCTCGGGTCGTTCCAGCTTACAGGCGGACCGGGGTTGGTATTCGGTGTGGTGTTGGGACGTGGAGTCTGAATCCAACCCTGTGGCACATCGTGGTTACCGAGTTCGGTGAGAACGGAATTATACCCTACACCAGTGTTCTCTGGATCACCATACGCACCCTTCATTGTAGGTACACCAGGAGCAATGCCCTGCTGTTTATAGTAAGCCTCCTTCTGCTTCTGTATCTGATTCATGCGTTCAGCATAGTCCTGCTGACCAGCGGTGACATAACTGCCGTTACGCCCATAGACATTATTGAACAGACCCGTTCCTATCCTTGAAGCAACTCGTTTGTCACCAAGGAAGTAATGCTTCGTGAATCTATTCTTGTTAACAGAGAGGATACTTGCAGGATAAAGCGTGAAGTTATCCGTCTCGTGGAATGTGATACCCTGTGGCGCACCATTGATATACACACCTTCCAATGTTCCATAGCTCTTCATAATACGTTCACCAGCAGCGTTGTAAGTATAACGACTCGTCTTGCCATTGTCAGAGAGTACCATCAGTCGGTTGTCCTCATCCAAGTACATCTCGCAGGTTGTTTTGGTTGAATCGTTCGTTACCAGTGTTGGTCATTTCATATTAATAGACATCGTAGTGGAATATTCATTGCGTAGTGTCCACTTTTTTTTATTTTCATCAAATCTATATTGTACTTCTGAAATAATTTTCTTTCTTATACTAGATTTGTCTGCGCAATACAGTCTGACAACTATATTCCCTTTTTTTATAAATAAAATAGGCCAACCGATAATGTAACATTTCTTGTTGGTGTATTTTTTATATTCAGAACCTTCAATTACATTCTTTCGTTGGTTTTTGAAAAGCCAACTTGGGAAATAATCCTTATTTATATATATTAAATGCCGAGGGACTCCCGACCTCTGCAAAGAGCCTATCGCTCTCTTAACGGCCTTAGCATAAATACTGTCAAAGTCTATAAGCTCTCCTTGCCTCACAGCATTCTCATACTTATAACATAAGTCCATCTGAGAGATTTTAATTTCCTTAAAAGCCTTATTATCTACATTAAAGAGTGATGTATATTGGTCTGTAAAGGCATACATTTCATCTTGTCTGCAAGAGAGCTGCCCTATCTTTATCAGCAATGTGTCCCTGCCCATCATTTGTAAAAGCGGATATCCGACATGATTCTTTCCTGTTATGGGCTTGCCGTTCTTAAGGTATAAATGATTCCAGCCCTTTATTCTTTGAACATTAAAACCATATGGATTATAATTATTGACGAGATAGAAGTCTTTTCTGTCAAATTTATCTTTCCACCTGTCAGGTACTGTTCTTAAGAAATTATAGTATGAGATTTCCAATGCTTTGTTTAAAGAAGCATTCTGTCCTTTTACATTTACGCTAGATATAATCAATACAATACAGAACTGAATAAAAACAATTTTCTTTTTCATTTCTTGAATGATTTCTATTGATCTGTAACGGAAACCTCCTTAAGACCTCTTCTTGTTACTTGACCAAAATTCTGATAAACATCTATTTGTATCTCAGATAGGATTCCTGTATGATTATAAATATATACATTCTTATCTCGCATGGAAATAACATAACGTGTAGAGGACGCTACATCTATATCCACTGCAGACGGTCCTGGAATCCAATAAGAATTTCCATTTGTTCCGCTAGGGTGTGTATGGATATATACCAAATCAGGATAATCTCCCGAACTAACACTGACAGTACTGTTTTTAGCAGGATCACCAACATCTCCTATCCTACAATAGACTGAGGTCTCTGGATCATTTCGAGTGAAGGATAAACCATATTCTCTATTATTGTTGTCAGATGTTCCTCCCATCCCATTATCACCAATCTTTGATACAACTTCATTTCGGACTCTGCGACTTCCATCTATTTCTACGAAGTTCTCTTTATTACTAATATCGTTTTCTTTTATTATACGATTCCTTATCTTATTGTCAAGCCCATTAATTTTGGCATTCCCATACGATTCAATATTCTCTTTGTTGGACATCTTTAACACATATAGTTTTTGATCATCTTTACCATCAGAACCTAAATATGTACCGTCCCCAGTAATATAATCTCCAGCAGCCTTTCCTGTCCGATCTATAAAGCGAATAGGATTACTTAGACAAATGTTATATGAGCATATTTGCAAGAACTTCTCCGCCAACGGATCTACCCCATACCATAAACTCGTGACAGGGTTCATGTACCTTGCGCCGTAATAGTATAGACCAGTTTCCTCATCGAACTGCTTGCCATTGAACTTATACGGTAGGTCCTCGCTACTACTATGCTCATCGACAAGTAGTTCACCATACGGTAAGTAAGCATCATACTGGGTGATGTTGGCGTGGTCATCAGTGATGTAGGACGTGCTGCCAAGGTGGTCTGAGTGATAGAAGAACGTCTCTTCACTGGTAGTATCATTTGCCACATAGCCATAGCCTGCGGGAACGTCCTCGGGGTTGGTGGGCGGATTCCACTGCACGGGCGGTCCTAGAGGCGTACCCGGCTGACTGAACTTCGGTGTCTGTGGCCAGCCTTTGGGTACGCTGTGGTCGCTGAGTTCGCCGATAATGGTGTTATAGCCTACCCCCGTGTTCTCTGGGTCGGCATAGTTGCCTTTCATCGTCGGAATACCCGGCGGCGTGCCAAGCTTCTTGTAATACTCCTCACGCTGCTTCTCTATCTGCATCATGCGAGCGGCATAGTCTTTCTGACCTGCCGTAACGTTGTTGCCGCTGATGCCATAGACATTGCTGAACTTGCATACTCCAAGTTTACTCTGAATATCGGCGTATCGTCCACGTGTTTTACGTTGAGGAATTTCACTCTGTGGATAGGAATCATAACACAGTGTCCAGATAGGTGGAATGGGGGAGAAATCAAATGGTAGTTTATCCATGTTTATTTTTATAGAATCTTCTAAGTTTCTTTTTCCATTTTTTCTCAGAGAAATATGATTCTGGTATGTTAGGTAGGAAAACGAGGTAATTGTTTATATAGTCTATAAGGCTATAGACAAGGAAAAGAATAGTACAAATTATAGCTACTATAAAATCTAAGAAATATTTTTTCATTTTTTACCTAAAATGAATAAGGTTCTTGTTTAGAAACCTTATTCTTTAAAACAATACTCTGTTAATAATCACATAATTGTTTGAAAATGAGCGAATTGATTAACAAAACATAACTAAATAAATTTGGCTAAGTGTTTGATTTTCAGTACTTTTATAA
>NZ_BAIS01000098.1 GCF_000613345.1 Prevotella disiens JCM 6334 = ATCC 29426 | reverse complement strand
ATAATAAAAAATATATATCACAATGAATCTGCGAAAGCTTACATCATGGTTTCCCGAACTGACTTATCGCCAAAAGGTGGTATCGCTTGTTATATCGGGTGTCATTGTGGGATTAGGAGGATAGTTTTTCTATCTTCTGCGTATGCACACTTATATTGTGGGCGACGACCCCGCTGCTTGTGTAAACTGTCACATTATGGCTCCTTATTATGCTACATGGGCGCATTCCAGCCACGGACGAGATGCTACATGTAACGATTGCCATGTGCCACACTCAAGCATAGCTGCTAAATACCTATTTAAAGGTATGGACGGTATGAAGCATGTGGCTTACTTTGTAACCCGTTCAGAGCATCAGGCTATTATGGCTGAAGAAGCTTCTTCAGAAGTGATAATGGACAACTGTATACGTTGCCACACACAACTTAATACAGAGTTCGTAAAGACAGGAAAGATTGATTATATGCAAGCAAAACGTGGCGAGGGTAAGGCTTGCTGGGATTGCCACCGTGAAGTTGCTCACGGCGGTATGAATACACTCAGCAGAACCCCGAATGCCGAAACGCAAGTGCCTATACCTCCATCTCCTGTACCACAATGGTTGCAGAATTTACTCGAAAAAAAATAAAAATCTAACAATATGGCTAAACAGTTAAAGAAATGGCAAGGATGGTTGCTCTTCGGCGGAGCAATGGCTATCATCTTTATTCTGGGCATGCTTTGCTCTTCTATGTTGGAGCGTCGCGCAGAAGTTGCCTCAGTGTTCAACAATCGCCGAACAGTGATGACCGACTCAATTGTGAGTCAGAATGAGAAGTTTGCTGAGGATTTCCCCAAGGAATATCAGACTTGGGCAATGACTGAAGACACTTCTTTTGTGAGTAAGTACAACTCTTCGCAAGAGGTTGATGTATTGGCACAACGCCCAGAAATGGTTATTCTGTGGGCTGGTTATGCTTTCTCTCGTGAGTACAATACTCCTCGTGGGCATCGTCATGCAGTTGAGGATTTGCGCAAGATTTTGCGTACAGGTTCGCCAGGCGTAGATGGGCAGGAGGATATGCAGCCTGGTACTTGCTGGACTTGTAAAGGTCCTGATGTTCCTCGCTTGATGCGTGAGAAAGGCAAGAATGCTTTCTATGCTGCTAAGTGGAGCCAGTGGGGTAACGAAGTTATGAATTCAGTAGGTTGCTCGGACTGTCACGATGCTCGCAATATGGATTTGAGACCTGCTCGTCCTGCTCTTTATGAAGCTTGGCAACGTGCTGGTAAGGACGTGAAGAAGGCAAGCCACCAGGAAATGCGTTCATTGGTTTGTGCACAGTGCCACACTGAGTATTATTTCGAAAAGGACAACGGTAACTATCTCAAGTTCCCACAGGATAAGGGACTCACTTGTGAAGCTGCTGAGGAATATTATGACTCTATTGGATTCTACGATTATATACACCCACTATCTAAAGCTAAGATTCTGAAAGCTCAGCACCCAGGTTACGAGATTTTCAAGCAGGGTATTCACGCTCAACGCGGATTGAGTTGTGCTGATTGCCATATGCCTTATATTCAAGAAGGTGGTATAAAGTACACCAGTCACCACATCACATCACCATTGGCAAATATCAACCGCACTTGTCAGACTTGCCACCGTCAAAGCGAAGAAACATTGCGTCAGAACGTATATGAGCGTCAAGAGAAAGTCTTTGATATTCGTAACCGTGTAGAGAAAGAGTTGGCTCGTGCACATATCGAGGCTAAGTTTGCTTGGGAGAAGGGAGCAACTGAAAAGGAAATGGAACCAATATTGACCGCACTGCGCAAGAGCCAATGGCGTTGGGACTATGCAGTGGCAAGCCATGGTGCCAGCTTCCACGCACCACAGGAAGTTACTCGCCTGCTTGGTGTAGCCCTAAACTATGCGCAGACAGCACGTATTGATATAGCTCGTGTATTGGCTCGCCATGGTTACAGCAAGGAAGTGCCAATGCCAGACATTTCTACTAAGGATAAAGCTCAAAGCTACATCGGTCTTGATATGAAGAAACTCAAGGCTCAGAAGAAGAACTTTATTGATAATGTAGTTCCTCAATGGGTGAAGACAGCAAGAAGAATGCAGATTCATTACAAAGGAAATGTAATGTGTGGGGCATAAATCTCTAAACTTTGAACATAAACATATTAAGGTATGTGGAATAAACCTTGGAAATACCGCGAGGGAATTGCTATAAGTGTAGGGCTTCTGATTACAGGAGCCCTATTACAAGTTTCTATAGGCCCTGTGGAATGGCTTGTCTTTATGTGGCCAGCCAATATTATTGCATTGGCAATACTTATAGTAGCGTTAGGACTGTTCTATGCTTTCCGCTCTAAAGTATATCTTTTTAAGTTTATGACGCAAGTAGAGGCGGCAGTGCCAGCACTTGCTGCTGCGTCTGTACTTACCATTATTATGGCTTGAGCCGCCAAGTTCCTGAAGGTCGTCCTGCTGTAGACCCTATCGGACTTACCCGTATGCTCAGCTTCTGGCCTTTCGTTTTCATCTATCTTTGGAACATTGTAATTGTAGCAGAGGTGGGTATCCAACAGCTTATGCACTTCCAGAAGCGATTTATTCCTTCGCTCATCAGCCACTTAGGATTGTTTGTCTTCGTAACTTGCGGTACATTAGGTTCTGCCGATATGCAACGTCTCAAGATGTATTGCGAAGAAGGTAAACCCGAATGGCGTGGAATCGATGATTATCAAGAGGTACACGAGTTGCCACTTGCCATAGAGTTGCAGAAGTTTACCATTGACGAATATCCTCCAAAGTTGGCGATATTCGATAGCAAGACTGGCAAGGTTCTACCCAAAGACAAACCGCAGAATATCATTATTGAGCAAAATTTCACTTCCGAAGAACTTTTAGGTTGGAACATCACAGTGGAGAAATACATTGAGGACGCCATGCCTGCAACTATGCTCAAGATGATGAAAGGAATGCCGGCACAGATGATGCAGATGATGAAAATGGATGATTTGGGAATGCGCATCAATGCTGGCGGATTTGTTGAGTATAAGGGTAAAGGTGCCGCTACAGCCATTCTAATCAAGGCACAGAAGGTAGTGCAGTAAAGAAAGGATGGGTAAGTTCGGGAAGTTATATGTTCCCAATGTCGAGTTTAAAGCTTGACGATAAGACTGAAATAGCAATGTCGGCTCGCGAACCATTGCGCTATGCGTCAGATGTAAACGTCTACACTCAAGATGGTAATGCCTTTCAGGCGCATATTGAAGTGAACAAGCCATTTTCAATTGGTTCGTGGAAGATTTATCAGCTTGATTTCAACAAGGAACAAGGAAAGTGGAGCACCCTCAGCGTGTATGAACTCGTATCCGACCCTTGGTTGCCTGCCACTTATGTGGGCATCTATCTGTTGCTCATAGGTGCAGTTCTCATGTTTATCACAGCAGGTCGTAATAAATATAAGAAGGAGGAAGATAAGAAATGATAGCGTTCTGGAATTACTTTATATATTTTGCTGTAGCAGCTGTGTTGCTTTGGGCAACAGGTGCTTATGCCGCATGGAAAGATAAGAAGATAGTTGCTTATAGTGCTACGATAGTCGGATTGGCGGTATTTTTCAGTTATATCCTCATTATGTGGATAGCTCTCGACCGTCCTCCAATGCGTACTATGGGCGAAACACGTTTGTGGTATTCTTTCTTCCTGCCATTAGCAGGCATCATTGTTTACAGTCGTTGGGATTATAAGTGGCTGTTGTCATTTTCCACAGTGCTTTCTCTGGTTTTCATTTGCTTCAATCTTCTGAAACCAGAAATTCATAGCAAAACCCTTATGCCTGCTTTGCAGAGTCCTTGGTTTGCACCACACGTCATCATCTATATGTTTGCTTATGCACTCTTGGGCGGTGCTTTCGTGATGGCTGTTTATCTGTTGTTCTTCAAGAAAAGCAAGATAGTAACCCACAAGGAGCTCGATATAACAGACAATCTCGTTTATATAGGTTGGGCATTTCTCTCGTTGGGTATGCTTACAGGTGCTCTTTGGGCAAAAGAAGCATGGGGCCACTACTGGGCATGGGACCCTAAAGAAACTTGGGCAGCTGCCACTTGGTTGGCTTATCTTACTTATATTCATTATCGTTTGCGTAAGAATTGCAACTTAGAAGTGGCTATGTGGATACTTATCATCAACTTTGCTCTCCTGCAAATGTGTTGGTGGGGTATAAACTATCTGCCATCTGCACAAGGCGTAAGCGTGCATACTTATAATATGCAATAAAAGTGAAGCATAGAGTAAGTATATCTATTAAAAGAAAAATAAATAAGATAACTATTAAAAAACTGCCAATGGTAACAATAATACCATTGGCAGTTTTTATTACAATACTCTGTTAATAATCACATAATTGTTTGAAAATGAGCGAGTTGATTAACAAAACATAACTAAATAAATTTGGCTGAGCGT
>NZ_BAIS01000099.1 GCF_000613345.1 Prevotella disiens JCM 6334 = ATCC 29426 | reverse complement strand
GCTGAGACCAAGACGGAGTACTCTACGGACGCAGGTAGCAATGCACTCGTAACGACTGTTACTGATGCGTTGGGTAATCGTCAGGCAACCTATACCGACGGTAGTGGCAAGACCGTGAAGACCGAGCAACTCAGCGGACCTGACGGTACGATTACCACCTCCTTCGAATATGATGGGATAGACCGCCTCGTCAAGGTAACAGACACTGAGGGCAACGTAACGACATCCGTCTATGATATGGGCGACCGTCGCACTGAGGTAAACCACCCTGCAAGCGGTATCACCACCTTTACCTACGATGCTTTGGGCAATGTGCTCACCAAGCAGACAGCCAACCTCAAAAAGGAGGGCAAGACTATCAATTACGAGTACGATTACGGTCGTCTGACGGCGATTAATTATCCTGACCATCCGGAAAACAACGTGAAGTACCATTATGGTGGCATCAACTCTTCGTACAACCGTATCGGCAGACTGATGCTTCGTGAGGACGGCAGTGGCGCGATCGAGTATTACTATGGTAAGATGGGTGAGGTCTTGAAGACGGTGCGCACGCTGATTGTACCTAATCAGGCAGTGGCAACCTACGTAACACAGTGGAAGTACGACAGCCATAATCGCCTATTGGAAATGATTTACCCCGATGAGGAGAAAGTAACCTACGGCTACAACCTCGGCGGACAGGTAGACCATGTGCGTGGTTACAAGTCCTATGGCTACGACTATGTGAACAAGATAGGCTATGACAAGTTCGAGCAGCGCACCTATCTGAAGTATTGTAACGGAGCGGAGACCTTCTACAGCTACGACCCTGCACGCAGACGGTTGCAGAACCTCGTGGTGAATGCTAAGGCAGGCACCATCATGGACAATGCATATAGTTATGATGCAGTGAGCAACGTGCTCGGTATTAAGAACAATGCTCCACTCCCACAGAGTGGTAAGGCAGGCGGACAGATGAGCCACAGTTATACTTATGACCCATTGTATCGTTTGGCAAGCGCAACAGGTACTTATAAGGGAACGGACAATAAATCCGCTTCTTATACGTTGTCTATGGGCTACGACAATATGCACCGTATCACGAGTAAGAAGCAACATCTCACGCAAAATAACGTGCAGTTCGACGGCACGCTCAACGCAGGCTATGAACTCACCTATACTTATCAAAAGGCAGATGGTAAGAAGTTCCAACTCGACAATGTTCGTGATATTAACTACCGCACGGAAGAAACTCCTACGGACAGCACGAATATTAACAACGGACACAAGTACACCTATGATGCCAACGGAAATCTTGTTTACATTAACACCTCTCGTGTAAAGAAAGACAACAAGGAAGACGACAAGGCCAGTGAGCAGAAGTACAAGTGGGATGAGGAGAACCGCTTATTAGCAGCCGACGAGAATGGTTTTGTGAGCAACTATTGGTATGATGCCGACGGCGAGCGAACGGTGAAGACCTCAGGCGAGAACGAAGCCATCTATGTGAACTCTGAGTTCTCTGGAGGCAATACTGGTACGGCAAGGTTCAGTCTCTATGTTAGCCCATACTTGGTTGCAGGGCAAGGCGGCAAGTACACCAAGCACATCTATATCGGTAGTCAGCGTATCGTCAGCAAGCTTGGCGACTTGGCATCTTATGGCGCAGACCCAAGACGAATACCGTATGCAGGCAATGAAGCTGATGGTCTTACCATTAACTACAAGGATAAGTACAACCAGCAGTTACAATCCATTAAAGACAATTACAAAACGTTTGACTTGCCATATAATGGTAAGGACAACGACGACTATGTGAATGGTCAGGGCTTCTGCTGCAACGACGGTACACCGGAGGCAGCACAGGCTCGTACAATGGCACGCACAAGAGCTGTAAACGGCAACTTTAAGCCCAACGACGACTACGAGAAGATGCAGTTCTTCTACCACCCTGACCACTTAGGCAGCAGTAATTACATCACCAACTTGGACGGCGAAGTATCGCAGCATATCGAATATGTACCATTTGGAGAGGTGTTCATAGAAGAACGCAACAACACTTGGAATACCCCTTATCTCTTTAATGCGAAGGAATTCGATGAGGAAACGGGATTGTATTACTATGGGGCGAGATACTATGAACCAAGGTTGAGTTTGTGGATGAGTACGGATATGTTATCAGAGCTTTTCCCCCAGGTAACAGCCTATTGTTATACTGATAATAATCCAATAAAGTACAAAGATCCTGATGGTAATAGAAAATGGCCAGTTAACACTACATACAAAGGAGCTTCAAGGCATATAGATTCTTGGTATGGTCCAAGAAATATTAGCTATGGTTCAAAATTCCATAGAGGACTTGATATTAATTTTGGAACTCAAGATTTTGATTATGGTGCCCCTGTATTAGCTACTCATGATGGAGTTGTTCAGGCTATTAATAGCAGTCCTAAAGGAGGAGGAGGGCGGTTTATTATAATCAATTCTCCTGACGGCAGCTTCCAAACTGGTTATCTTCATCTAAAATCTATAAATGTAGAAGTTGGTCAAAAAATATCAGAGGGTGATGTTATTGGAGAAATAGGAGGTTCTGGAAAAGGTAAAGAACGTGGATATGTTCCCCATCTTCACTATCAAATTAAGAAATTAAATCAGAAAACAAGAAAATACGAACATTTTGATCCAACTCAAGGTAAAGGAAAAAAGATAGAGAATATTGTAGATCCCCAACTTTGGATAAACAAGAAAAGTTCTGATGTAGATATCAACATGTCATCTCCTATACAGCTTCCTGAGGTGATAGTAATAGGAAATGCTCCCCAAAAGAATGATATCGTATTCCCCCCGATTATAAATATTCCTAAAGAGATTAATTTACCTAATTCCACGCAACAAGAGCAATAAAAAATGAGACGGGATTGTAATATAATCCCGTCTCATAAAAATCAAGTTATCATATATTATGAATAAGTTTATTTACATACTATTTGTTTTCCTCTGTTTAATAAGCTGTGCACAACCAAATAATAAAAAGCAAGTTTTAAAGGATAGGGCTGTGATATCACTAAAAAGAAATGTGACAGGAAAAACAACTTTTTATGATTTTTTCAAAAAGTTCGCGTCAGACTCATGTTTTCAACGGAAACACATTTTGTTTCCGTTGAAAATTATATATAAAGGTTATGATTATGAAGAGACAGACTCGATCCTTCATATCAGCAAGAGTGATTGGATATATACAAATTTCAACGATTCTATAATAGAAGGGCAAAAAATAATGTTAAAGGTTGATACAATGGCGCATACTGTTATCTTAAAGGGCTATGATTCGGGAATATATATGAGATATTTATTCAAAACTGACAAGCGTTCTTGGATATTATTTCAGATAGATGACTATTCTAATTAACGTGAATTCGACAAATTCAGAATATCTTTGAATAACAGAGTTCTAAAATATAACAAATTTCGGGTAATGCTCCAAATTGGGAGTTGTTGAAATAATCATCTGATTATCAATTTGATTATAAAATAGGCGTAAAGGTAGGGAAAATTCTCTGCCTTTTGCTATTTTTGTAACCCAAAACAAAGGAAAAATGAGCTTACGAGAATGCTTCGGCACTTTATGCTCCAGATTGGGAGTTGAGTTTCAATGTCCGCATCGCCACTCAAACAATATTCTCAAAAGAGGTAAAGTAACAGGTAAACAACGCTAATGATGTAAGAATTGCCGGAAGCGTTTTATCAGCGACTACACATACAAAGCCTATCTTCCTAACATTGATAACTGACCAAAGAGGGATTGGGCAATCACAGCACGATACTAACGTTGGGTATTATGATTTATCAGCATTCATTCTTGTTTACTCTCAAGAGATTTTGTCAGTTGCACTACTTGATGTTGGAATCTGATAAGAAGTTGGGAATAGGTTTCGAGTTTACTGAGCAGTTGTTGCGCAGTGGCGACAGAATGATAAGTATTGAGGGCTTTCACGGCTTCGTTGTATAGCATGCCTATCTTATGAGTCATGGAGACGATTTCGGAGAGTTTCTCCAAGTAAGGCTCTTTTGCAGGGTCTTGGGTGATGACCTTAAAGGCTTCACCTAAAAGCCTTGTTCGGACAAAATCACTTTTCGTTTTTGCTCCCGACTTGCGGTAGAGTCTGATAAGCTTCTGCTGGTCTTCGGAATTAGGTATCCTGATGTGCCATCTGTCCCATCGTGGGCAGGTGGCACATCTGCCGTCTGGCTTCTTTTGTTTCTGCTTTTTCATTGCTTTCTAATCACGACTTTGGAGTGATTTAATCCCCTTTCGGGGCAAGGGTCTTTGTGGTACAAATGGCAATTTGTGGTACAAAGACACACCTTGCCAGTATAAAGAAAGAGATAGTTTGTTATGTTCCATAAAGTAACTTTTCTGGGGTGCTTTTGATAGACGAGAGTTCAAAGTTCAAGAAGTAAATCAAGCGATAAGTTTA
>NZ_BAIS01000100.1 GCF_000613345.1 Prevotella disiens JCM 6334 = ATCC 29426 | reverse complement strand
CGCAGGTCTGCTTCGTGCTATATTGGGAAAAAATGACATAGCCTACATTGATTCGTATATCCATACCAGTGCCACAAGTGGTTTAATAGGAACCAATGTAAAGCATATAGGACACAACGACATTGACTATCTTGACATGATCCTTGAACGGGAAACGGGAAAATATCAGACTCGATTGGTCATCATTGATGGGGTCTATTCCCAAAATGGAGATTTATCAAAACTTCCAGAGTATATTGCAGTCTGCAAGAAACACAATTGTCTTCTTATGATGGATGATGCTCACGGCATTGGTGTTATGGGAGAAAGCGGCAGGGGAACTGCCGAATATTATAATTGTCTAGGGCAGGTTGATATTATTACAGGTACTTTCAGTAAATCTTTCGGTTGTGTCGGCGGTTTCGTTGCCGCGTCAGAAAAACTGATTCAGTATCTGAGATATTATGCTGACAGTAATGTCTTTTCCGCAGCAATGACTCCACAGGTTGCAGCATCTTCACTGAAGGCACTGGAACTCATACAGACACAACCAGAGATTCGCAAGAAGTTGTGGGCTAATGTCAATTATCTGCGCAAACGACTAACAGAGGAAGGCTTTGATATAGGCTGCTCGGTATCAGCCATATTTCCTATTATGGTGAGAGACAATAGAAAAGTATATGAAATAGCACGTGAATTACAAAAAAGATGTATCTTTGTAAGCGGTATCACATATCCTGCGGTAAGAACCAAAGAAGCACGGCTTAGAGTTAGTGTATTGGCTTCTCACGAGATAGAACAGTTAGAGCAATTAGTGACTGCTCTTTTGGAAATCAGAAAATCAATTCCTTTTTAGATGGCAGAAGAAGAAAATAAACCCAAAAGATACAGAAGGACAAACGTCGATATACAGGCAGACATTATCAAGGCAGCAGAAAGTCTGATTAAGAAAAAAGGCTTTGCATCAATGCTGGTGACAGAGCTTATCAAGAAAGCCAGAATAGAGCCGCTTGTGTTCTATAACAGATATGACAATCTTAGCAAATTTTATGATGAATTCGTTAAGAGGTATGACTATTGGTTTAAGAATGTGCTCACTGGTGTTCAATTTCCTACAGATTCAGAATTGGGCTATATCAGTATTTTCAAGGATGTACAGAAAGCACTTCAAGATAAATCAGTGATGTTGGAACTGTTACGCTGGGAGATTGCTGAAGGAAATGAGACCACAGTCCGTACGGCCATGCTCAGAGAAATGCACACTTTACCTCTTGTCAATATCTATGAAGAGAAATTCAAGGACACTGGTATTGATATATCCGCCATATCATCCCTGATAATCGGTGGCATTTATTACCTTAACCTTCACAGAGAACGTTCCAAATTCTCAGACATTGACTTGAACACGGCTGAAGGGCAGCAACGCATCGAAAAAGCCTTGGATACATTTGGTAAAATGATTTTCCATTTTCACGAACAGGTCAATTATAAGAGAGTGATTGCCAAACGTCTTAAGGAAAAAGGAATAAGTGATGAGATTATAAAAGAGTGCCTGATTTAATGAATACTTTTCATAATATCGAAGATGTGTCAAAACTAAGATATTACTGTCACAGTCTTACAATCTAAAACTAAACCTCTCTTAAAGACAATGAAAAGAGGAAGGAGCCATATCAGCACTTGAATGCAGCGTTTGATATGGCTCTTTTATATTTAACAGTTACAATTAGTATTACCGGGCAGCCCCTATTTTAGTTTTGACGCATTCTCTTTTTGTATCTTTACCTTTTGTACCATCACCGACAGAACTCTTTTCTCATTTTACACATCAAAATGATTAATTATGAGCCTTTTTGATAGCATAATAACAGCACTAAAACTTGAACAAATTACTTCCATTAGAATTAGATGTGACTAATTTAAGGTGTATCTACGATTTATTTCCATAAAACCCCACTGTTTTCATCAGAATATATTATCTTTGCATTATCGAATTGATGTGTTCCTTGAGGCATTGCAGGATAAAGAAATGGAAAGAAACTCGCTCGTTTCCAAGTCGTAACCCATTTATCCTTTATTCGTTCTTAGTTTGTTGATTATCTGAAAGATACAAAATTCTTGAATCTTTTGCGGGCGTATATGCGTGTTTTTCTGGAATAAAAGCACTATATTGGTCGTGATTACGACTATAACCTTTGTTTATTTTTTTGCCAAGTATATTTAAGTTAGCCATCGTTATCCTCTAATTTTAAAATACGTTATCTCTTGTTAATATAATTACAAAAGTACGGATATAATCGCAAATATCTGCAATTTTATCCGTACTTTTTTGTGTTTTACTAAAATTTCCTTTAAAATTGGAAACTTAATTGGGCGTCTATTACTGAATAGTTTGGTTCAGGAAGAGCCTTGTCGTGGATATAAGCATATTCTGTTGTGAGTTGAATATTCTTATTAAATTTGTAGTTGAGACCTATTTCGTATTGTGTGCATTGTTTTTCAGCTCCCTTTGAAGGTTGATACATATCGTATCGCGCCTTTGCATATAATTTATTCTTGATTACAGGGGCTATCATCAAAGCATAAACACCTTGGGCTTGGTCGCCATTCTTGCTCAAATTACAGTTCGTTGCTGTTGCATCGTTTGTATTAGTCATTGTCTTTTCGAAACCATAGCCTGTAGAATGAATATATTCAGAGCGGAAAGTCCAATCGTTAGCAACGTATTCGGCAGAAAAAGCATAGCGGCGTTGTTGCAATTTACGCAATCCTTCTACCTTTTTGTCATTCTCTGTCCATGTGCCTTTGCGAGCGTATGAGCCCCTCCAACCGAACCAACCTAAGCGCAAGCCTTCGACTGGCATTACCCAAATGCCACCAATGATGTTTTTTTGTTGGTCTACATCTTTCATATTGATACCTTGACCATTGAATACACCTATTTGGTAGTGCAGCAAGTTTCTACCCTTACTATTCTTTAAGAAATCGCCTTGAAATTGAACACCAATATCACGACCATTCGAAGGGTGTGCGCCAGCTCTGTCGTTAAATCCTGCTAATTTTGTAACTACTTGCGCATAGCCCATAAACCCTTGCTTTACAGGGTGCATTGGATTTTCGAATGTGAAAGGATTTTTAAATTGTCCAACCTTTACACGGAAAAAGTCGTATTTTTGCCATTCAGCAAATAAGTCAACCACACGTGGCGATGCTCCCAAGGTAGATGTATTACCATTGAATTGAATTTGGGCTTTCCAATACCAGTCATTTAGCACTTTACCGTCAAGCGATATACGTGCCATACGCAAATTAAAAGAGTTTGCCTTTGCATCTTTCCGACTTGTATATTGGTACTGAGTTATGCCATACCCTGATAGCTTTACATTATTAATCCATTTCGGAGTGGTTTGTGCATCAGCGTTTAAGAAGCAACATGCTGTTGCAGCTAATAAGAAAAACTTTTTCATGTGTTTATTTTATTAATGAATAAATTTTAATTGACCCTGCAAAGATAAGTATTATTTGTAATAAAAAGAAACAATTCTTAACCTTTTAGCAAAAAACTGTTTTTGAAAGCATTGATTTTATTATACAGATAAGAGGGTGTGTCAAAATGACACACCCTCATTAAATAAGTTTTTATAATTTAGGCAGTATATAAAAATCAAATATATTTCTATTGCATATTTTTAACTGCATCTAACATTTTTCCAGAAGCATCAATAGCATCACCAGCAGCTTCAATGGATTCTGATGATGCTTTTGCCAATTTAGAAACGATTTTATTAAAACGCTTTAACTGTTCAGGTGTCATCTCGCCTTCAACAGCATTCAATTTTTCCTGTAAATCTTGAGCATTTTCAAGCATTTGAGCATAATCTTGCATTGCAGAAACATCACCCTTTTGTGCTTTCTTCGCAAAAGCAATGTAATCTGTAACATATTTATCATAGCTTTCTATCAGTTCATCAATATTTGATGAAGAACTTTCACTACTTTCAGAAACAGAACTTTCGTTATTGCCACTCCCATCTATCGTATCATCTGATAACAAAGTGTCAACACTATTTGTCATAGTATCAGTTACTGCTGAATCATTCTTTTTTTCATTACAAGATGTTAAGCTAACTAGCCCCATACTTGTAAGAGCCAAAAATCCACTAAAAATTAACTTTTTCATACTTTTTTGTTTTTTTATTGTGTGTAAATAATATTGTTTAGAATTTAAATACTGCCTTTTTACTACAATTTTGATTTATAAATTAATTTCACTATAAACAAACTTAAGAGTGTTATTATTGCATTGGGAATTATCATTGTAGAAACTTCTAACGCAAAGAATGCAAAAGCAAAATCTATGATAGTTATAGCTATCAAAGCTATACTTATAACCACTTTTCCATTTGCTTCTGAACGTGGATATTTTGGTATTTTGATACCTT
>NZ_BAIS01000101.1 GCF_000613345.1 Prevotella disiens JCM 6334 = ATCC 29426 | reverse complement strand
TACCAATTTTCTCTTGATTTCCGAATAGACATTGAAGTCTCCACCGGGCTTGTAAGTACCCAAGTCAGAGAAAACGAACTGCGTCCCTTTCTGTGCATCATACTTTTGGTAATAGTCATTGAGCATCTTGGCACAGTGACTTGCCTTGTTGTCGATATGGTCTGAGTACCCATTTTCATCAATCATGCGTAAATCAAGGCTCATCTTGCGGGCATAATCAGTTATTAAGAATGAAGGGAAATAGGGGGAAACGCAAGGAATGTAACTATTTGAAATATCATCATTTAGCATTTTCTTGCTATTTTGAGGGTAAGCGAAAACGAGCATCAAACGGCAGGAGTTCCGTTACCAAATCGTAACCCATCAGGGAAAAAGCAAAAAGGGGTTACGAATTGAAGGTAAACAACTGTGTCATAGGTTTTTATTCTTCATCTTTCATTTTTCTGCATCGCTCAGGAATACTTGTTCATCTGTACCTTTGCAAGCAAAGGAAATTTAGAAAAAAACGACAGAAAAATGAAAGAAAACAAACTCAAAGTATCGTTCTTCGTTCAGGCGAAACGAACCGACAAGAAAGGACTTGTGCCTGTCATCGGGCGCATCTCCGTTGGCAGAACCCATTCGGGCTTCTCCACCAAGTGTAAGACTCCGCTCGCTCTTTGGGACAGCCGCAAGCAAAGGCTTATCGGCAAGAGCAGCATGGCTGTGTCCGTCAATCAGAAACTTGGTGAATGCACTGCACTTATCCACACACGCTTTCACGAACTCAGTGAAAGAGAAGAATCCTTTACAGCCACAGACGTGAGGGATGCCTATCAGGGGCAAATCCACCGCCAAACCCTGCTCTTGGAGAGTTTCGGGGAGTATCTCACACAGACAAAGGAGCGCATAGGCATCGACCGAGCCTTGAAGACGTTCAAACTTCGTACCTACCAGCTCTCCCTGCTCCGTGAGTATGTGCAGAAAAAGCATAAAGTAAGCGATATACCCCTTTCACAGTTGGATAAAGCATTTATCGAGGGATTCGAGTATTATCTCACCATCGAACGCAGACTGAAACGCAGCAGCATATCGAGTACCTTGTCTACTTTGCAGACCATTGTCCGCATAGCGGTAAAGAAAGGTGTGCTGGACTTCTATCCGTTCTTGGGCTACAGTTACGAGCGACCAAAGGGTGAACCGAGAAGCATTACGCAGGAAGAACTTGAGCGCATCATCAACTTGGAGATTGAATGGGAGAACTATCGTTTTGTCCGTGATTTGTTCGTCTTTTCTTGCTTTTCAGGGCTTGCCATCTCCGATGTCCGCAATCTGAGAGAGGAAAACATTGTCTTGGAAGAAGGCAAACTCTGCATCAAGGGCAGACGCATGAAGACCAAGACCCCGTATCGTGTACAGGTGCTTCCCCCTGCGCTGACTATCATGAATCGTTATAGAGGGATAAGGGCGGGCTTTGTCTTTGACGTGCCGACCACCGACATTGTCCTCAATGGTATGCACTACATACAACGAAACATCGGCATGGAAACTCCGCTAACCTTCCACATGGCTCGCCATACCTTTGCTTCGCTTATCACGCTCTCGGCAGGCGTTCCTATCGAAACGGTGAGCCGTATGCTCGGACACACCAACCTGAGAACGACACAGGTATATGCAGCGGTTTCCTCCGAAAGAATCCATCGGGATATGCAAGCGATACAGCAGCGAATACAAGATACATTCACCTTAAAACTTTGACATTATGGCACGAAGTACATTCAAGACACTCTTTTATATCAATCGCTCCAAAGAGAAAAAGAACGGCAGCTGCCCAATTATGGGGCGTATCACCATAGACGGAGAACAAGTACAATACAGCACGGGCAAGGAGATTGCTCCTGAACTTTGGGACAGCCATAAGGGACGGTGCAAGGGAACAGGTGAAGAAACAAAGGAAATCAACCGCTACTTGCAAACCAAAGAGGAACAAGCCAAAGGCAAATACCAAGAATTAGTTTGGCAACGTGGCTATATCACTGCCGAGTTGTTGAAACGTGAACTCATGGAAGAGGACAATCCCAAAGGCTTTCTTTTGGAGGAAGCCCGACTATTTATTGAGGAAAAGCGTCCATGCGTAGGACTGACGATTGCCAAGCCTACCTTTGCTAATTACATCTACGCCACACAACTCATAGAGGCTTATCTGCGTGAACGCTTAGGGCTGGAGGATATTCGCTACTCCCTGTTGGACTATGGCTTTATTGAGGGAATGGACTTCTATCTCAAATCAGAACGCAACCTCTCTCTTGCCACTATTCAGGTAGTGGTCATCTTCCTTAGAAAACTCATCGGCATAGGTCAGCAGAAGAAGTATATCCGCATTGATCCGTTTGCAGACTACAAAGCAGAACTTCCACACCGCACAAGGCGTTATCTCACTACGGAGGAGCTGCAACGAGTATTGCAAACGCCCATCATTGACAAACAGTTCGAGCGAGCAAGGCAACTCTTCATTTTCTGCGCCTTCACCGGTTTGGCTCGTGTGGATATGCAACGGCTCAAACCGAAGCATATCACCCATAATGCTGACGGCACGGAGGAAATACGCATCAAAAGGCAGAAAACGGATGTAGAGGCGATTATTCCGCTCCTGCCTATTGCCAAACAAATCCTTTCGCTCTATATCAAGGACAAGAAAGCGGACGACTTGATATTTCCCAATCTCACAATAAGGAAAGCATCCTTTGCGTGTGTGAACATCGGGCAGATATGCCGGATAGATAAGGGCTTGACCTTTCACATGGCTCGCCACACATTCTCAACCACGATATGCCTATCCAATGGTATTTCGATGGAAACGCTCAGCAAGATACTCGGACACAGCAATATAGGTACGACACAAATCTACGGAAAGATAACCGACCACAAGATACAGGAGGATATGACTGCACTCACAGACAGGGAGCATACTGTATTTGAAGGTTATTGTGAGTCGATAGCACGGCAGAACGTGCCACTGCAACACGCATAAAAAGGAAGTAATTACCAAACATTTATTATTCACGATTGAAAACCAAATGATTATGAAAAAGAACAACAAACAGGAACTTTCTTACTTTCGATTGAAATTAAGAAGTTACATGAGTGAGCATCACCCTGAGAGATTGAAAGATAAGGAGTTTATCACTGCACGGGCAGATATGGCTCTCACAGCTTACTGCGATGCCGTGACACAAGGTTTCACGCACCCCGAAGCGGAAAGCATGGCAAGCGAGGTTTTGTATCAAGGCTTGCACTTTTCCAAGTATGATACGCTTGTATCCGTGTTTGAGAATGAGTTTGAAAGGGAACTGCCTGCACCTCTCCCAGAGAAACTCGTACCTATATTGTTGTCGAATAAGGCTATTCAAGCCACATTCGACAAGTTCGGTTTGACGGACACATTTGCTTCTGACGAGCAATACGACCGTCTTTACACCGAACTCACAGGCACGATAGTGCTGCTTACCAAGAGCAATCATTTGCCAATAATCGGTCAGACGGAGAGGTAAGCCCAAAGGCGTTGTAAGCAAAGGCACACGCAAAGTCCCTGATGCCGTTTCTTATCGTGCAAAGGTACAACGGCAGCCAATCTGCCCTGACAAGGTCAAGTCCTGCGGATGGAGAGAAGAATCTCCACCGCAGGATTTTTCTTTTCAAGTTTGTATTGCCATTTTCAATATTCGTGCGGTCGTATTCATCTCTCCCAACCTTGCAGAGCAGGGCTGCCGTAAGAGAGTATAGGCACGACAAGAATACGGCATACTCAGGCTCTTTGGACGCAAGGCGTAACAACCAACAATAGATAGGACTGACGATAATACGGACTATCTGTTGTTTGTACAATTTGTTGTCATGACTATCTGTTGTCATGACTATCTGTTGTCATGACTATCTGTTGTCAAAACTATATATCGTCAAAATAATCTATCGATAAAACTATCTATCGATAGTTCTACATATCGATTTGTCGAACTATCGAACTGTCGAAAGAATAATTGCTATGTTATAAAAGGAAAGAGCCGGCACCTCATCTCATTACCGCAATAACACAGATGGATCTCCTTTGGTCTTTTCTCTTGTTTTCTCTCTATTTCCCTGCTTTTCCTCATTTCTTGCAGCGGTGCTTCCGAGGGTTTACTTTTGCACTCGATAAGTACGGCAATGGACTGCATAACAGTTTGTTTGCCGAGTAACAATAAAGTAATCAAAACAAAATCAAGGCAATGAAACTCATTATCATCGACCGCAAG
>NZ_BAIS01000102.1 GCF_000613345.1 Prevotella disiens JCM 6334 = ATCC 29426 | reverse complement strand
TTGAAAAAGAACAAAAACGTAAAAAAAGAACGATGAATAAACGATTAAATTTTTACTGTTCAACGATGCTCGGCATCATGTTGGTCATCATGATGTACACGCTCTATGTCACAGGCGAAATGTTTGGACGTGCATGGGCAACGACCGACATTATTTACGAGGCGAAAGAAAAAGTCGAAAAAGACAAGAACTACGCTAAGACGGCAGAGTATAAACAAATTATGCAGCACGACAAAGATGTTCAAATGCGTGGCAACATGACGAATATCTCCTTGGGAGTGGATTTAAATTCTAATCCTATCCTCGTGAAAAACGAAAAGACGGGCAAACAAGAAAAGGTGTGGGTTACAGCGTTAGATGTTGTTAGTGCAATGCCAAGTATGCTGCAAACCACCAAAAATATCACCTTTTTCGGTCTTATCGTGCTTTCGGTGATGATGTTAGTTTTTAGTTTCAAACTCATTTCACATTTCCGAAACGTAGAAAACATTTTCTCGTTAGAGAATTTGAAGTTAATAAAGAAATTAGCATACACCACTTTGGCGTTCTACCTCCTCTTTTGGGCGACCACTTTTGTCGAAGTCTATTACGCATCGAAAGCCTTCGAACTACAAGGTCGCACAATCGACTACATCAGTTCGATTGATATGCCAAACGGACTCTTCGAAGTGCCACTGCTCTTCATCATCTATGAAGTGTTTGCCATAGGCGTTCGCATGAGAGAAGAAAATCAATTAACAGTATAGGTGGGTTAAAAAAAATTACCACCGTAATATATAACTTTAAATAATGGGTTACGTTTCACTATCTTTTGGCTTTTTTATCGACCCAAATCGTCAGTTCGCTCGGTCGCATAGTCCACTATGTTCCCTCGCTCACTGCCCATTTGAGTTCAATAAAAACCTCAAAATAAAGTAAAGCTAATTTTAAAAAACCACCTATAATGAAAGGATTGAACATGATAATTGTAAACCTTGACGTAATGATGGCAAGGCGAAAAATGTCGCTGAACGAGCTTTCTGAACGAGTAAACATTACCCTTGCCAACCTCTCTATACTGAAAACAGGAAAGGCAAAAGCCGTGCGTTTCACTACACTCAACGCCATTTGCGAAGCCTTAGAATGCCAACCAGGCGACCTCTTAGAGTTCAGAGAAGGCGAACAAGAAGAATAAGAAATAAAAATTAGGTTATATAGTGAATTGAGAAGGTAACAGAATGATGGGAATCTTGCCCGAAACATGCAGCAAACAAAAGGCAAGGCTCGCTGGTCAATCCCCACTCACACGAAAAAAAGAAAAAGAACAATCAACAAATAAACAAACAATGAGAATTAAACACCTTTTTATCGGTGCGCTCTTGTTCCTCGCAACAGGCGCAACAGCACAGAACGAAATGGCAGGAATGCCACCCGCTCCTGTGGACGCAGCAGTAAAAGTAGGTCATCTTGACAATGGCTTGACTTATTACATTCGTAAAAACAATTACCCAGCAGGCAAAGTAAACTTCTACATTGCCCAAAAAGTAGGTGCTATACAAGAACGTGACGACCAAGACGGCTTGGCTCACCTTCTCGAACACATGGCTTTCAACGGCTCAACCCACTTCGCTGACGACTCTGTTGTGAAGTTCATGGACTCAACAGGTGCAGGTTGGAACGCTTATACCACTGCCGACCACACCGTTTACTATTTCACAGGCGTTGCTTCCGACCGTCCTGCGCTCGTAGACTCATGTTTGCTCGTGTTGAGCGACTGGTCAGAAGGATTGACATTGACAGAAGACCAAATCGAAACAGAACGCGATGTGGTACACAACGAATACCGTGGACACAACGCCATGCAACGTTTGATGCGTGCAGCCAATGCCGACCTCTTCCCAAATAGCATTTACGGAAAGCGCACCGTCATTGGTAGCATGGACGTTATCGACCATTGCAACCCTGAAACCCTCCGTGCTTACTATCGTAAATGGTACTTCCCAGGCAACCAAGCCGTGGTAGTAGTAGGCGACATCGACCCTGAAAAAATAGAAGCATCTATCAAGAAACTATTTAGCGGACTTCCTGTAAACAAAGAAGCAACAAAAGCAACACCAGTCTTGATTGAAGACAACGCAGAACCACTCTTCGCCTTCGGAAGCCACCAAGAAGTAACACAAACTTACTTCCAAATGTATCGCAAGATTGACTACGTTGCACCACAAGAGAAAGCTACCATTGCTTACTTCATGATGGACCCATTGTACGAAATCGTCAATACAATGTTCAACAACCGCATGCAAAAAGTTTGCCAAGAACCTAATTCAAACTTAGTAGGCGTGCAAGCAATGATGGGCAACTATGCAGGTACAGCCCTTACACGCGATGCAGAACAAATCGTAGCAGTTCCACGCCCAGGCAAAGACAAGGAAGCCTTCAACGAAGTATTCCGTGAAATGAAGCGAGTAGGCGAATTTGGATTTACAGAATCAGAATTTAAACACGCAAAAGAGGCTTACATGGCATCTTTGGAACAAGCTTACACCAACCGCGCTACTATTACCAACGATGCACACGCTCAAAAACTCATCAGCAACTTCCTTGGCAACGAGCCATACGCTACCATTGAGCAACGATATGAAATGTTCAAACAAATCATTCCAATGCTCCAATTGGCAGAAATCAACGAAATGGCAAAGGAACTCATCAATGTTAATGGCAAAAACTTTGCAATGAGCATCATTATGCCTGAGAAAGACGGCAAGACAACATTCACAAAAGCCGACCTTCCAACCATGTTTAAGAACGCAAGCGCACAAAAAGTGGAAGCGTACATCGATAATACAAAGGAAGAACCAATGATGACAACAATGCCAAAGGCTGGTAAAATCGTCAGCGAAAAGGCATTAAACCAATTCGGTGCAAAGGAATTGACACTCTCTAACGGCGCAAAAGTAATCTTGAAAAAGACCAACCTCAAAGCCAACGAAATCCTTATGTCAGCCACAGCACCAGGTGGTACAAGCATTACCAAGAACGAAAGCCTCGTTATGAAGAAACTCTTCCCAGAAATCGGTATGATTCACGGATTGGGTACAAAGGGTTTGAACGACCTTAGCAGCATTGCACAAACAAAAATGACAAGCATTGACGCAAGCGTTAGCAACGATATTCACTCTCTCCAAGGTGCTACCAACAACGAAAACGTGGAAACTCTCATGCAAATGATTAACCTCAGCTTCACAGACGTGAAGAAAGACGAAGGTTTTCTCCAACTCATTGCACAATACTTGAAGGGAAAAATGGCAACAAAAGCCAACGACCCAGACGCTGTTATGGAAGACTCTGTCGCTTATTACACACACAGTAAGAAACTCGAACACCTCTCTCCAGATGCAAGCGATTTCGATAAAATAGATTACAATCGTGCTACCGAAATCTATAAGCAACTTTTCAGCAACGCAGGCGAATTTACATTTACCTTCGTAGGTAGCTTCGACGAAGCACAAATACGCACACTCATCGAAAAGTACATCGCATCGTTGCCAGCAAGCAAGGCAAAATCTGACCTTACTGACACACGCTACTACACCAACGGTAAAGTACAAAAGACCTTCAAGTTCAAAATGGCTACTCCACAAGACAAGACCATCGACTTGTATCGCTCAGATAAGGTGGAATACAACCTCGCAAACGCATTGAACGCTCGTGCTTTGGGACAATACTTGGGCAACAAAATGTTTGAAATCATTCGTGAAAAAGAAAGCGCAGTCTACACTCCTATGCCAAGTGCAGAACTCGAAAGCGACCTTACAGGTCATTATTTCAAGATTGAATGCGAATTGGCAACCAACCCAGAGAAGACTGATATTGCCAACAAACTCGCAAAAGAAATCATCTTTGACGCTCAAACAAAGATAACAAACGAAGACGTAGCTCGTGTGAAAGAAGCAATCCTCAAGAACCACCAAGACGCTGTGAAACGCAACGGATACTGGTTGAGCGTACTTTCTGACTACGCTATTTACGGAGTTGATAAGGCAAATTCATTCGATGCAGTCATGAAAGCCATGTCACCAAAAACATTGGGCGAAGTTGCCAAGCAAGTTCTCAAGACTGGCAACCACGTTCAGGTTATCATGAAGGCGGAAAAGAAGTAAAATCCATTGAGGGCAACGTGTAGGGGCGTGATTTTTTCGCTTTGCTCAACAACTCGTATCACGTTCCTAATAAGCAAACCATACGCAGGTTGTTAGGAACGTGGTGAACCACGCCCCTACAAA
>NZ_BAIS01000103.1 GCF_000613345.1 Prevotella disiens JCM 6334 = ATCC 29426 | reverse complement strand
TATATAATAATGTGTGAAGCTACGAAACTATAATTTTATAGTTAAAATATGTTGTAATAGATTGATTATTAGTGTTTATATTTGGTTTATAATATAAACTACATTATTTTTGCAGTATGATAATAACTTAAACAGTATTCATTATGAAAGAGAAAGATTTAACAGCAGTAGAGAGTTTGAAACTTATTGAGAGTACTATCGAACAAAGTAAGCGTGATATAGCCAAGGCTTCGGCGCAACCTTTGCTTGTGTGGGGTACATTGGTTGTAGCAACATCGCTTACAATTTGGGGACTTATGACAAACACGCCAGCAGGTGAAGGGGCAAACAAATGGCATTTGCTTTGGATTTTAATGGCTTTAATAGGTGGAGTATATCAATACAGATTTAATCGTACTTGGTCTGTGCCAGAAAGTATTGTCAGCAAAATCCTTGGTAGTATGTGGGGCGTATTTGGAATATCGGTATTTGTTTTATGGGCAATGAATGTATGCGCCATAACTTGGGGAGGTATTTCTGTCAAGGAAACAATTCCAATGACACCGACCATTATTTTATTTATGGGTATGTCTGTTGCCATTACAGGAAAGATTATTAACCGATTGTTCATCTCTATTGTTGGAGCGATAGCATGTGCAATTTGTGCTTATTTTGCGCTTGTCAATCAAGGCGTAAACGAGTTGCTATGCACTGCTATTACCGCTGTATTTACATTATTAATTCCTGGTTTATATTTAAAGTTTAGCAATGGCAGATAACGATTTCCTCCCCCTCGACCCTTTGCTGAACAACGAACTTCGTTTAGCAATTATTTCAATTCTTATGAGTGCCGATAGTGCCGACTTTACCTATATCAAAAACACTACGAAAGCCACTTCTGGCAACATAAGTGTGCAGATAGATAAGTTGGAAAAGGCTAAATATATAAAGGTGAAGAAAGGCTACAAAGGTAAAGTTCCTCAAACCATTTGCCGAATAACTCCGCAAGGAGTACAAGCATTGGCTGACCATGTTGAGGCTTTGAAGTCTTATCTTAATATGGAGTTATAAAGAATGGCATGTATTTGTAGTTTGAATTTAAAATTTTGTATATTTGCACTTTAGTAATTTAAACTAACTTTATATGAAACGTTTATTTCTTTTTATCATTTTACTACAATTGGTTGTCTGTACAGTGAAAGCAGACAACCAAAATGGTGGAAAAATTAGCAAAGAGCAGGCTATTGAAGATGTTGATAGTTTGGTTTATATGCTTTGCGAAGTTCACCCTAATGTATTTTCGATGGTTACTCCAACAAAGTTTCTGATGCAAGTTAATGCTATCAAACAATCTTTTCGAGATAGTTTAACCACATTGGAACTCTATCAAAAGGTTGCGCCTTTAGTTGCGTCTGTTGGTGATGGACATACATCTTTGACTTTTCCTTTTAATGATGTGTTTAGAAAAGAAACGCCACGTTTTCCTTTAATGGTTTCTGTAAATTCTAATGACTCTACTATTACCACTCGTGGGGCTTTATTTGGCGTTCCAGAGGGCGTGAAGATTGTTTCAATCAATGGAATAGGCAGTAAAGAAATTATACAGAGTATGATGAAGTATGTTTCAGGCGAACGAACATTCTTTAAATTAACTTGCGTGAATAACGATTTTATAGCTTGGTTTCACATGCTTTATCGTGCCAATGAATATAAAATTGAGTACCTTGAAAATGGAAAACTTACTACAAAGAGGTTGCGTAGCGTTTCAGTCATTGAAAAACGGAACGAGATGAGCAAAGGACTGAAAGAAGTTGAAATCAATAATTCCGTGCATTATGATATTCTTAATAAGAAGGCAGCTTTAATGAATATTCCAAGTTTTAGAAGTGCGAACGATATGGCAAAAGTTTGTCAAACAATGGTAGCCGATTTGAATCGTAAACGCATTGAAAACTTGATAATTGATGTGCGTGATAATGGTGGCGGAACGTCAATGGCAGTAGACACATTGCTCACTTACATTGCCAACAAACCTTTTATGCAATACGAAAAAGTGTGGGCTAAGATAACTCCTACAACTCAAACCATGACTCGCCGCCCCTATAATAAAGGTTGCTTTTTCGGTGTGAACGAAGAAAAAATACAGCCAATAGCCGATGAAACAAAACGATTTAAAGGAAATGTTTGGGTATTAATGAATCATCATACTTTTTCGGCAGCCGCAAGTTTTGTCTGGACTATTAAGGCTTTTAAAATAGGCACATTGGTTGGAGAAGAGGCTGGAGGAATGAATGTCGCTTATGGCGATGTTGTAAGTTACGCCTTACCTCACTCAAAATTACATTTAGGAATTTCGTTCAAGCGTTTTTGGCTATATGGTGCTGATGAAACAAATATACATGGTGCATTGCCCGATATTTTTGCAGAAAGCGATAATGCCTTAAAAGTGGTGTTAGATAAAATTCATAAGTGAGATAAGGTTCAATAAAAAATCCTCCCATTTTTGTTGAGAGGATTTTTTATTTTGTTTCTATCTTTTATTGCTTTAGAAAGTCCATTTGGCTGCAATGGTAGGAATTGCATAAAACTTATTGTTCTTTCCTTTATTGTTCCATACAAAGTTATTGCTGATTTCTACTTCCGTACCCAACGAAAGGTTTACGCCTTGCATACCTTTTAGTGTGTTGAGGTTTACCCAAAATTGTGGTTCAGAAAGCAAAATCAATTTTCCATTCACATTATTGTCGTACCATAAGTCGCAAAAACCGCTAAATGTGCAAAGACCTTTGGCAAAGTTTAAGCCCCAAACTTCGGTCAATTGGAAACCATTGAAAGGGCGTGCGCCAATGTGTTTGTTCTTGAAAGTGTACTTGTACATTAATTGAACGCTGAAGGTTTTAGAGAAATCTTTTGAAGCCCAATTCCATGCACCACCCACTAAGGCTGCGTGTTGGAAACGATTGCCAAAATAACCTGCTGGTATTTCGCCTGTTGCTGCACCACCATTATATTCAATGTGGGCTGCCCATTGCTTGTTTTTAGTAAGGTTAAATTCGCGAGCTATTTCCCAATAAGCACCAACTGTACCGTCGTTTTTGTAATCAATATCGGTAAACAAGAAAGTAGAACCCCACTTGTCGGGTTTAAACATTTCAACCGTTGACGTAACTGATGGTCTGTTGCTTAAATCATCATACATAGAGCGACCAAGGTCATAGTGTAATTGTACATTTTGTGCTTGTACATTTGTAAAAGCTGCCATTGCTAAAATGGCGAGGGAAAAGATTTTTTTCATAAGTATTTTAAGTTTGCATTAAAATTTGAGTGCAAAGTTACAAAAAAAACTTAATGTGTCAATTGTTTAACGAAAATATTGCTAACTTTGTATTTAAATTATGCGAATAGATATTATTACAGTTTTGCCCGAAATGCTTGAAGGTTTCGTCCATGAAAGCATATTGGCACGAGCAGAAAAAAAAGGTTTAGCCGAGGTTAGACTACATAATTTGCGCGATTACACGAATGATAAATGGCGCCGTGTAGATGATTATCCCTTTGGAGGACAAGCTGGTATGGTGATGCAAATAGAACCTATCGACCGATGTATTAGTGCGTTGAAAGCTGAACGTGAATACGATGAGGTTATCTTTACTTCGCCCGATGGTGAACAATTTAATCAAAAAATAGCAAACGACCTTTCATTGGGTGGCAATTTAATTATCTTAGCTGGTCATTATAAAGGCATTGACCAACGTGTTCGTGAGCATTTGATAACCAGAGAAATATCGGTTGGCGATTTTGTGCTTACGGGTGGAGAGTTGCCAGCTGCCATAATTGCCGATGCAGTGGTGAGAATTGTACCAGGAGTGATAGGCGACGAGCAGAGCGCATTGTCTGATTGTTTTCAAGACGATATGCTTTCAGCCCCAATCTACACACGTCCAAGAAGTTATAAAGGATGGGACGTTCCTGAAATTTTATTGAGTGGTAACGAAGCTAAAATAAAACAATGGGAATTTGACCAAGCCATGGAACGTACCAAACGGTTGCGTCCCGATTTATTGAAAGATTGATAATTCCGAAAAATACTCTCTTGAGGCAAACCTATTGTTTTTTACATCAAAATAATAGGTTTGGAAGATTAAAATAGCCCCTTTAGATGAGGTTAATAGAATATTTTTGGAAATTTGCAAACACTTGTTAGGTTTTACTAACT
>NZ_BAIS01000104.1 GCF_000613345.1 Prevotella disiens JCM 6334 = ATCC 29426 | reverse complement strand
AATCTCTATCATTCTGCCAAGGAAGAAGCGAAGCTGACTGGCTGGTGGGTATCAATGCAAGCCGTGCCCTGTCCATCGCACGCAAAGGCGGTTACTCTTTGGGACGAGTACAAACCCCTACACTCGCTATGGTCTGCCGTCGGTACATAGAAAATCGTGATTTTTCTTCCGTCCCCTATTGGAAACTCTCCGTAGCAGCAGAGAAAGAGGGCGTATCGCTGAAAGCCGTGAGCGGAAGTGCATTTGACAATGAAGCCGATGCACAGTCCGCTCTCGCCATGCTTCGCGAACAGAGCCGGCTTACCGTGACTTCGGTCGCAAAAAAGGTGGGACATACGTCGCCACCCCTCTTGTACGACCTCACTGCCTTGCAGAAGGAAGCCAACAGACGCCAAGGCTTTTCTGCAGACAAAACCCTCTCGATTGCCCAGAGCCTCTATGAGAAGAAAATCACGACCTATCCCCGCAAAAGATTTCAGAATTTTATATCTTTCAGATAATCAATAGAATAACACCGAATAAAGAAGAAAAGGGTTACGATTTGGAAACGAGCGAGTTTCTTTCCCTCTCTTTATTCTGCAATGCCTCAAAGACCACTTATCTAACGTTGCAAAGGTAGTCTTTATTTTCGATGAAAACAAAAGAAATCCACACTTTTATCAGTCCGTTTCATTTTTCCGCACTTGAATTGCCGTTTTATGCCCAAAGCCCATCTCATCGTGAATTTGCTGTCTAATACTTCCTTTTTATTGTCTTCATCATCCTTTTGCGTGTTAAAAATAAAATTTTTCTGTGCAATTCCTTGCAAATTAAAGAAGAATAACCTATATTTGAACTTAGGAAAAAACAACTTAAACGCTCATGCTTATGAAGACAACGTTGATTTTACCAATTTCAGCCCCCTTGACATAAGGAACGCCACTTTCGGCAGTCAAGAGAGATATGCAGGACTCGTTGAAAAGGCTTTGCATTAATCAATTTTCGCACACACGATACAATCCATCCCACTTTTATTTTACGGATTTTCTCTCTTTACCGTTTTTATTGCGGGTATCTTATCAGACTGAAAAAGAACATAGACAGTATTAACTTATGGGACGACATTTACACGAAACAGCATTTCTAATAGTTACAGCCTTATTCAGTCCCGTGCAGTCCCGTGCGCAGTCACCCGGTCAGGTCAGCGGTGCGGAGGCATGGCTGAAGACCGTCCCCCTGACGATGGATCTGCATGGGTACTATCATTGGCGCGACTTCTCGGGCGACTCCGTTAGAACCAACCTCTACGATGCCAAGGGCGCAGCCTACGGTGGTGAGTTCACGCAGCGGCACACATGGATACGGACTTTCAACTTCAACCCCGCCCTGAACTTCTCCGAGGGGAATCAGCCGAAGGAGAGCCTGCTGAAATACTCCAACCTCGCGCAGATGACCGTCATCGGGGTGTTTGCCCCGACGACTATCGCCTATAACAAGGACGAGGTGCTATATGCCGTCAACGGACGCAAGGGTGCGGGAAGCCTCGTGAACAGGGACAAGGCGGTCGGGCAGCAGGGCATAGAACCGCTCAACTACGGAAGCACCGTCGGCGAGGATCTTCTTTATTCGGGCGGCGAGAGGCAGACCGCAGAGGAGTTCAAGTCCACGAGTCCCCGCATCGTCTCATACATCAGGGCATACGCCCCCGTGCATTCCGTGTGGGGAGAAGGCAGACGTGCGACCATCACCACGGGAATATACCGGGACGGAGACGTCAATTTCACGACAGCCTTTGACAAGTCCCTGTTCGGGGGCGGTGCGCTCAATGGCTACACGCCCGAGCTCATCGCATACGGCAGGACACTTACACCGCTGGAGCGCAGGCAGGTGGAGACCTACCTCGCCATCAGGTACGGCATCACGCTCAGCGGCTCGTACTACACGGGTACGGGCGACCTCTCATGGGACAGGGACGAAAGCGCCGCCTACCACCACAGGGTGACGGGCATCTGGCGCGATGATGCGGGCGACCTCTTCCAGCCCCTCTCCACGACGAGCTACGAGGAAGCACCAAGATACTCTACTGAAAAGACATACGACAGCTTCAGAGACGCAGACCCATACGGCCTGCCGACGATCCAACGCCTTCTCGTCATGGGACGCGAGGATGGCTCGCCCATGCCCGACGGCGGCTACATGCTATGGGGCGATGACAACGGCTCCACGACCACCGAAGAGACAGAAGGCAAGACGCGTGGCACGTCATGAGTCGCAGGTGGCTCGTCAGGACGAACATCGACTCCACCGAGTACAGGAAGGACATCTGGACGCAGAACGGCATCACCGTCACCTCAGACGGCTTCACGGATGCCGTGTCGCAGGCAGAACCCAAGGAGGGGGCATATATTGTCAGCTCCCCGCTCGACACAGGAAACGGCACGATGGAATACACCAACCCGAGGCTCCATCCCGCCTACAACGTGGGCTTCACCGAGGCATCGGGCACGAAGTGCGCCTACGGCTTCAACGTCAGCGTACGCGGCGAGATCCGAATCGTAGAGGACGGAACAATACAGAATCGTGTTTTAACAGGCAATACGGGCGAAAAGAGTTTCATCGTACGCAGGAAAGGAAACAGCGTAACTCTGCTCATAGACGGCCGGGGCAGCAAGGAACTGCAGATAACCGTACCTGGTGAAAGCACGGCAAAGGCAGCCTGCATGATTTTCGAGATCGCAAGCGGCGAGACTGCATTAAATATCCCCAGACTGCGCAGAAATGGATTCGGAGACAGCGGCAACATGGTCGAGCTCGGATATGGAGTCCTCGCCAAAGGCAACAAGTTCGCAGGCACGGACTACCGCAACGTCTTCATGCTCATAGACAGAGGTGCGGGCGACAAGACAGACATACGGGAAAACACCATCATCAGATGCTCGCGCAAGGACGCGAGCCGTGAAAAACTCGTCTTCGACAACATCTTCATGGACACCGACGGCAGTGGATCCGACACGTTCACCTTCGCCAGCTTCGACGGCATACTGACACGGCTGACACCGCACGATGCGAGCTGCACGGGCGGAAAGCCGCGAAAGGACGGCAGTCTTGACATCAGCATGGTGGTCGGCCTGCCGAGTTTTTCATACAGCCTGTTGGCGGACTCCGTGGAGAATATGGAGAAAGGTGCCGTAGCTTCACGGGGAAACTTCACCACGAAGACATACACGGTGAAGAACCTGCTCCCGGGAAACTACAGTCTGCTCATTAAGCAGAACGCGGGCATCGACATCACGGCGGAGAGCACGGGAGGCGTCGAGTATGCCCATGCGGTCGGTCGACGAAAGCAGGGAGAGGTCACATGGACTATTCCCTCGCTCACCTCCGACTACAGGGCGGGACTCTGCACCACGCTCGGACTGGGAAAGAACATCCTCCACGGCTTCGACGTGAAGAATGCCACGGCACAAGTCGTGGTCGAGGGTAAACCCATGGGTGCTGCCGTCACCCTGAATGGAGGTGACGCACTCGGCATCATCTTCACCCCCGACACGGTAAGCTATACGGTAAACGGCATCGTCGTCCACCGTGCGGCCAAGAAAGCCGGTCTCGGCTGGCTCTTCGGCATGGGCTTCAACAAGGGACTCTCGACCATCGACGGGCTGAGCATCGACGGTGGAGACTTCGCCCTGACGAGCGTTTCGAGGGGCGTGGCCTACGAGACGAAGAAGGCGGTCGAGGACAGCATGGCGGTAATTATCGGCAGCGAGTGCAGCCCGAACGTGCCCAAGGCACAGGCAAGGTCGGCAGAAAACACCTCCTCCATCGAGAGACAAGCCCATTCTGCCTCACCGTGACAAGGAAGGACGGGACTGGTATGGCGTTCAGTGCCGAGCTGAGACTTGCCAAGGAGACCGATGCCGAACTGCTCGTCTATGACACATCAGGAAGACTGCTGAGCCGGACGGACATGACGGGAGGCACCATCAAGCGTGCCGACTTCACCGTACCGCAGACGGGCGTGTACGTCGTTAAAGCACTCACCTTAGAAGAGGAATTCACAAGGAAGATAATGGCAAACTACTAAACCCCAACGGCTATGAAGACAAAGCATTACCTCATATCGGCGACATTACTGATAGCCATCACCGCAGCCATCGCTGCGACGCATATATACAAGGGACAGGACAGTGTACGTGAGAACAACGGCAC
>NZ_BAIS01000105.1 GCF_000613345.1 Prevotella disiens JCM 6334 = ATCC 29426 | reverse complement strand
GTCGTAATGGATACCAGGCTTGAGGTTGGAAAGTCCTTCACGGATAGCCTTGTCTGTGAGTGAACTTATCCAAAGTCTTTCGAAAGTCTTTTTACAATCTAGATATTGATAGATGTAGCGAAAGATGAGTTCACCCTCTCGCCCTGCATCGGTGGCGACAATGATACGATCTGCCTTGTCAAAACAGGAGCGTATCACTTTGAGTTGCTTCAATGCCGCAGGATCTGATACATACTCCTTGTCCCTGCGCGCTTGTCGTACCACTAACTGAAAAGGATTGGGACGGATGGGTAAGTCTTCAGCTTTATAGGCAGAAAAACCGTAGGCTTCGGGCATGGCAAGGGCTATGAGATGTCCCATTGCCCAAGTGACGAGGTAGCCGCAGCCTTCCATATATCCGTCTTGCTTGCTCGTTGCTCCTACGATGCGGGCTATGTCTCTGGCTACCGAGGGTTTCTCGGCAATAATACATATATTCATTTGTTTTTATAATATTTATTTGTAACTTTGCAAAATATTAATTAGCATTTGTTTCGGCATAATGCTGCTCTTTAATGTTCCTCTTTATCCCAACTTAATAGAGCTAACTTTGAGTGTTTCGACACTATTTGTGAATTATATTAACATAAAGGATTATATTATGATGGATACAGAGAAGACTATAACTTTTGGAATTTGGGGAGAAATGGGAGTAAGAAGTTCCGTTAAAGCCAATATTACGTCGGTAAAAATAAATGATTTCCCCCTCCCTCCAATACGGAGAGCCACTTGTGTGGCTCTCTCGTTTTACATTTTGCGTCCACGAGACTTCTTCTGTTTGTTCTCGTCCTGCTTTTGCTTTTGGGCAGCAGTAGGCTGTGTCTGTCCCGTTTTCAGCGGTTCTTTCACGTTCTTGGTAGCTTCATTCGTCTTGCCGTGGTTGTTGACAGCTACCTGTGTTTTGTGTTCTTCGGCTACAGCAATCACCTTTTCTTTGCCAGTTTCCTGCTTCTTGTCAGGATTCCACTTGTAAAAACGTGGGCGGTTCTGTTCCTTGTCCATGCGAACATATGCGTTGAAAGGTTGTCCCTGTTTGTCCACCATATTCTTTAGATATAGTGTACGACCGCTATCCAAGGCTTCACGCTGTTTTTCTGATAACTCTAAGCCGCAAAGCTTATGCGGGATGCCTTGCTGCTGTGTCTGTTTGTGTTCCTGTCGTTCTCTTAAACTCTTGTTGTTGCCAAAGATGAACTCAATGCCTTTCTTCTCGGCATTAACTTGAAGCGTGGCATCAAAGGACTTACCACTCTTGCAGTCATTCCTTCCACCTTCACGGCTTTACCTTCCACAAGGTCTTTATACTGAGTGTCAGAAAGTGTCACGCCCTTGATTTCTTTGGGGATGTTTACACGGTCGGCGCGCAGGGCGATAATCTCATTGGTCTGCGGATCGATAGAGACGTAAGCAGAAAAAGACTCAGCGTTCTTGGGAGTCACTTCTATGGTTTTACCGAGATTGCCCATAGTGAGGAGTGCCTCCTTTTCTTCGGGAGAGAACTTGTAACCCATATAGGGGAAGTCGAGCTGTGGCTCCTTGCGTAAAGGGTGGATAGCTAAGCCGACATTGCCATTGTCATCCGTGCGGAAAGCAAGGCGTGCTTCGGTGTAGATAGTTGTATCACCAATAGGTACGGCAATAGTAACAAGGTTACTCTTCTGCCAAGAAAGCATCTTTTCTAACTCTCCACTTTGTTCCAGTCGTTCACGGGTAAGACCGAGGTTGTCGAGTTGCTTCCAATCAATCTTCGACTCATCAATGACTGTGGCGTTCTTCTTTTTCGGCAGATAATCGTCAAAGGATACTCCAATCTCTGTCAGTTGCTGTTTGCTTTCTGGCTTTTCACGACTTTGCAACATGGTGCGAAGATTGTCCACACCTTGTTCTACATTGTTTGCCAAAACTTTGTACAGTCCGAAGCGAGATGGGTCGTTGAACTGACGGAGAAAATTGCTCATGAAGTTTTTTAGAAGTCCGTCCTTGTTGTTAAACTTCAAGAACGCTGCCTGATTCGCAGCGATTGCTTCGGTGGTTTTAAGGTTACCCTTGTCGTCAATACCAGAAATTACGGAGAGTTTACCCGCTTCCTTTTCGTTCTTTACCTCCGTGCGGTCTTCCAAGACCAGCACGTAATTGTCATTGCTGTTTGATTCCATTGCTTGATAATTTTAATGATGAATATTGTTATCAAGCTGCTAAATTATAGGTATATAAAGAGATGGAAAAGAGATTTGGAAAAGCAGGAAATAAAGGGAGATTACAGGAAATAGTCGTTTGTGTGTCGTAAGATCTTACTTACAGGATTTCTAAAATGCCGCTTTGCGAAGTAAGATATAGTTGCTATAATAAGAAAATCCCCAATTATCACGCTGGATAAGTGGGGAATCTCTTTGAACTGTATCGTTTAATCCAAACACTTTTTTATGATTTCATCACTGATGCCATTTTCTTTCATTCTTTCAGCCACTATTTTTTTATAATTATTAACTTCATGGTAGTGGAATATCATGTGTCCAAGTTCCTCTAAGGCATTTTCTATACGTTTTCTACCTTGTTCCGTATTCAAGTCAATGTCTGAGAATTTGGAACGCTCTCTGTGAAGGTTTAGGTAATAAATGCCACCGATTATCAGGGATGATATGGCGGATATATCTATACCAGTGTCCTTGAATTTCTCTTCATAGATATTGACAAGAGGTAAAGTGTGCATTTCTCTGAGCATGGCCGTACGGACTGTGGTCTCATTTCCTTCAGCAATCTCCCAGCGTAACAGTTCCAACATCACTGATTTATCTTGAAGTGCTTTCTGTACTTCCTTGAAAATACTGATATAGCCCAATTCTGAATCTGTAGGAAGTTGAACACCAGTGAGTACATCCTTAAACCAATAGTCGTATCTCTTAACGAATTCATCATAAAACTCGCTAAGATTGTCATATCTGTTATAGAAGACGAGCGGTTCGATTCTGGCTTTCTTGATGAGTTCTGTCACCAGCATTGATGCAAAGCCTTTCTTCTTGATCAGGCTTTCTGCTGCCTTGATAATGTCTGCCTGTATATCGACGTTTGTCCTTCTGTATCTTTTGGGTTTGTTTTCTTCTTCTGCCATCTAAAAAGGTATTGATTTTCTGATTTCCACAAGGGCGGTCACCAATTGTTCCAACTGTACTATTTCATGGGAAGCCAACACGCTGACTCTAAGCCGTGCTTCCTTGGTTCTTACCGCAGGGTATGTGATACCGCTTACAAAGATACATCTTTTTTGTAATTCACGTGCTATTTCATATACTTTTCTATTGTCCCTGACCATAATAGGAAATATGGCTGATACCGAGCAGCCTATATCAAAGCCTTCCTCTGTTAGTCGTTTGCGCAGATAATTGACATTGGTCCACAATTTCTTGCGAATTTCAGGACGTGTCTGTATAAGTTCCAGTGCCTTCAGTGAAGATGCTGTAACCTGTGGAGTCATTGCTGCGGAAAAGACATTACTGTCAGCATAATATCTCAGATACTGAATCAGTTTTTCTGACGCGGCAACAAAACCACCGACACATCCGAAAGACTTACTGAAAGTTCCTGTAATAATATCTACTTGTCCCAAGCAATTATAATAGTCGCTGTTCCTCTGCCGTTTTCTCCCATAACACCAATGCCGTGAGCATCATCCATCATAAGAAGACAATTGTGTTTCTTGCAGACTGCAATATACTCTGGAAGTTTTGATAAATCTCCATTTTGAGAATAGACACCATCAATGATGACTAATCGAGTTTGATATTTTCCTATTTCTCGCTCAAGGATCATGTCAAGATAGTCAATGTCGTTGTGTCCTATATGCTTTACATTGGTTCCAATTAAACCACTTTTGGCACTGGTATGGATATACGAATCAATGTAGGCTATGTCATTTTTTCCCAATATAGCACGGAGCAAACCTGCA
>NZ_BAIS01000106.1 GCF_000613345.1 Prevotella disiens JCM 6334 = ATCC 29426 | reverse complement strand
TTTTTGCAGGAGATTGGAAAGACATTGCCCACCGTATCATCGCCACGGAACGCATAATGGGCAAAGACCCATACGGCAAGCCTGCATGGGAGTATCGCTTCGATGGCAGCATTGACGATATGGCGGAGAGTATCAGGGCACAGCTCTCCTTGGAATTTGAGCAACGCTTTGATCGAAAACTCTATGAAACAGGCATACCTATGACGGAGGAGGAACGGCAGAAAGAAGCTGAAAAACAACTGAGAAAGTTAGGTATAACGGTAAATTTACCCAAAGAGGATCCCAAAGTGCACAAGGAGGCGAAGAATGCCTATAATTTGATGCCCGACAGTATCAGGAAGCAACTACCTAAACTTTACAGCACGGAAAAGGAACTTATTGGTGATAAGGTCGCCTACGCACGTTATTTCTTCCCGATGGGAGCATATACGGCTTATCTCTTAGAATATGACCCCAAAACTCGCATTGGTTTCGGTGTCGTAACAATGGGCTACGGCTGGGAGTTGGGTAATATGTCGCTTGACGAGATGGAGGAAGTGAAGATACATGGATTGGGTATTGAGCGAGACCTGTACTTCTCTCCTAAGAAATTGCACGAGATAGCCGAACTGGAAGAAGTCGTCAGGGGACAATATACCAAAGAAGAAGTGGTGACAGAGGAAATCAAGGAAAAGGCTGCACCCGAAGTTCAGACTCCGACAATGGAGGATAGCCTTTCTACGGAAAATGCCAAAGAGGAAGTCCAAGTTGAAAAGGTAAGTGGGCAAGTGGATAAAACGGGCGGTGAGCAGACAGTACAGATACAAGAGGCAGGCTCTACTATTGAAGAATCAGTCCCAGAGGGCGTACCCGTACTTAGCCTTCACCGTCAATATGAGCAGAAGGTGAGAGAAATTCGCACCGATGTGGAAGCCCCACGGGAGATGAACGGGCAGACTGTCTATTTTGATGATGACCACCACCCGGTGATGGACAGCATGGACGAGCGACAGGAAACGGAGCAGCCTTCACTATTCGCTCCGGTGGAATACAATCTCTGGACGCAGGAAGTAAAGCGCGTGAACGGCGAGATTAAGGAAGCCCCTAAACCACAGGTTCAGACAGTCCAAAAGCATCCAGAAAACAAAGTAGGAAAGGAGAACAAGGAAACACACTCGACTGTCACTCCGGGGCGTAAAACCAAAAGAAAGGGCAATAATAAGACTGCCTCCCCTTCATACCTTGAGCCATCCCTCTTTGACTTTATGAACGAAGCCGAAGAGCGGAAGCCACAACCGATAACAGAGGTTAAGAAAGAGTTTGACGCTTCACCACGCCCTTTTCTATCATTGCCGGACTCTCACCTGAGAGATGGTTCCATTGTCGTGCAGAAAGGTCAGGTGGGGTTTCTTTCCGACTTAAAGCGACATCCAACCTTTAACCCGATGGACTTGCCGTATGCGCAGCTTTCCCGACTAAAAAGCTATATCGAGATACGGGAGTGCTATCATCGTCTCTATGACTACGAGGCAGAGAACCATGCAGAAGACAGGAAGATAGAAACAGGCTCAACCACCTATATGATGACTATGTTGCACGCTGGGGCTACTTTAACCAGAAGGCGAACACCGACATCATCAAGATGGATGCCACAGGCGTGGAAATGCTCTTCTTGGAACGCTCTGAAAACGGCAGGTACGTCAAGGCGGACATCTTTGACCATCCAACAGTTTTTTCTACCACGGAGCTGACCGTTGCCACAGACCCGATGGAGGCACTGGGCGCATCGCTTAACAAGTACGGTACGGTGGAACTTGACTATATGAGTTCGCTTTTACCTGATATGGAGGAAAGCGACATCATTTCTTCCTTAGAAGGCCGCATCTATTTCAATCCCGAAGAGAATGCTTATGAGGTTGCGGACAAGTTCATTTCGGGCAATGTAATAGAAAAGGCGGAGCGTATTGAGTCATGGCTCTTGGAACATCCCGACCACGAAGAGGCAAAGCAGAGCCTTGCTGCGCTGCGTGCAGCCACGCCAACACCCATTCCTTTTGCAGACCTTGACTTCAATCTCGGTGAACGCTGGATACCTGCCAAGGTCTATGGTAGGTTCGCTTCGGAGTTTTTCGGCACGGATATTGGCGTATCCTACCATTCCAACATGGACGAGTACAGCATTGTCTGCGACCGAAAGAATGCCAATATCTGGCACAAGTATGCCGTACAGGGTGAGTTCCGCCGTTATGACGGTATCAATCTCCTGAAGCACGCCCTGCACAATACCATTCCCGACATCAACAAGAGCAAGGAGGTGGCGGATAAGGTTACGGGAGAAATCAAGACCATCAAGGTGCGTGACGGACACGCCATACAGATGGCAAATGCCAAGATTGAGGAAATCAGACAGGGCTTTGTCGATTGGCTCGGACGCACGCCAGACACCTTCAAGCAGCAGTTATCCGACCGTTACAACCGCCTTTTCAATTGTTTTGTACGACCCAACTTTGACGGCACGCACCAGACGTTTCCAGACCTTGACCTTAGACGATTGGGCATTGCCGACCTCTACAAGAGTCAGAAGGATGCCGTATGGATGCTCAAAACCAATGGTGGCGGCATCTGCGACCACGAGGTGGGAGCGGGAAAGACACTCATCATGTGTACGGCAGCCTATGAGATGAAGCGGTTGGGACTGGCAAACAAGCCGATGATTATCGGACTGAAGGCAAATGTATTCGATATTGCCGATACCTTCCGCAAGGCTTATCCCAATGCAAGGATTCTCTATCCGGGCAAGAATGATTTCAGCAAGCAGAACCGCCAGCGCATCTTTAATGACATCAAAAACAATGACTGGGATTGTATCATACTCACGCACGAGCAGTTCGGCATGATACCGCAAGCCTTGGAAGTACAAGAGGCTATCTTGCAGAAGGAGAAGGACTCTGTGGAGGAAAACCTCGAAGTCCTGCGTATGCAAGGAGCGGAGATTTCCCGTGGTATGCTCAAAGGCTTGGAAAAGCGCAAGCAGACACTTGAAGCCAAGTTACAGAACATACAGGACAGCATCGCCGAAAAAAAAGACGATGCCGTGGACTTCAAGATGATGGGTATCGACCATTTGTTCGTGGATGAGAGCCACCAATTCAAAAACCTGATGTTCAACACTCGCCATGACAGAGTGTCGGGCTTGGGCAATCCGGACGGCTCGCAGCGTGCCCTGAACATGCTCTTTGCCATTCGTACCATACAAGAACGGTCGGGCAAGGATTTGGGAGCTACTTTCCTTTCAGGAACGACCATTTCCAATAGTCTGACGGAACTGTATCTTCTGTTCAAGTATCTGCGCCCGCAGGCTTTGGAGAAGCAGGGTATCAACAGTTTTGATGCTTGGGCAGCAGTTTTTGCCAAGAAATCGACCGACTATGAGTTCTCCATCACCAATGAGATTATCCAGAAAGAGCGGTTCCGCACCTTCATCAAGGTGCCAGAGCTGGCTGCCTTTTATGCGGAGATTTGCGATTTCCGCACGGCAAAGGACATCGGTATCGACCGTCCCGAGAAAAACGAGATACTGCACAACATACCGCCCACGCCAGAGCAGGAAGAATTCATCGGCAAGCTGATGGAGTTCGCCAAGACGGGCAATGCCACACTCTTGGGACGTGCACCGCTCAGCGAGAGCGAGGAAAAGGCAAAGATGTTGATAGCAACCGACTACGCCCGCAAGATGAGCTTAGATTTACGCATGATAGATGAAAATGCTTACTCAGATCATATCGACAACAAGGCAAGTCACTGTGCCAAGATGCTCAATGACTATTATCAAAAGTATGATGCGCAGAAAGGGACGCAGTTTGTTTTCTCTGATTTGGGGACTTACAAGCCCGGCGAATGGAATGTCTATTCGGAGATAAAGCGTAAATTAGTG
>NZ_BAIS01000107.1 GCF_000613345.1 Prevotella disiens JCM 6334 = ATCC 29426 | reverse complement strand
AGAACGAGGCAAGCTCCGGCACCTTGATGAATGTCCTAAACCGCTCTTTCTGAATGATGTCGTTTGTGATGGAGAACTCGTAGTCAGTCGATTTCTTGGCAAAGACTGCTGCCCACGCATCAAAGCTGTTGATTCCCTGTTTCTCTAACGCTTGCGGGCGCAAGTATTTGAACAGAAGATACAACTCCGTTAGGCTATTGGAAATGGTCGTTCCCGAAAGAAACGTTGCCCCCAAGTCCTTGCCAGAACGCTCCTGTATGGTGCGGATGGCAAAGAGCATGTTTAAGGCACGCTGTGAGCCATCCGGATTGCCCAAGCCCGACACTCTGTCATGGCGAGTGTTGAACATCAGGTTCTTGAATTGGTGTGATTCATCTACAAAGAGGTGGTCGATACCCATCATCTTGAAATCTACGGCATCGTCCTTACGCTCAGCGATGCTGTCCTGTATGTTCTGTAGCTTGGCTTCAAGTGTCTGCTTGCGCTTTTCCAAGCCTTTGAGCATACCACGGGAAATCTCCGCTCCTTGCATACGCAGGACTTCAAGGTTTTCCTCCACAGAGTCCTTCTCCTTCTGCAGGATAGCCTCTTGTACTTCCAAGGCTTGCGGTATCATGCCGAACTGCTCGTGCGTGAGTATGATACAATCCCAGTCGTTGTTCTTGATGTCGTTGAAAATGCGTTGTCGGTTCTGCTTGTTGAAATCGTTCTTACCCGGATAGAGAATCCTTGCATTGGGATAAGCTTTCCTAAAGGTATCGGCAATATCGAATACATTTGCCTTCAGTCCGATAATCATCGGCTTGTTTGCCAGTCCCAATCGCTTCATCTCATAGGCAGCCGTACACATGATGAGTGTCTTGCCCGCTCCCACCTCGTGGTCGCATATACCGCCACCGTTGGTTTTGAGCATCCACACGGCATCCTTCTGACTCTTGTAGAGGTCGGCAATGCCCAATCGTCTGAGGTCAAGATCGGGAAAGGTCTGGTGCGTACCGTCAAAGTTGGGTCGCACAAAACAGTTGAAAAGGTGGTTGTACCTGTCGGAGAGTTGCTGCTTGAACGTGTCGGGTGTGCGTCCGAGCCAATCAACAAAACCCTGCCTGATTTCCTCAATCTTGCATTTGCCATCTGTATGGCGTGTCCATCACGCACTTTTATTGTTTTTATTTCTCCCGTGACCTTGTCCGTAACTTCCTTACTCTTGTTGATGTCTGGAATGGTATTGTGCAGGGCGTGCTTCAGAAGATTGATGCCGTCATAGCGGCGGAACTCACCCTGTACGGCATACTTGTGCCAGATATTGGCATTCTTTTGGTCGCAGACAATGCTGTACTCGTCCATGTTGGAATGGTAGGATACGTTAATATCTGTCTCGAAGAACTCTGAGGCAAACCTGCCATAGACTTTAGCAGGTATCCAGCGTTCACCGAGATTGAAGTCAAGGTCTGCAAATGGAATGGGGGGTGGCGTGGCTGCGCGCAGGGCAGCAAGGCTCTGCTTTGCCTCTTCGTGGTCGGGATGGTCCAATAGCCATGACTCGATACGCTCCGCCTTTTCTATTACATTGCCCGAAATGAACTTGTCGGCTACCTCGTATGCGTTTTCTTCGGGATTGAAATAGATGCGACCTTCCAAGGAAGAAATGATGTCGCTTTCCTCCATATCAGGTAAAAGCGAACTCATGTAGTCAAGTTCCACCGTACCATACTTGTTGAGCGATGCACCCAGTGCCTCCATCGGGTCTGCGGCAACGGTCAGCTCTGTGGTAGAAAAAGCTGTTGGATGGTCAAAGATGTCTGCCTTGACGTACCTGCCGTTTTCGGAGCGTTCCAAGAAGAGCATTTCCATACCTGTGGCATCCATCTTGATGATGTCGGTGTTCGCCTTCTGGTTAAAGTAGCCCCAGCGTGCAATATAGTCATTATAAAGGTGGTTGAGTCTGCTGCGGTCCTCCTTGTCTTCTGCATGGTTCTCCGCCTCGTAGTCATAGAGACGATGATAGCACTCCCGTATCTCGATATAGCTTTTTAGTCGGGAAAGCTGGGCATACGGCAAGTCCATCGGATTAAAGGTTGGATGTCGCTTTAAGTCAGAAAGAAACCCCACCTGACCTTTCTGCACGACAATGGAACCATCTCTCTGGTGAGAGTCCGGCAATGATAGAAAAGGGCGTGGTGAAGCGTCAAACTCTTTTTTAACCTCTGTTATCGGTTGTGGCTTCCGCTCTTCGGCTTCGTTCATAAAGTCAAAGAGGGATGGCTCAAGGTATGAAGGGGAGGCGGTCTTATTATTGCCCTTTCTTTTGGTTTTACGCCCCGGAATGACAGTCGAGTGTGTTTCCTTGTTCTCCTTTCCTACTTTGTTTTCTGGATGCTTTTGGACTGTCTGAACCTGTGTTTTAGGAGCTTCCTTGATTTCCTTGTTCACGCGCGTTACTTCCTGTGTCCAAAGGTTGTATTCTTCTGGTGCAAACAGTGAGGGCTGTTCCGTTTCCTGTCGCTCATCAATACGGTCTATAATGGGGTGATGATCCTCATCGAAATAAACCGTCTGCCCGTTCATCTCCCGTGGGGCTTCCACGTCAGTGTGAATTCCTTTCGTTTCCTGCTCATACTGACGATGTAGCGTCAAAGTGGGCACACCTTCGGGAGCGGATTCGTAGGGAACTTGGTCGGCTACTTGCACGAATTGCTCATACGACTCTTCCTTACTCGGCTCATCAACTTTTTCAACTTGAACGTCCTCCTTGACATCGTCTGCGGAAAGTTTCGTTTCTATTGACTGATCCAGAATAGTCGGCTCGGCTTTTTCCTTGATTTCCTCGATAACTGGTTCCTTTGTATATTGTCCTCTGACAATCTCCTCCAGTTCGGCAATCTCGTGCAATTTCTTCGGACTAAAGAATAAGTCGCGCTCGATGCCCAGCCCATGAATCTTCACTTCCTCCATCTCGTCAAGCGACATATTGCCCAACTCCCAACCGTAGCCCATCGTGACAGCACCGAAACCTATACGGCTCTTAGGGTCGTACTCCAAAAGATAAGCCGTGTAAGCTCCCATCGGGAAGAAATAGCGTGCGTAGGCGACCTTATCGCCTATCAATCCTTTCTCTGTGCTGTACAGTTTAGGTAGTCGCTTTCTGATGCTGTCGGGCATCAGATTATAGGCGTTATCTGCCTCCTTGTCCGTTTTTGGGTCCTCTTTGGGCAAATCAACCGTTATCCCTAACTTATGCAGTTGCTTCTCGGCTTCTTTCTGCCGTTCCTCCTCCGTCATAGGTATGCCTGTTTCATAGAGTTTTCGGTCAAAGCGTTGCTCAACTTCCAAGGAGAGCTGTGTCCTGATACTCTCCGCCATATCATCAATGCTGCCATTGAAGCGATACTCCCATGCAGGTTTTCCATAAGGGTCTGTACCCATTATGCGCTCTGTGGCAATAGTGCGATGAGATATGTCTTTCCAATCTCCTACAAAAAGAGAGTTATGCTTGAAGACGACAGAAGAGCCTTCTTCCTTGGGAACGGAAAGC
>NZ_BAIS01000108.1 GCF_000613345.1 Prevotella disiens JCM 6334 = ATCC 29426 | reverse complement strand
TTTTCGCAGGAGATTGGAAAGACATTGCTCACCGTATCATCGCCACGGAGCGCACGATGGGTACAGACCCCTACGGCAAGCCTGCATGGGAGTATCGCTTCGATGGCAGCATTGATGATATGGCGAAGAGTATCAGGACACAGCTCTCCTTGGAAGTTGAGCAACGCTTTGATCGAAAACTCTATGAAACAGGCATACCTATGACGGAGGAGGAACGGCAGAAAGAAGCCGAAAAACAACTGAGAAAGTTAGGTATAACGGTAAATTTACCCAAAGAGGATCCCAAAGTGCACAAGGAGGCAGATAACGCCTATAATCTGATGCCCGACAGCATCAGAAAGCGACTACCTAAACTGTACAGCACGGAAAAGGAACTTATTGGTGATAAGGTCGCCTACGCACGCTATTTCTTCCCGATGGGAGCTTACACGGCTTATCTTTTGGAGTACGACCCTAAGAGCCGCATTGGTTTCGGTGCTGTCACGATGGGCTACGGCTGGGAGTTGGGCAATATGTCGCTTGACGAGATGGAGGAAGTGAAGATTCATGGGCTGGGCATCGAGCGCGACCTGTACTTCTCTCCTAAGAAATTGCACGAGATAGCCGAACTGGAAGAAATCGTCAGGGGACAATATACCAAAGAAGAAGTGGTGACAGAGGAAATCAAGGAAAAGGCTGCACCCGAAGTTCAGACTTCGACAATGGAAGATAACCTTTCCACGGAAGAACCCAAAGAGGAAGTTCAAGTTGAAAAAATCAGTGAGCAAGTTGATAAAACGGGCGGTGAGCAGACAGTACAGATACAAGAGGCAGACTCTACTATTGAAGAATCAGCCCCAGAGGGAGTACCTGTGCTTAACCTTCACCGCCAATATGAGCAGGAAGTGAAAGAAATCCGCACCGATGTGGAAGCCCCACGGGAGATGAACGGGCAGACTGTTTATTTCGATGAGGATCATCACCCCATTATGGACAGTATTGATGAGCGACAGGAAACGGAGCAGCCCTCACTGTTTGCACCAGAAGAATACAGTCTTTGGACGCAGGAAGTAAAGCGCGTGAACGGCGAGATTAAGGAAGCCCCTAAAACACAGATACAGGCTTCCAAAGAACAGAGGCTGACGGGAAATAAAGGAAGCAACGAGAATAAGGAGAAACAGCTAACAACTGCAACGCAGCACAGAACCAAGGGCAGAAGCAGCAAGAAAACTTCCTCTCAGTCATATAGTGAACCGTCTCTCTTTGATTTTATGAATGAAGCCGAAGAGCGTAAGCCACAGCCGATAGCGGAGGTGAAAAAAGAGTTTGATGCTTCCCCGCGCCCTTTTCTCTCTTCGCCGGACTCTCACCTGAGAGACGGCTCCATTGTCGTGCAGAAAGGGCAGGTCGGCTTTCTTTCTGACTTAAAGCGACATCCAACCTTTAATCCGATGGACTTGCCGTATGCCCAGCTTTCCCAACTAAAAAGCTATATCGAGATACGGGAGTGCTATCACCGTCTCTATGACTACGAGGCAGAGAACCATGCAGAAGCCAGGGAAGATAGAAACAGGCTCAATCATCTGTATGATGACTATGTTGCACGCTGGGGCTACTTTAACCAGAAGGCGAACACCGAAATCATCAAGATGGATGCCACAGGCGTGGAAATGCTTTTCTTGGAACGGTCCGAAAACGGCAAGTACATCAAGGCGGACATCTTTGACCATCCAACGGCATTTTCCACCACGGAACTGACCGTTGCCGCAGACCCGATGGAGGCACTGGTGCATCGCTCAACAAGTACGGTACGGTGGAACTTGACTACATGAGTTCGCTTTTACCTGATATGGAGGAAAGCGACATCATTTCTTCCTTGGAAGGTCGCATCTATTTCAATCCCGAAGAAAACGCATACGAGGTGGCGGACAAGTTCATTTCGGGCAATGTAATAGAAAAGGCGGAGCGTATCGAGTCGTGGCTCTTGGACCATCCCGAACACGAAGAAGCAAAGCAGAGCCTTGCTGCCCTGCGTGCAGCCACGCCAACACCCATTCCTTTTGCGGACCTTGACTTCAATCTCGGTGAACGTTGGATACCAGCTAAAGTCTATGGCAGGTTTGCCTCAGAGTTCTTCGAGACAGACATTAACGTATCCTATCACTCCAATATGGATGAGTATAGCATTGTCTGCGACCGAAAGAATGCCAATATCTGGCACAAGTATGCCGTACAGGGTGAGTTCCGCCGCTATGACGGCATCAATCTTCTGAAGCACGCCCTGCACAATACCATTCCCGACATCAACAAGAGCAAGGAGGTGACGGATAAGGTTACGGGAGAGACCAAAACCATCAAAATAAGGGACGGACATGCCATCCAGATGGCAAATGTCAAAATTGAGGAAATCAGGCAGGGCTTTGTCGATTGGCTCGGACGTACACCTGATACGTTCAAACAGCAGCTCTCTGACCGTTATAATCGTCTGTTCAACTGTTTTGTACGCCCTAATTTCGACGGCACGCACCAGACTTTCCCCGACCTTGACCTCAAACGGTTGGGCATAACCGACCTGTACAAGAGTCAGAAGGATGCCGTATGGATGCTCAAGACTAATGGCGGCGGTATCTGCGACCATGAGGTGGGAGCGGGTAAAACGCTCATTATGTGTACGGCTGCCTATGAAATGAAGCGATTAGGACTGGCAAACAAGCCGATGATTATCGGACTGAAGGCAAATGTATTCGACATTGCCGACACGTTCCGCAAGGCTTATCCCAATGCTAAGATACTCTATCCTGGTAAGAACGATTTTAATAAGCAGAACCGCCAACGTATCTTCAACGACATCAAGAACAACGACTGGGACTGTATTATCTTGACGCATGAACAGTTCGGCATGATACCGCAAGCTTTGGAAGTACAAGAGGCTATCCTGCAGAAGGAGAAGGACTCAGTGGAAGAAAACCTTGAAGTCCTGCGTATGCAGGGAACGGAGATTTCCCGTGGGATGCTCAAAGGACTGGAGAAGCGCAAGCAGACCCTTGAAGCCAAGCTACAGAACATACAGGACAGCATTGCAGAGCGTAAGGACGATGCCGTAGATTTCAAGATGATGGGTATTGACCATTTGTTCGTGGATGAGAGCCACCAATTTAAGAACCTGATGTTCAACACACGCCACGACAGAGTGTCGGGTTTGGGTAATCCTGATGGCTCACAGCGTGCCTTAAACATGCTCTTTGCCATTCGTACCATACAGGAGAGGTCTGGCAAGGATTTGGGAGCCACTTTCCTTTCAGGAACGACCATTTCCAACAGTCTGACAGAATTGTATTTGCTCTTCAAATACCTCCGTCCGCAGGCTTTGGAGAAGCAAGGTATCAACAGTTTTGATGCATGGGCAGCCGTCTTTGCCAAGAAATCAACTGACTACGAGTTCTCCATTACAAACGACATCATTCAGAAGGAACGGTTCAGAACATTTATCAAGGTGCCAGAGCTGGCTGCCTTTT
>NZ_BAIS01000109.1 GCF_000613345.1 Prevotella disiens JCM 6334 = ATCC 29426 | reverse complement strand
CTTTTGCAAAACATTTTATAATGTTTGCATAGAGTTCTTTGACATATTGACACAAGCAAGACTGTAAAGTAAACTAAAACAGTAATTACGATTTTTTGTAATTTAACTTTTACGATTTCAATATACAGCTAAAAGTATGAGCTATGCTTTGATGAGAATATTTATATTTTTATTGAAGCAGCGAATAGAAAGTAATTAAGGGCGTATGGCGGATGCTAGGCTCACGGAGGCGATGAAGGACGTGATAAGCTGCGATAAGCCTTGGGTAGGTGCAAATAACCTTTTATCCAAGGATTTCCGAATGGGACAACCCAGCACTTTGAAGGAGTGTTATCCTAGCATTTAGGTTAGGAGGCGAACGCAGGGAACTGAAACATCTTAGTACCTGTAGGAAGAGAAAATAATTTAATGATTCCCCTAGTAGTGGCGAGCGAACGGGGAACAGCCCAAACCTATGACGTAGCAATGCGCCATAGGGGTTGTAGGACCACGCTATCGTACTTATGCGGTGAGAAGAAAATTCTGGAAAGGATTTCCATAGAGGGTGATAGTCCCGTATTCGAAACCAATTAAGGCGTAGTGGTATCCTGAGTAGCGCGGAGCACGAGTAATTCTGCGTGAATCAGCCGGGACCATCCGGTAAGGCTAAATACTCCCGTGAGACCGATAGTGAACCAGTACCGTGAGGGAAAGGTGAAAAGCACTCCTATTAGGAGAGTGAAATAGTTCCTGAAACCATACGCCTACAAGCGGTCGGAGCATATTGTTTATGTGACGGCGTGCCTTTTGCATAATGAACCTACGAGTTACCATGTCCAGCAAGGTTAAGAGGTTAAGCCTTGTATCCGTAGTGAAAGCGAGCCTGAATAGGGCGTTTAGTTGGATGGGGTAGACGCGAAACCAAGTGATCTACACTTGACCAGGTTGAAGTTCCGGTAACACGGAATGGAGGACCGCACGGATAAGCGTTGAAAAGCTTCCCGATGAGTTGAGTGTAGGAGTGAAAGGCCAATCAAACTTGGAGATAGCTCGTACTCCCCGAAAGGCATTTAGGTGCCGCGTGCAATGTTTACCATTAGAGGTAGAGCGACCGATAGGTCAAGAGGCTTCACCGCCTATCGAGACCTGACGAACTCCGAATGCTATTGGTTAGTAGTTGTGCAGTAAGGGGGCGGGTGCTAAGGTCCGTCCCCGAGAGGAGAAGAATCCTGACCGTCGTCTAAGGTCCCCAAATTCTGTCTAAGTTAGTCTAACGAAGTCTGGTCCCCGTGACAGCTAGGATGTTGGCTTGGAAGCAGCCATTCATTCAAAGAGTGCGTAACAGCTCACTAGTCGAGGGTCCGGGCATGGATAATAATCGGGTATGAAGTCAGATACCGAAGGCGCGGGATAGTATTAAAAAAAGTATCGGTAGGGGAGCATTCTATATGCGTTGAATGGTGATGGTGATTGATCCTGGAGCGTATAGAAACGCAAATGTAGGTATAAGTAACGATAAAGGGGGTAAGATTCCCCCTCGCCGTAAGACTAAGGTTTCCCGGGCTATGCCAATCAGCCCGGGGTTAGTCGGGTCCTAAGTTTCAGCCGAATGGCGATAGCGATGGCAGACACGGTTAATATTCCGTGACTTGCATATTCATCTACGTGGAGACGGAGTAGTGACACTGTCGCGCCCTGACGGAAATGGGCGTTAACGATTTTAGGCATTGATAGGTGCAGGCAAATCCACACCTTGAGCTGAAGATTTATAGTACAATAGTTTCTTCGGAAACTGTTGATAGTACAGGTAATCATACTTCCTAGAAAATCCGCTACGATTATGTTTATGCAACCCGTACCGCAAACGGACACACGTAGTCGGGTAGAACATACTAAGGCGTTGAGAGATTCATGGTTAAGGAACTAGGCAAATTGACCCCGTAACTTCGGGATAAGGGGTCCTCCTTATTAGTTTAAGGAGGCGCAGAGAATCGGTCCAGGCAACTGTTTAACAAAAACACAGGGCTGTGCTAACTCGAGAGATGATGTATACAGCCTGACACCTGCCCGGTGCTGGAAGGTTAAGAGGAGAGCTTAGGGTTATCCCGAAGGTTTGAATTGAAGCCCCAGTAAACGGCGGCCGTAACTATAACGGTCCTAAGGTAGCGAAATTCCTTGTCGGGTAAGTTCCGACCTGCACGAATGGTGTAATGATCTGGACGCTGTCTCAACCATGAGCTCAGTGAAATTGTAGTATCGGTGAAGATGCCGATTACCCGCGATGGGACGAAAAGACCCCGTGAACCTTTACTACAGCTTAGCATTGACCTTGGTCATCCGATGTGTAGGATAGGCCGGAGGCTTTGAAGCGGGTACGCCAGTATCTGTGGAGCCATCCTTGAAATACGGCCCTTTGGCTGTCTGAGGTCTAACTCGCTTTAAGTGAGGACATTGTTTGGTGGGTAGTTTGACTGGGGTGGTCGCCTCCAAAAGCGTAACGGAGGCTTCCAAAGGTACCCTCAGGTCGATTGGTAACCGACCTTATAGAGTGCAATGGCATAAGGGTGCTTGACTGGGAGGCAGACATGCCGAGCAGGCAGGAAACTGGGGCATAGTGATCCGGTGCAAGTGTATGGAAACTGCATCGCTCAAAGGATAAAAGGTACTCCGGGGATAACAGGCTGATCCCCCCCAAGAGCTCATATCGACGGGTGGTTTGGCACCTCGATGTCGGCTCGTCACATCCTGGGGCTGGAGAAGGTCCCAAGGGTTGGGCTGTTCGCCCATTAAAGTGGCACGCGAGCTGGGTTCAGAACGTCGTGAGACAGTTCGGTCTCTATCTATCGTGGGCGTTGGAGTTTTGCGTGGTGCCGCCACTAGTACGAGAGGACCGTGGTGGACAGACCTCCGGTTTACCGGTTGTGCCGCCAGGTGCACCGCCGGGTATCTGAGTCTGGTATGGATAAGCGCTGAAAGCATCTAAGTGCGAAGCCTTCCGCAAGATTAGAACTCCTTATAAGGGTCGTCATAGACTATGACGTTGATAGGGTGTAGGTGTAAAGACAGCGATGTCAAAGCCGAGCACTACTAATTGCCCAAAACTTTCATTCGTTGGATTATACTTTTAGTTGTATCGAATTAGGAATCTGATTCATATAGTAAAGAATTTGTAAATCATAAAAGCTAAATATTTAGATTTACTGATAAAGTTATTGCTTGTGGAAATTGTCACCTATACGAGATAGATTTGATAATTATGATTTATTAGATTTATTCTTGCCGATTTAATCAGGTGGTTATTGCGTTGGGGTTCCACCTCTTCCCATTTCGAACAGAGAAGTTAAGCCCAATTGCGCCGATGGTACTGCAATGCAATGTGGGAGAGTAGGTAGCTGCCTTTTTTCATTAAAGCCTCGATTACAATAAGTAGTCGGGGCTTTTTTTTGTTT
>NZ_BAIS01000110.1 GCF_000613345.1 Prevotella disiens JCM 6334 = ATCC 29426 | reverse complement strand
CCCAACACCACACCGAATACTAATCCCGGTCCACCTGTAAGCTGGAATGACCCGAGCACCCCTGATGACCCACAGACTGGTTATGGTTATATTCCAAACGACACCACAAAAGAAGAGACATTCTTCTATCATAGTGACCACCTCGGTAGTACTTCTTATATCACAGACGACAGAGGTAACATCACCCAGTATGATGCATATCTGCCGTATGGCGAACTGTTGGTTGACGAGCATAGCAGTAGTGAGGATCTACCGTATAAGTTCAATGGCAAGCAGTTCGATGAGGAGACAGGCTTGTACTATTACGGTGCAAGGTATATGAACCCTGTGGCAAGTATTTGGTATGGGGTGGATCCTTTAGCAGAGAAATACATTAACATTGGTAGTTACATTTATTGTCATAGCTCTCCTATTATATTGATAGATCCTACAGGTGAAGGTGATTATTATGCAAAAAATGGCTCATATTTGGGAACTGATAAGAAAAAAGATAATTTTATCTATATTCAATATTCTTCTGGCAAGACAAAGTTCGAGATAAATGGTAAGTACCAAAATTTCCAGAAGTTGGATGTTACAAGAAATACATTCTTAGCTTTTGCATCGGCAATAAATAATGAATCATCAGGAAATAAGCAGGAATCAATGGCTTTGGCAAATGTTGTAATGAATTTCATTAATGATGGAGGGAGTAAGACTCTTAAGACTTTAGATGATGTAGTACTTTATCGCAATTCATTTATGAGAGGTTCTAATCAAAAAGCAGTTAATGAATTTCAGGGATTACCTATAAATTCTAAAAATAGAACCCTTGCGATTGCTGCTGTTATAAACGCTTTAGGATATAATCAAGGCTTAACCGGCTTTTCTGATTATTCGGGAGGTGCCAATACATGGAAGGTAAAGACTTAATGTATACTAATTGGCCAAATTCTCACAGGAACTATATTTGGAGTTCAGATTCCAAGCAGTTATTGAAACAATATAAATTATTAGTTCATGGAAGTGTTAATGTGGATGGCTTTAAATATAAAAATACTTATGGGGAAAACCATCAAATACAAGTAAATATTAAAGCTACTATGATTGCTGGTAAGACGCTCTTTACACATCTGTATGGAGGGCGAGGAGAAAAGAGATATGAACATTTAAACTTTTAGATAATGAAAAAACATCTATTATTTTCTTAATATTTTTTACTTTACTATCATTATATGCTTCATCAAGATCCCAAAAGGAAATAAAGAGTTCTCATGAATATAAATTCAAACTCTGGCTTAATGATACTGTTAAGCATATAAAAGGCAAATACACTATTAGTTATGATTCTACATTGTTAACTATAACTGACAGCTTTTCGTACATAGTTAGAAAGGGGAAAACAATTTATAGTACCAACAAAAAGAATTCAGATGCTATACAACAAATGCTTAAAGATGTTCATGAGCCTCCGTCTGTAAATTACAGAGTTATAGCAGTTAGACATGATGAGTTTACGCCATCAGAAATAGACTTCCTAAAATATGAGACTTATACAGAATTTCCTCTTATAAAAGTCTTAGAAAAAGATATAGTTAGAGATTATAATGAAAATAGAGCTAGTATCAAGAGTGCTTTTATAATAAATAAACAAATAAAAGATACAATATTAGTAGAATTTAGCTCTAACGGGAACAAGGTTGTAAAAAGAGTTTATAAAAGTAATCGAGCTAAGAATAGAAAAAAATAGGTGCTCTTGGATATTTACAAAATTAGGCTCTATAACGAATCGTGTGGGTTGTGTGTTGATATTCCACCGGTTTGGTGCGGGTGCTTTGCACATGTGGTGCGGATGGTATGCACCACATGTGCGAAGGATCAACACCATTTCTATATATGGAAGGGTAGGGATTTAATGTGAGTTAAGCGTATTAAGACTAAGGTCAATTTAGAGTTGTGTTTAGTTGGAGGCTATTCTTTTTGACATTTTTTTAGGCTCTATGCACTTTGGTACACGATACTATAACGTAAGTGGCATGACATCTTCTTCCATGTCGGCAAACAACTAACCCATGGTCTCATACTCTGAGTATATGACCATGACTATATGTTGAGAAAAGTGAGAGAATATCACTGCTCATCTTATTTTTAATACTCAAAAGCTTGAATATCTCGCTTAAATTATCTAAATTCGCAACTATAATGGTTACTCCTAAATTCTTTGATAATCAATGATGTATAGCACTACGAAGTTGCCATCCCAAATTCATTGTCACAGACATTCTAGAATATTATTACGCAAGTTCAACATAGAACTGCAATTTCAGGTGTAGGTTTAGCTTAATAATCTATACCAGAAAACACCGAGGGGTTTGGGGGCGAGCAGCCCCCATGAGTGGAAAATCAACAAGCAATGCTTAAAAAATAAAAAAGGGAGACCTCTGTCTCCCCAAGATTAATTAACTTTGTATTGTGAAATATCATCAATTAACCTCGGAGCAAAGGTACACAATTTTTGTGCTACTCCAAAATGGAATTATATTAAAAGATATTGCGAAAGCAATAAAAGTATGTCCAAGTACAGTATCTCGTGAAATAAAACGTAATAGTGGAACCAGAGGAAAGTATAATTGGAAAACTGCCCAAGCAAATGCTGTTCTCACAAAGCGAAAAACTCCCGGCAATCATTCAATCAAAAAGAATGTTATGGATGAGGCGAAACGTCTTCTTATTATAGAGCAATGGTCTCCGGAACAAATATCTGGTATATTGGCTAAGGAAGGCAAGTATATTGGCCATGAAACCATATATCGTACGATACGTAAGGACAAAGCAAAAGGTGGAACACTATATAAACACTGTCGTCACAAGCTAAAGCATCGTGCCAAGCCTGTTGGTAGCAGACGTATATCCATACCCAATAGAACAAGTATCAGCGAGAGACCTACTGAAGTTGACGGAAAACGCTTTGGGGACTTCGAGATGGATACAATTGTTGGAAGAGGAAATCATGGTGCTATTGTGACACTGATAGAACGCAGTACAAATATGCTATTTATGAGAAAACTTAAAAAGGGAAAGAATGCCAAGGAGTTAGCACGCACTGTAATACATTTGCTATCTCCATTCAAAGAGCATGTCAAGTCTATTACAACGGACAACGGCACAGAATTCGCTTGCCATGAAATGATAAGCAAAAGCCTTGGTGTCACCGTCTATTTTGCTAACCCATACGCTTCATGGCAGAAAGGGGCTATAGAAAATGCTAACGGACTGATTAGACAATACGTGCCAAAAAAAGAAACGTTTGAGCATGTCAGTCATCAACAAATAACAAAGTATTCAAAGAAAATTAACATGAGACCAAGAAAGAAATTAGAATTTAGAACACCACATGAGTGCTTTTACGAACTAATTAGGG
>NZ_BAIS01000111.1 GCF_000613345.1 Prevotella disiens JCM 6334 = ATCC 29426 | reverse complement strand
ATACACTAAAATTTGCGGAGAGGAACGTGATAAATCACGCCCCTACAAAGTATCATTGCTCGAAAGGTTGGTTTAATTTCTCAGCCTTATTGAACTTATAGGCGTGCTTGGATTTATCACAAGTGTAAACCACGTTTGCTTCCTTAAGTTCTTTTAAACCACGACCAACACTGTCTGCCCCAGGAAGTGTACATTTGGGAGATAATGAAAACTGAGCAACGAGCGTGTTAATATCTTCTAAGCAATCAGTACCACATAAATAACTATAAAAAGCAATGAAATAATATCACTATATTGGAATGCCGTACTTGTACCGCCACGCTGACCAAGCGAGGAGTCAATGACTTGATTGAGTTCAAGTTTGGAAAAAACATCCATTACGTGAAAAATTCCACCAAAAGAGGTTATTTTGTCAGATTTTATTGCTACCTTTGTCATGTCAGTTGATTTATTGTTTTACATGTTTGGTAGCACTAAGATAAGTGAATTTTCTGACATACGCAAGCGTTTGAATACTTTTATGTATTAGGCACTTGCAATTCTTGCAAGCAAAAACGCTGCGGAAATAAGGTTGTGTATAATTTAATTAATATCCTCATAGTTGGAATTTTCCAGTTATGAGGTATTGAAAAATAATTTAAAATGAAAACAATTATATCTTTTATAATGCTCGCTTTTAGTGTACATCTTTGTGTCGCACAAGAAACTCATACTATTGAGCCAGCAGAGTTTGAAATAACATATTCTATAAAAGAACCACCATTTTGGGATATTTATATTTTTCGATGTGGTAAAAAGGCAAGCCAATATTTTTGTCAAGCCAAGTTAAAAAAAAATATAATGTTAGCGAATGATGACCCAGCTTACTTTATTCTATCAAATGAAGAGATGAAATATTTAAATACACCTGAATATGAAAAAAAATATCCGCTAAGCACAGGCAATAATGACAGAATTTACCGCAATCTTGAGCAAGGGAAAATTAGCACCTATTCAACTGTTTTTGGTACTCATTATTTGATAACCGAAGATATAACCATTCCCGAATGGACAATCTACGAAGATTCTACTCTCACAGTGTTGGGTATGGAGTGTAAGAAAGCTACTACCAATTTTCGTGGTCGCTATTGGGAGGCTTGGTACACTGAAGAAATTCCTATCAGTCAAGGTCCTTGGAAGTTGTGCGGCTTGCCGGGCATGATATTAAAAGCGAATTGCCCCAAGTTTATGTTGATAGAAGCAACCGGTATCAAGAACAAAAACCTTGACCCCGTAACCTTTTATAATTATCTGAACTATAAATATGCCCCGATAGACCGCATGGAATATCTAAAGAAAGTGCATAAACCGGGTATCTATCCAACCGGAGGTAGTCATGAAACAATAGAAATTGACGATAAAAAATAAGAAACAATATGAAACGAAACTCCTTTTTCTTGACTTTATGTTTTGTGCTAAATGCTGCAATTTGTTTTGCACAAGAAACCCACGCTATTGAGCCAGCAGAGTTTGAAATAGTTTATTCTATAAAGCAACCACCTGCTTGGGACATTTATATCTTTCGCTGTGGAAAAAATGTAAGTCAATACTTTAGTCAACCTAAATTGAAAAATAATAAAATGTTAGCTGATGACGACCCTGCTTATATGATTATATCAATGGAAAGAGTGAAAGCCTTAGATACTCCTGAATATAACAAAAAATATCCGCAAAGCACAGGCAATGATGACAGAATTTATCGCAATCTTGAGCAAGGGAAAATTAGCACCTATTCAAGTGTTATGGGTTCTCATTATTTGATAACCGAAGATATAACCATTCCCGATTGGACAATCTACGAAGATTCTACTCTCACAGTGTTGGGTATGGAGTGTAAGAAAGCTACTACCAATTTTCGTGGTCGCTATTGGGAGGCTTGGTACACCGAAGAAATTCCTATCAGTCAAGGTCCGTGGAAATTGTGCGGATTACCCGGTATGATATTAAAGGCTAATTGTCCCGATTTTATGTTGATAGAGGCAACCGCTATCAAGAATAAAGACCTTGAACCAGTTACCTTTTATAACTATTTGAATTATAAATATGCCCCCATAGACCGTATGGAATATTTAAAAAAGGTACATAAACCAGGAATATATCCAAGTGGCAATAGTCATGAAACAATAGAAATTGACGATGAAAAATAAGAAACAATATGAAAAGAATATTTGCCTTTATCATTATAGCCTTTCTTGCTCAAGTAGTGCAAGCACAAGTAACAATATCTGGTACAGTAACTGATATTGGTGGTAGTCCTTTGTCGGGTGCTATTGTAAAAAACATTGACGCTTCTACAAAGAAAATGCTTGCATTTTGTAATACTGATAGTAAAGGAAAATTCAGTATAAAGGCAAAAGTAGGCAGTTTGCTGCAAATATCTGCAATGAGTTATAAAAAGCAACAAATTGTCGTCAAAGAAAATATGGGCGTTCAACAAATAGTATTGGAAGATAATGCAAAGGCATTAGACGAAATTACAGTGAAAGCTCAACCTGTTCGGATTAACGGAGATACCATAAAGTATCTTCTCGGTGTATATGCTAAGCCTGGCGACCGTACTTTAGCAGATGTTTTAGCTCGTGTTCCTGGTTTTGAGGTTAATAAAAGTAATGGACAAATATCATACGAAGGACGTAGCATCAGCAATTTTTACATAGAAGGTATGGATATGTTGGGCGGAAAATATGGCGTTGCCTCAAAGTCTTTGCCACAAAACGATGTTGCAACGGTAGAAGTAATGAAACATCATCAACCCATTAGAGTGTTAGACGACTTTGTTTATTCCGATGAAAATGCACTCAATGTTCGTATGAAGAAAGGTGCTAAAGCACATTGGATAGCAACATTTAATGGAGGAATAGGCTGTAAGAATAATGGTGTTTTATGGGACTTTGAAAGTTTTGCCATGCGCTTAAAGCAGAATTGGCAAACAATGATAACCTATAAAACTAACAATAGAGGTAAAGATATTATTCACGAAACAAATAAAGTTTTTACGTATGGTGAATTGGACAGTAAGTTAAATCCTCTTATTTCGTTACCTTTACCTCCAAACGGACGATTAGGTCGTCGTTCTTTATTCAATCAAAGCCATGCGCTGACCCTTAATGTATTACAGCGTATCAATGAATCATCGCAAATAAGTGCGCAAATCACTTATACTAATGACCGTCAAGAGGCTTTTTCAGAACGAAAAGCAGAGTATTTTACAAATAGAGGAAACAGAATTTCTCAAAATCAGAAACAATATGTTTCAAGAACTAATGAGCTTTTTGCAAAGGTAAAATATGAAAATAATGCCAACAAGCAATATTTACCT
>NZ_BAIS01000112.1 GCF_000613345.1 Prevotella disiens JCM 6334 = ATCC 29426 | reverse complement strand
CCGATTTAATTTGTATCTTCGCCATGTCTATCGTCGGATTTTCTTGTTTTTTTACAACACTAAGATAAGTGAAAATTCTGACGTGGCAAAATCCTGAGCAACTTTTTGTTGCCCAGGTACTTAAAAAGTTTAATTTATAATAGTGTTGCGGAATTAAGGTAAAATAGGTTTGGATATGAAAAAGATAAAAATAGGCAGATCGGACATTCTTTATATCGCCCAATCAAAATTCAAAAGTACATTAGAAGAACCAACAGGAAATTTTGATTATAACAAGTGGGTGGATTTTATTGAGAGTCATAAAGACTATTTTATTTGGTATGAAGATACTGAAGATGGAACCTATAGAAAAAACAATATGGATAACGTTCCAGATTGGGCAAGAGAGGGGATAAGCTACCAGTTAAATAAAGCGCATGCCTATAGTACCAATAAAATGACTAAAAATCCAAAAGATATACGTGTTGTCTTTAGTAAAAAAAATGGCACTATATCAATAGATTTAGAAAGAAAACCAAGTAAAACTGCTGTACAAATTTTGCTGGAAATGGCAAAGTTTTTAAATGGAAAACTATTTCGCAATGGAAACAAAGAAATAGAAAGCATTGAGCAGGTGGAATAAATAAGAAGAACCATGAGTAAAAGAACATTGCTTACATCCATATTGTTGTGTTTATCGCTGTTCGCCAGCAGCATTACTACATCCCTGCCCAATATGTTAGAGGGGCGGCATATCTTCGAGGATATCATGGGCGAATATCGCAACCACAAGGCCGACGAATGGACGCATACTGCAGATATTGCTAATAACTTTAAAGGAGTGGATTTCTACAAAGGGACAGAAATAGGCAACCAGATATTTGCAAAAAAAGCAGTGTCTATGAAAACAACGATCTTAACAGATGTGAATGCTTGGCTAAACTCTAAACCAATACAAGATAATATCAGATTTTTAAAAGATGGATTAGAAAATGTTGAAGGTATGACAAGTAATGGGCATGTAATGAAAATTACAGAAAAGGCAGAAGTACACATCTATATGCCTAAAGAGAATGCAACTGCTGATTTGCAAAAGGAATGGCATAACAAACTTGATGCCATTCATCCCAAAATAAAGTTTAAAATTCACATATTGGAGGATTATATAAAATAATGGTAGTATGTTTACTATAGGGAAATTGACATATTTGAATATAGATAAAAAGAGTTTTAGTTTTGTGACAGATACTAAAGGCTCTATAGATTATCAAAAATGGGTAAAATACATTGATAAAAATCAGGGACTATTTGTATGGTATGAAGATACAGAAGATGGAAAAAATATCTTAAAAAACATTAAAGATATTCCAGAGGAATTTCAAAAGCATGCTCTTGCTTTGTTGAATAAGGTACGGTGTTTTGCTAAATTTAATAGCAAAAAGAATTATTATGATATAAGTGTAGGATGTTCCGAAGAAAGCCAAAGAGTAACTATCACCTTTGAGCGAAGACCTCAAATAGAGGAGATTAGACTATTTTTTAACATGGCAAAATATTTAGATGCTATGCTCCTATACAGAGGGGGGAAAAAGATAGATGAAAAGATTATCGAGGAGTTGGAATACAACAGCAAAAAATGACAGCAATGAGAAATTTGTATATTACAATAAATAAGTTTAGTACTCTTAATCGTTCAAGATTACATGCATTAGACTACAATAAATGGGTGAAGTATATAGAAAGTAACTCATCATATTTCATATGGTATTCAGATACAGAATCTGGCAGAAGACTCGCTGAGTCTATCACGAATTATCCCAAAACCCTGAATACCGATTATTCAGAAACATCATATTAACAACAAAATAGTTTCAAATATGAGATATATTGAGTCAAAACAAATAGAAAATGTCGAAAGCTTCTGTCCCGACAACGGGGACTACGCCTATACCAAAGGGCAGAAAGGTTATTTGTATATCGATGGGGTACTTTTAGAAAAAGATGATGCACCTTTAGAGCTTTCTCTTAGAGGTAAGTATATGTATGCATGGTATGGTTCAGGCATGTTTGAACTATACGAGGGGCATACACTTTTGAACAGTATAGAAAGTAATGTTATTTTGCTAAATGAGCAAACTCAATATATAGGTAAAACCTATATGGAATTTAATCCTTATCGAAAGGGTTATAACTTCGCATCTCCGATAGATGAACAACTGATATTGCTTGAGTTTGGTCTCTTCCTGCCTCAAAGAAACTGCAGTTCCTATCGAATCGGCATTCACCATTGAGGCATCAGAAGATAAGACCTCACCTGTAACTATCCAATTGAAAAACGAAAGTTATGGGGCTGATGAATTGCTATGGATTCCTGGAGGCATGACTTTAGGAGGTTTCTCAGAGGCAATTATAGAACCCATAAAAGTAAAAAATGCGAATATATACACAACTCAAATAATTATCCAATGAAAAGAGAAGATGAAATAATCAAATCATTGAACTACACGAGGTGTTCAAAAGAATATAATATTGTCAAAAATTCTGTTTTTGACGGAAATCTGATAAATATTATAGTAGTAAAGCATTATGATAGTAATGCCGAGGTGATTGATTGTTCAAATATTGTATGGGCTCTGCATGCAATGTTAGTGGATAATGAAGTAAGCCTTGACAGAATAAATAAAATAATTACTGATGTTGAAGTAAACAGAAAAAATGTTTGTAGGATACTATACTTCATGTAACTATTCAGCAATAGTCACAACTCAATGCCATCAGCACCATCCTATCATTGTAGGATGGGAGGTGGCGTATGGCTATTGCTGAATAGTTACGCCCTTATCCCTGAAAACAAAAAAAAAGCAAAAAAAACTAAAACAAAAGAGTAAAATACCCATAACAAAACAAAATAACCTCAAATCCGCAACTAAGCCCTTGAACGTCCTTATTGCGTTTACACGTCCTCTCATTACCGAATTTGCAGATAATTTGAACTTGAAGCACCCACTTCTGCCTACAATATCCCCTTACCCCACAATGTGACTTGAGGCAATACACAACATCATTCCCATAAGTTGTAGGCATTATCCAAAATCAGTCTGGAAAACATCTGCGTAAGCATCATTAAAGGTATAGATATTCAGCACATACTGCCTTGATGTCCTGATCCACTTGGCTGGTACAGGGATAAACCTGAAAACAAACGCTTTTATGCGACTTGTTGCATTGAGTCCGAACTTCTTTACGTCAAGTCTTTGAATAATGGCCTTGTAAAAGTTACGGATTATACCGACTATCAAATCGCCAATAACCGCCACGCCAGGGCGATAACCAAGGAG
>NZ_BAIS01000113.1 GCF_000613345.1 Prevotella disiens JCM 6334 = ATCC 29426 | reverse complement strand
TTAGTAAGATTGTCAAAGAACTCATTGGTTGGCAGCCTAAGGCTGCGTAGCCATATACTCAAATTTTAACGAACTATTGTCATAAAGATATAACAAAAAAAATGATTACACATTTTACACTTTCTTAAAGAAAAAGTGTAAAATACAGATTATCAAAGACTTGTATCTTGACAAAAATGGTTTATTGATCACATTTCCCTAATATTTTTATCAATTCCCTTAGCTCCATCTATGCCAAATAGCTTCTTATTAATAGCGGATCGGATGTTTGTTATACGCTGATTTTTCAAATTTAATAAGGTTGCGATTTCCGAAGGACTAAAGTAAAGTCGGACAAGGATGCTGGTTTTAATTTCCTGACTGGTAAGTGCGTAACTTGCATTACTAATCTTGGTATAGAAATCTGATAGACGTTGTGAAATTATTTCAATGAGATGACGCCACTCTTTTTCCGTTGGCATATTGGCATGGACTGCCAAATCATGAAATCTTATCACTATTTGATGAGAAAGCAAAGCCTGCTCAATATCCCATTCCTTTTCCTTTGCCGTATCTTCCTGATAGAACGACAGTTGTTCTTGCAGGTGCATAATCTCTTGCTCTTTCTGCTTTTTGAATCTTTCCATATCATGTCTTAACGCCTGCACATCGCTGGTGGCTTTGCTAAATCTAAATAGCAATGAGGAATATTCTTTGTTGGCAGCCATCTGCTGTGCCTTTCTTTTATCAGACATCTTTTTTCTATGTAAATATCCGATTACCGATATAGCTGATACAAGGAAAAGTATTCCGTAGATGACACGTATAAGGTTGTTGTTTTCTTCTTCTTTTTCAGTAGCCTTTCTTTTACTTTCGTTGTAGTTGTACAAAGCTTGCGCCCGTGTTATTTCTGTTGCCGACTCCTGAAAATTTGCTGAATCGTTGGCATCGGCAAATAATCGGGCATATTTGGCAATGGAGTCTTTCTCGCCACTTTTCTCGAATACGGACAACAAGCCTTTATATGCAGCTTCTTGATATTCAATTTCATCAAAACCATTCCATAATTTACGATAGAAATATTCCGCAGAATCATTTTTTTTCTATCGCTTCGTAATATTTGCCTATATAGAAAAAGGAAGATATTCTTTCTTCTGTTAGTTCTTGTTGCCCATTCAGCACACCCGTGTATTTAATGTATTCGTCTATATGCTTCTTGGCTTCTTTTAATTGATTGTTTTCTATTTCTGCTTCTATCGTTGTAAGCAACGACCCCGCAGCATCGGAAGCCCTGCCACAGGCAATGTAACGTTTGTAAACATCATGGTTGATTTCCAAGGCTTTTTTCTTGTCATTAAGCAAATAATAAGCTCCACCCATGTGGTCTAGAAAATTAATAACTGCCAGTGTGTCTTTTACTTTCTCGGCACAGGCAATCGCTTTGCCCCACATCTTCAGTTCCATCTTGGGAGTACGTTGTTCGTCGAACAGTCCCGCCATCTGTGCGTAAACTCTGCTGAGTTGCTTAAAATCACAATCTGCTTGTGTTGTATCCGCTTGCTCCACAGCCTTGTTGTAATATTCAATCGCCATTGGCGCATCTCCCTTGTCGCGATAAACGCACCCCAACAGGTAGAGGGCCTTTATACGTTGTTTGTCGTTTCCGTACCTGTTATAGTAATCGGCAACATCGGTCATAAAGGTATCGGCTTTCATAGAGATGAAAAACTGATTATGGGCATCTGCCAAAAGAAAACGATAAAGCAGATAATCTTTCTTCGTAAAATTCCGCTGATTTTTAGAAAGGCTGTCCAAGATCGTTAATGCACGTTTGTCTTGATGAGCTATGAGACTGTCAATAGTGGCTAATTCTCCATGATATGTGAAATTGTTACATCCCACCAATACAAAGATAAGTAGTGTGAATATAGTAAGCGTATATTTCATTGTATTTGCATTTTTAATGCAAAGATAGTACTTCTTAGTAAATAATTATAGTTCAAGTATATTAAAATGATTTATAAACAGACTCTTTTTAACCCAAATCGGTCATTAGAAAATTTCGCTTTCATTTTGTCTTGCAATAGAACGAAAGATGCATATTGTGTTAATATACAGATGCTATTACAATGGAACAGTCTGCTATAATCTGACTTTTTGCACGGAAAAATTTCTAATGACCGATTTGGGTTTAAAATAGGAATAACATAAAGTTATGCTTCCGCTCTGATTACTTGTTGAGTTTATCAATTATACTAATCATCTTATCCTACTTATAATTCTCCTCCAACATCCTTTCCAAGTCCGAAGCCTTATAGAGTATCTTCCCTGCGAACTGTATATAGGGTATAATCTTCCTATCCCGATAGTCCTGCAGGGTGCGTGGCTGATATACAGCCTCTCGCATACTTCTTTACCTGTTAGGAAATGCTCTCCTCCAAAGAGCGGCTTGTGTGTCTGTGCTACTTCCTTTATCCGTCTGTTCACTCCCTCAAGTGCGGAGAGTACCACAAGCATATCGTCCGCATCCATGTTCAAGTCTCTTACCTGTTCCATCATTCTCTTTCCTTATTTGTTATTTTTGAATCTGTTTTTTTCGATTTCTCCGATTTACTTTGGAGCAATAGCTCCACATCCTCACGCCTGTAATAGCACTTATGCCCGATTTGCGAGAAAGGCAGCACGCCTGTATCCCGATAGTGCTGCAATGTGCGCTTGCTGATGTTAAGCAACTTGCACACATCACCGTTGTGCAGCCAATCGGTATGCTTGCTTTGTTCTCCAAATGCCTTATGGCAGGTCTCAGCAAGGCTAAGTATCTCATTTCTGAGCCTTGTCCAATTTGAATCCGTAATGATAAAATATCCCATAATTCTATTATTGTTTTGTTTGTAATTCTGTCTTATTGGTATTGACAATACCTTTGCCTGTTTTGCGTATCATCGCACGTTTATGTCTGCAAAAGTATGATGAGTTTATCACACTTCAAAGCAGCAGGGAACAGCAGGGAAATATCGGGAACTTCAAGGAAAAAGACAATGCATTTTATCAGCAGCCGTTTGCGCATTCTTTCCCTGTTTTCTTCTTTTACCGTCCGTTTGACGCAAAGATAGGGCGGTGCATGTCCTATTCTATCATTCTTCTTTTAAGTGGCACCTTGTAGCACTCTTGGTGTAGACAAAAGCTACCCTATTTCTGTA
>NZ_BAIS01000114.1 GCF_000613345.1 Prevotella disiens JCM 6334 = ATCC 29426 | reverse complement strand
ATAGAGAGCAAAGAGGATGACCCCTCAAGGCAATCCCCATTTGCTCGTAAAAGAAAATATTACTTTATAACTTTTGTTTTTAATATTTTTTACATATCTTTGCATCAATAAAGGATTAAAAGTATATTTTACAAAGTTTTTTATTCCTATTAAAAAATATTTTCAACTTATAATTTATTAACAATCAGTTAGTTATAAAATAATTGATAAAATAATTAAAAATTTTTTACTAAAATTATTGACTTTTTACATTTTAAGATGTATTTATTATATAGAAAGACACAAATACAAATGAGACATTTAACAGACGAACATAAAGCAAAATTATCAAGGTCAGTAAAACGCACAAAATCGTTTTTTTCAGACGAAAGAAAAGAGCAAATAAAAGCAAAGCAACGAAACACAATAGCAACAAAAGAGGCCATCCTAAAAATATGGGAAATAGTAACGAAAAATGAAAAAATACAAGAAATGATTATAAAAGAAATAAACAAATATAATAAGGATAACAATAATAAATAAAAGGTATTGAGTAATAGGGGGGTAAAATTTTTCATTTTAGCTTTTCTTTATTTCTAACCCCCCTCCATACCTTATATATAAAGAAACCAAAGAAAAGCTAAACAAATAATATATTAAAAGAAAAAGCTAAAAAATGAATATCGTGATAAATACAAAATTATTTGAGATATTTCCCAATCTAGTAATAGCACATATTTTCAATATGCTACTATTCAGCCAAACAAATACCTACCAACAAACATATATTGCAAAACATTTAGGACTAACAAGGATGACCGTTGCAAGGTCATTAAAATGGTTAAAAACAGAAGGTTATATAGATTATACAAGAAGTAAATACAAAGAAGTAATTACAACAAAATTTACCTTAACAGAAAAAGCACTACAAATAAAAGCGGAGATAGAAAAAGAGGAAAACGAACAAACAGAACAACAACAAGAAAAGAAAGAAGAAAAGAAAGAAAACATACCAACCACACATAAAGAGAGAGAGCAAGGGGATGCCCCTCAAGCAAATCCCCAATTGCTCGAACGAAATTAAAAAGAACGCTACAAAACAACCTAAACCAACAAACACAAAGTTTTTAGATATAGTAGCAGCAAGAAGGGAATACGAAAATAAATTAAAAGAAAAATTCACAATACAAAATGGCAAACTTTCTTAATTTAGAGCAAATAACGGAGGTACTTTTGAAGTACAATAGCACCGACCATAACGGGTACAAATGTGGATTGAAGGCACTAGATGATATAATGAGGTTAGACCGAAGTACATTGGCAATATGTGTTTCAACGCCAGGGGCAGGTAAGAGTACATTTGTTAATTACTATACTTACTTGATGGCGAAGGAAAACAATTGGAAAACACTATACATTCCGTTTGAAGGCTCAACGGGTAGATTTGTAAATGACCTATACAAATATTATGGAGATGTACAGCAGATGGCGGAGTATAGCGTAATACTTGATGATACCGAATTTACCGACATTGAAGACCTGTGCAACACCATTAAGGAGGCAAAGGAGGCAAAAAATATAGATATGGTTGTGCTTGACAATTTCACTTGCTTGCAAAATTTGTATGGCAGCAGTAACGAAACATATGAAATAGGAAAAATACTTACAAGTTTCACACAGTTAGCAAAGAAATTGAATATATGTTTTTTGTTAGTTGTACACACTAGAAAAATGAACAAAGGTGAAGAGATTGACGGTTATTCGGCTAGTGGTAGCGCACACTTTTTTAACTTAGCTGACTACATCTTTTCAGTCCAAATTACAGATAGAGAGCGTTTTATAACAGAAATAACAACGCTAAAAATCAGAAATAATATAGATTGTGGTGTATGTGGAAGAAGTGTTTGTTTGCAGTTCGACCCAATAACAAAAGTATATATGGAGGCACAAGAAACAGACCTTCCGTTTACAACCTATTTGGAAAGTATGTACAAAACCACCACAGCAGCACCCCAAATAAAGACATTAGAAACGATAAAAATTGGTGATAATGTGGTTAGCATTAAACAAGAAAAAGAACACACAGAAACAAGTAAAAGAGTTCCTGAAGGCATCCTAACCGACACCAAAGTAAGTGTTTTCCAACTGACACCTCAAGGGCAAACAAAGGTAGGTGATGTATCATTATTTGATGCCATACAAATGGGTGAAAAATACAAGGAAAATATTCAACAAATAAGGTCAATAGATAGAGATACAAACGAAAAGGAGTATAAGAGAAAAAAGATGCAAATGCCGATGTTTACCGTTTCCTGTTCGTGTGGCTGCAATGCAAAAGAAATAGACAAATACACAAATATTATTTGTTTAGACATAGACGAAAAGGACAACCAACAAACAAACATAGAGGAAATAAGACAAAAGGTAAATAAACTCCCATACACTTTATATTCAAGCAAAAGCGTTGGAGGTAAAGGTTTGTATTGTTTGATATTTGTAGACGGAGATAAGGATGCATTTTTACCCCACTTTAAGGCATTACAAGATGAGTTTTCACAGATAGGTATAACAATAGATAAGAGTTGTAAAAATCTTAACAGATTGCGAGTTATTAGCTATGATACAGAAAGCTATTATAACGAGAAGGCACAAATCTATACAAAGAAAAAGATAAATTTTCCAAAAGTAACTTGCGAGGAAACAAAACCAACATACAAAACTAACCATACAAAAGATAAAGCCACCTTCGAAATGGCACTAAAAGACATTGAGGAAAGGAGGCTTATAATAACAAAAACCCACCAAGAAACATTAGACTTAAGTAATTGTATGGCAAGTGTATTTGGAGAGGAAGGGAGAGAATATTTGCACACAATAAGGAAACAAAGAAAAGGTTATGATGCCTATAAAATAAACGAGTGTTTCGACACTTCACTAAATTACATAGAACAAGGCCACCAATATACACTAGGTACATTCTACAAGTACTATAATCAAGCAAAATAAAAATGAAAATAACTGAAATTAAAAGATAAAGAAATGATAGATTACTACAAAATGGCTAACCTTATTTAGCAGTTAGCGGAGGCACAAACAAGCCACGATGCCAGAAGGGTATAGTAGATTAAGAATAAAATAAGAAAATATAATATTTTGATAAACTAATATTAAAGAAAATGATAATAAC
>NZ_BAIS01000115.1 GCF_000613345.1 Prevotella disiens JCM 6334 = ATCC 29426 | reverse complement strand
ATTATCAGGAAGCGTTACTTTCATGGCACGGTCAAGCACGTCGTAAACCGTTACGGTTGGCGACACGTTATCAAAAGCCTTGTTGAAAGTTGTCTTTTTGCCCACTGCCTCTGTTGTTGGATAGTATGCCTTCGTCACACGACCGAAAGCGTCATAGACATTGCGTCCGCTGACAATCATCACGGTTTCGTCCTTGGGTGCACTGCCCTTGGCAGCTGTCGTTACCACACCGTCTTTCTTCACCTGAACGGGACGTCCGAAACCGTCCACGAAGGTGACGGTCTCCATATCATCGCTTGGGTGCTGTATGTCGTAATGCTTCGTCACTGCGTAAGCAGGTGCAGTGATGCCATTGGTGCCGAAAGTAGCCTTAGGCTGATAGTCAAAGGCAATGATGTAAGGCACACCTGTTGCCAACTCATTAGGACCACGCACAGCTTTCACACGTCCGAGGTTGTCTATATCCGTTTCATAATAGAAGTGGTTGAGATCCATACGGCGGAGTGCCATACCATAGCGGTAGTCGAAGTTGGCTGCCTCGCTACGGTAGCCAAATGCATCGTCTATGCGCTCCACATACATATTCATCACCGGCTCATAGCGGTAGGTGTACCACATGCGCTGTCCCTTGCTGTTAGCAGGAAGCGTAGTCTTGATAATGTTGCCGTAAGCATCATAAGTATAGTCAGAGACAGCTTCACCGCTTCCGAGTTGTTGCTTAATCTGCGTGATATGGTTGGCATAGTTCAAATCGTAAGTCGCAGAGACTTGATGATAAGTCTTACCATCACCGCCCGTTACGGTTACGTTGGTAGGTAGCCCGAAGATATGTTTGTTATCATTGTGAGCATATTGTATTGCGGTTTGGTAGTCGAACTTACCCGAACCGTCAGCACCCAACTTACCCTTATCACTGAACTTGTAAGACTTCAGCTCTCCGTGATAACCTGTGAGATAATACTCATTCCAAGCCTCTGAGGTGGTGATACCGGTTGCCTGCCCCTCATACTGCTTATTGGCGGTATAGCGGAGCGGCACGAAGGCAGAGGCGCGGTCGCTACAGAGCTTCTTCTGTTTGTTGAAAGTATAGCTGTCACCGTTGGCTGTGATATAATAGCCATCATATTCATTGCGTGTCTCGGTGTACTTGTTGCCTTTGGCATCCTCTACAGACGCTCCAAGCTCATTGCCCTGTGCATAGTAGGTGGACACATCGTAGAGTTGCACAGCCTGACGATAGACTGCGGATTCACCCTGTTCGGTGTCGATATTCTTGGTTACGACCTTTCCAAAGCCGAGGAACTCACGTTCGTGGCGATCCTTCTGTCCATCAGAATAGGCAAACATCGTCTTCATCATCGGTCCATCATCACGGATACCATCGTCAATGGTTACGGACGACATTACCCATTTACCACCGGGCAGGCCGTAGGTAGGCGTGCTGTGTTCGTAGTCCAGTGTAAAGGTTCCGCCAAGGGAGTTGGTCACGCTCTTGAGCATGTTCGTTCTGCCGATAGCAGAACGGGTTACTTTCAGTTCACTTTCCTTATCGGATTCCACAATGTCGAGGTAGCCGTCGCCGTCCACATCTTGCAAAGCATAGTTGTTACGATTTATACTATGACTGACAGAAACAACTGGATTTATGGAAATTTTGACAGGAATTAACTTTGGGGTAAAATTGACAGTAAATGCAACTTCAGCTCCCTCTGAAGTTGAGGCTGATTCGCTAAGAGAAGAAAGCCCTTTCCACTGAATGGCATCCATAAAGCCATTACCGATATTAAGTGCCACCATAATAGTCTTGCCATTGCGCCATACCTTATCTGGTAATCCGTCAGAATTTACATCAGAGAGATTATACTCTTCTCCATTCTTAGAGGTTACAACATTGTATCCCCCGGCGAAGCTTGATGACCCCTTATTGAAGCTACCACCTATATTGGCGTTATAAGTAATTCCCTTACCTCCTTGTATTCGATCAATTCCCCAATCAATCGGTTCTGTGAAGTTGTACCCTAAATTAAGTCGAACTTTATTTCCCTTAATAATTTTATCAGGTAGACCGTCTCCATTCACATCCATGAATGTTTCTGTGCTCCAATCCTTGTTAGAGGGAGGAATACTGACAGATCCAGACATACTAGCTTTTGCCTTGTTGCTGGAGCCTTGGTTGCTGGAATGATCCTTTCCTTTTACAATATGAGCAATCGTAGAACTTATCGAAATAATAGGGTCACTTCCCAATGCCCATCCTTCAGACTTATTTTCACTGCCAATGGTTCCGATTCCACTATACTTTTCGCCACTGATACCTCCTTGCGAATTTGTATATTGTATGATTCCCTTTTGAAAAATATCCGGGAAACCATCCCCATTGAAATCCATCATAGTGGAGCGAGTTACACTCTTACCACTTGCATCATTGTATGTAAAAGCAATGCCTGCCTGATTGACATCACTTGTTGCAACCATTTCCTGTGTTATAGCTACAGCACCGGTTCCTTGTAGACACGTACCGGAAACTCCTGTTATATCATCAATATGTTCGAAAGGGTTAGTTAATATTACATTTTGTTCAGTTAGTCTTGAAGCCCCAGCCTCTTTAGCTGTAAGGTACAATTCTGCTCGTTGTCCTATCCATCTGTCAAATGAACTTTGGTCTGTTCCTATTGGTACAAATGCCATTGTCAAAGGATCCATCTTGGCATCCTTGCTATCGGGGAGCTTCAGCAGTGATTCATCAATAGGTTTGCCATACCTACCTTCGGAAGCATTATAAACAAAGCCACCCCAACCACGATACATTGTGCCGAAGCCTTTGTTCTCTGTCTGGGCATAGAAGCCTGCCTGTGCTGTTCCTATGCCACTGACAGTAGCTGCAGAAGTTACTGTCTGACCTGAGATGTTACCTGAATAGAAGTAATCTATCCATATCTTGCCTGCACTGATACTGGTGATTATCAGTGGATCTCCTGAAAGACTGCCACCACTGAAAGTATAAGTCTTTTTACCCAGCAGTTTGTCTACAGTCTTGACAGTCATCGTTACCATTCCGTTTGCCGTTGGTGGTAGCATCGTGATACTCGGAGTAACTGTCAGGGTTGAAACATTGGAAGCAAGTACTACAGGC
>NZ_BAIS01000116.1 GCF_000613345.1 Prevotella disiens JCM 6334 = ATCC 29426 | reverse complement strand
TGAAAAAGAACGATCTCGTTAAGCCACACGAAGCATGCAAATGAGCAAAGCGGGTTATGTGCGCCAAAACATGGGGGTAATATCTTCCATTTGGTTTGCCGAACCTATTTTATACATTTTCTGATTGGTACGCTTGCTCGTCAAACCGCCTAAATGCTTGATGTAAGGTCCCACTTTGATGTAATCAAAATTGCTCAAATTTATTTTTGAGGACACCGTTGTGCGCCCTGTATACCACCCTATTTTAAGTTCTTGATGCTTGTTTCTTAGATATTTAGCCAACGCATCAATCGCTTCGGGAGCAGCATCGCCACCCATAAAGCCAATGCAAGTGATGCGACCATGTTCGTTTTCTATCATGGTTTCTATTGTCTTTGTCGTAAGCGGCTCGCCAATGTCTTTCCATAGATACGGACTATGACAGCCAGGACACCGACAAGGACAGTTGGACAGATTGATTGCCAACGTAACCTCGTCGGGAAATTCCTGAAAAACGATGTCCGTATCTACGTATTTCAACATTAGAGGGTATATTTTTCTTGGGTTGCATAGTAGCGTCTGCTCGCTTCTTCTTGTCGAGCTGCCGAGAAATTGCTGACACGCTTCATGTATCCGATGATACGAGTAAGATAATCTACATTCTTTGAATGGCAGTGTGGGCATTCTTTCAAGTTGCGTTTATCGATGTGTCCGCATTCGTTGCAAACCGTATTCGGAATATTGAAGGTGAAATAGTTGCACCCTTCTTCGGCGGCAACGTGCATTAATTGGCGATATTGTTGCTGTGAAAGGTGTTCGTCAAGGTTCATGTGGAGGGCAGAACCACCCGTAAGATGTTCAATATAAGGTGCTCCGTGGAGGCGGAACTTATCGAGAATGGTGAGCGAAGTGTCCTCAACACGATAGAAATAGCTGTTGTAGCAATCGCGAGGCACAAAATATCCGTCGGCTTTGTCCCATTTTGCGTGCTTCACACCTACGTTTTCAGCTGGTATCATTTCGCAATTGAACATGGCTTCCTTGGTTTTATATTGCTTGTTATAGGTTTCGATAAGTCCTAAAATGCCTTGTACAAACTCTTTATATTCATCGTTTGGCGTGATGTCGATGCCCATAAATTCGGCAGCTTCGACCAATCCGTTAATCCCAATGGTGAGATATTGGCGGTCGATGTTGATGTATCCCGCATCGAAAAGTGGCAACATCTTGTGGCGCATGAGGTCTTTCAAGTTTTCATTGTAAGCCAATTGCACCTTGTGGCAAAGGTCGATGATGTGAGAAAGATATTCCTTGTAGTCTAATTTCTTATTGACAGCCTCTTGTATGCAACGATTTAAATTGATTGTCAGCACACTTTTTGAACCTGTCGATACGCCTCCTGCTCCCAAAGTGTACGAGAAACCATTGTCTTGAATTTCGTTTCTGAGTCGGCAGCACGAGCTTAACGAGTCGGCATTGTCGCTCATGTAGGTGAAGAAACTATGACCTTCGGCATACATTTTAGCTGCATAATCGCCCCACTCTGCGTCTTTGCATTCGCCATTTTCGGTTAGTAAAGCCATGGTTTCAACTGGGAAAGTTAGCACAGCCTTGGTGCGTTCTTGGTTGAACCACGACATAAATCGTTTTTGAAGCCATGATACGCCGTCCCAATCGGGTTGCGAACCGTCTGGGAAATAGAAGTTTCCGAAGAGCGATTCGAAATAATATTTGTCGTAATAGCTTATGTTCCAGAACACTGCTTGATAGTTTCTGGCACCCGTAGGTTGGTTCAACGAGTAAACAATCTGTTCGAAAAAGTCGGTGATAATCTTGTCGATGGTGCGTTGTTTTAGGCTCAAATCGACTACCTTATCAGGATTTTTCCAATAGTCTTTGCCGTATTCTTGCTGTATGAAATAGTTCATGTACATCAAAAATTCGGGTGTTGCGCACGCTCCTGCCAACATGCTTGAAACCATAAACACCATATTTATAAAGCCGCCACAGAAGCTTTTGAGGTTGGTAGGCTGGGTGGAGTTGCCTCCAATTGATGTAGTTCCACCGATGAGCCATGGATACATGGTGATGGAAGCACAATAGTTGGCAAGGTTGGTTTCGTCGTTCTTATAGATAAAATGGTGGGTCAGCAGGCGGATATACTCTTCTGAAAGTTCCTTACCATACATGTGTTTGATGCGGTCGGTGAGCAAACGGCGATTCAAACGTATGAATCCTTGCTTTGGCAACTCGCCAATGAGGGTCGCAATATTCTTGTTTTCAACGTTGGCATTGGCGTCAAATTTTGAACCTGTTGCAGCGTTTTCAGCCCGACAATAATCGGTTAGGAAGCGCATTTTCTCTAATACTTCACGGTCTTCGGTGTGTTGTTGGCGATAAACGATGAAACTTTTAGCCACGTTGTAGAAGCCTTCTTTCATGAGTGCCACCTCAACTTGGTTTTGAATGTCCTCCACCTTGATGTCATCGTGAATATCAATGTTGGACAAAACTTTGGAAACCATCGCCAAATCGGTTGGTTCATTCACACTATCGAACGCCTTGATAATGGCATTCATAATTTTGTCAAGCGAAAAACGGTCTTTTGAGCCGTCACGTTTGGTAATTGTAAAATTTTTCATTTCAGAAAATATATCTTTAAGACTTGGTTACAGATTTAAGATGAGTAACGTTGTTGTTAATTTTGTATTAATGATGCTGCAAAGAAAATTTATTTTCAATTTGCCGAATGCAACTATATTTTTTGCAAAGATAAAGAAAAGAAAACTAATTGCAATATTTTTTTCGAACTAAAATTGATGAATTTTTGATGAAAAAAGGTACAAAAAATTTGTTTAGATTGATATTTAATGAGTTACGAACAGCCATTAAAGACAAAGTTTGAGGCTTATTTAGACAAAGTTTCTTGAAATTTATTCTCTAAAAAATATTTTATAATTTTCTTTTTGGAAAACTTTTTCAATTGAATAGCTCGAAAAGTTTTCCTTTTTGATAATTTTAAATTCCTATTTTTCTCCTGAAATTTCATATTTTTAAAGCGAAATTGTTCTTTTTCA
>NZ_BAIS01000117.1 GCF_000613345.1 Prevotella disiens JCM 6334 = ATCC 29426 | reverse complement strand
TGCAACTAATCAGCGAAAATGAAGAAATATCGAAGTTGGTGCAAACAGACTGATAATGAGTAGGAAACGGAATAATTTGCATAGAAGTGCTCTTTTCAAAAAGGGCAGGAATATGCAGATTTAGGCAGAAGTTCAGTTACTAAACCGTTACCCGATTTCGTCATAGGTAACGATGGAGTAATGTTCGGTAACTGAATTATTTTCGCTCGTGTGGCTGTTGCTACGGTCGGCAGTTTTCTGCATAAGTGATGAACGCTTTGAAATTGGTATTTTTGCCACAAAACATCAAAGCGTATGAAAACAGAAAAAATGAAGGTGTTGCTCTACCTCAAAAAGAGCGGTCTGGACAAGTCGGGCAAGGCTCCGATTATGGGACGCATTACCATTGGACGTTCCATCGCCCAGTTCAGTTGCAAGCTCTCCTGCAATCCTGACTTGTGGAATCCCCGTGAGAGCAGAATGGACGGAAAAAGTCGTGAGGCGGTGGAGGTGAATGGCAGGTTGGAGAACTTGCTGCTGTCCATTCAGTCAGCCTATCAGTCTTTGCTTGCAAGATGTTGCCCATTTGACGCAACCGATGTGAAGGAACAGTTTCAAGGCAGTGTGCAGACACGGTGCATGCTCATCGAAAGGCTTGATATGCTCATAAAGGAGAAAGAAAGTCATGTCGGTGTAGACCTCAGAAAAGAGTCAATGGCAAGCTATCACTCCACGAGAATCCACTTGCAGGAGTTCATCCAAAAGAAGTATAAGGTTTCAGACTTAGCTTTCTCACAACTGACAGAGAACTTCATCCATGAGTTTCAGCAGTACTTCTTGGGGGAGTGTGGATTTCAGGAGAGCTCATTCTACAATGTCGCCACCCATTTGAAAACAGTTTGCAGGCAGGCTTACCGTGAGGGGTTGGCAGACATCCTGCTTTTTGACAAAGTCAAAATCAGCAAGGGTAACAAGAAACTCCCCAAAGCACTTGACAGAGGAGCATTTGAGAAGTTAAAGACTCTCCACTTTGAGGAATTGGAGGAGGAAATGGAAACGGCAAGGGATATTTTCCTCTTTGCCTGTTATACGGGTGCTGCGTATTGTGATTTGATGGAACTGGACAAGTCCCATCTTGTGCGTGATGACGAGGGTAGCCTTTGGCTGAAGTTCAACCGTCAGAAGACAAGTGTGCCTTGCCGTGTCAAACTGTTACCCGAAGCCATACGGCTGATGGAGAAGCTCCACAGCGATGAAAGGGAAACATTGCTCCCTTTCATGGGATATACCACTTACCAATCTTATTTGAAAGCCCTGCGGCTTCGTGCAGGCATCTCGTTTCCTTTTACCACACATACGGCAAGGCACACATTTGCCACGCTCATCACGCTTGAACAGGGTGTACCCATTGAGACCGTGAGTAAGATGCTGGGGCATTCCAACGTGAGCATGACCGAGCGTTATGCAAAGGTAACACCGCAGAAACTCTTTGAGGAATTTGACCGTTTCCTTTCTTTCACTGAAGATATGCAGTTGACTATTTGACCATTTCTTTCATTCAACATTGTTTTATAGCTAAATAACACATGAACAATTCAATCAAGACCATTATGAGAAGTACATTCAAGATACTGTTTTATATCAACAGACAGAAGATAAAGGCAGACGGCAATACTGCCATTCTCTGCCGTATCACCATCGACGGAAAGAATACCGCCATTACCACAGGAGAAGAGTGTAAATTCTCCGAGTGGAACACCAAGCAGGGTTTGACAACCAACAAGAAGACCAATCAAAGAATTAATGAGTTCAGGGATTTGGTGGAAAAGACTTATCGGGATATTCTTGTAAAGGATGGAGTGGTAAGTGTGGAGCTTGTAAAGAACTGTTTACAGGGTATTGCCACCAATCCGACCACGCTCCTTGCCATGAGCAGGGCGGAACTCCAAGCAGTCAAGGAAAATGTTGGCAGATCAAGGCAGAGGGAACTTATCTGAACCTGTTCTATTCTGACAGAAATCTCCGTGAATTTGTAGAAAACAAAGGAGTACAGGACATACCCATCGGAACAATTACAGAGGACTTGTTCGAGGAATACCGCTTCTTTCTCAAAAAGCGTGGACTGAAAGCATCTACCGTCAACAGCAACCTCTGCTGGCTGAGCCGACTAATGTTCCGTGCTGTCAGCAAGAGGATTATCCGCTGCAATCCGTTTGAGAATGCCAAGTATGAGAAAGAGGAAAAGAAGATACGCTTTCTGCAAAAGAGCGATGTAATGAAACTTATGGCAATGAAGATGAACGACAGAGAAGCGGAGCTGGCAAGACTGATGTTTGTCTTTTCCTGCTTCACAGGCTTGACTATCTCAGACATGGAGAATTTAGAAAACAAGCATATCCAAACGACAGCGGACGGACAGAGGTATATAAGAAAGGAACGTCAGAAGACCAAGGTTGAGTTCATCGTACCATTACATCCCATTGCGGAAGCCATCATCAGCCATTGTCGGAAAGAGCGGGAAAGAAGCGAGGAACAGCAGACGGTGAAAGAAAAAGATGACCACTTTGTCTTTCACCGTAATTGTAGCCGTAGTGTCATGGATGCCAAACTGAGCATCGTGGGAAAGGCTTGCGGTATCCGCCAAAGACTTTCCTTCCACATGGCAAGACATACATTTGGCACGATGAGTCTGAGCGCAGGTATTCCTATTGAGAGCATAGCCAAGATGATGGGGCATGCTTCCATATCAAGCACTCAAGTTTATGCGCAGGTGACGGACAACAAGATTTCGGAGGATATGGACAGGCTTATTGCCAAGCAATCGGCAAAAGAAAAGGAAACTTCGGAGAGAGAGG
>NZ_BAIS01000118.1 GCF_000613345.1 Prevotella disiens JCM 6334 = ATCC 29426 | reverse complement strand
TACGCTGCTCCTTCATATAGGCAATGTACTTCTTTGCCGTTCGATCCTTGATTTCCATTTCACGCATCAACACATCGCACAACTCTTGATATGATAGCTTTAGTTTGGCACGGAATGCAGACTTTACGACAGCCAACAGTTCATCGGTCTTGCGTTTTTCCTTATCCTCTTTCGACTTTTCTCCACGATAAACGTGCATATCGGCTTCCTTGTCCCATCCAAAGAGCATTATCGGCACATCTAGCGGGCTTCCATCACGCACTTTCAAAGCCTTGACGACCGAGTATTCGGGATTGTCATCTTTCTCGATGGAGAGAATGCCCGCAGCCTTACGTTGCAGCTCCGAGCCTATATGTCCCCTTAGTTTAATGCCATTAGGTACAAAATGGAGTACACAAATGATACAAGTATTGTAAATGCCTGCTAAGCGGTAGAGTTCATCCACAATGGCTATACTCTCCGTTTCGTCGTTGGCGGAGCGTATCAGGTCTGCTATACCGTCAATGACCACAAGGTGTATTCCCCCGTGCTTGTGATGGAACAAGTCCATACTTTCACGAATAATCTTCAGTCTGTCCTTGCGTGATAGCGATGCCAGATAGAGAGAATGATAAAACTCAGGCACGGACTTGATACCAGCCCTGCGAAGCGTCTTCTCCAAGTTCTTATAGAGTTGTGCCTCGGACTGTTCCGTATCATAGTGAAGAACTGCCAAACCTTTGAGGTTGGCGGTTACCTCCAATCCCAAGGTTTGCTCTGCCTTTAATCGTTCTCTCCCAAGAGTGCCGGCAAGGATGGCGGCAATGTAGTTGCTTTTGCCTGTTCCTTCTCCACCTGTGATACAAAACAGATTGTCCTGCGTACCGAGCGGAACTCCATTGACAGCCACCACAGACTTCGAGGCATCAGGAGGGTTATCATAGTCAATTTCACAAGAGCGCAGCATCATCATCGTCTGTGCATACATATTGGTGAACATATCATTAAGAAGCACTTTCAAGTCCTTTGCTTCATTGCCCAAGGCAAAGAAGTCCGATATATCCTTCTCCGACTTACCCCCTTGCAATGGTAAGGTTAGACTCAATACCTTGTATTGAGCAAGTGCATCTGTCTGCCGTTTAGCTTCTCTTATGCCTGTCTCATCAGAGTCGTACAATATAATAATGTGGCGAAAGCGGAGCTGTAACCCTTCGATGATATTCTCTGGAATCTGTGCCGTCTCACTGTTGAAACAGATGGCATTGAAACCATGAGCCGAAAGTGAAAGCACGTCTTTCTCCCCACCTGTGATGAAAACAACATCCCCTTTGCTGGGCAGCTGCTGGAAGCCAAAAACATAGTCGTTCACTTTCTCACCCCCATAAAGAAAGCGCAGCTTACTCTTAGGGCGATAGACTTTTACAAACTTCCCCATACTGTATGCAAACATCGGATCTTCATGTGTTGAACCAAGTGTAAACGGCTTACCCTGATTGGAGACAGATTCATAGCGAGCAAGCGACTTTACATAAAAACGTTGCAGAGTCTTAGTATCAATACCATATTGCTCCCAATAGTCTAGTTCTTTGACATTGAAAGATTGCTCAATTAGCTTGTACCACTTTTTACCTTCCATCTTCTTGAGCTGGTTAGGTGGTTGTACTAAGGTTGGTTTACAAGGCTTCATCATCATTGTGTGGGGATTACTATGTTCTTTCCTTTCAATGCAAATATTCAGCTGCAAGTCCCGATTTATGGTTTCAAGCACCTTAACAAAGTCTTTCCTCACGTCCAGTCCGAGCATTGTGGCTGCAAACCAAAAGCAGTCGCCGGAGTAGGCATCGTTGCCAAAGTCCTTCATTCGGTAGCAGCCGGACTTGTTGTCGAGATAGATATTGCACGATGCACGCTTGTCGTCATACAAAGGATTTCGAAAATTGCGCTTTGGCACAAAGTCGATGGGCATATAGAAGCAGAACACATCCAGTCCTTTGTTGGTTCGGCTTAGTATTTCTTCTTTGATGTTCATAGTTCCTCAAATAAAGTTTGACCATTTCCCATATATCCTTTAAGGACACCATCCTTGTAGGCGTTGAGTCGTTGCAGGGCTTCCACCCGTCTGAAACCCTTGAAGGAGGCACGTCCGCTCTTGACGGCGACGTAAAGTCCCTTGAACGGATAAGCAACGTGGTTGCATGATATATACCTGAACGGGATTGCGTTGGTGTCCCTCCATCGGGCAAGGGATGCCCGCGAAATGCCCAAGAGTCTGATGACGTCGGAGGAACTGAGTTCCATCTTATCCTCCAAAACGGAATAATCGCGTCTCATTTCCACGATAAAGCTGGCTATTCGCTCCATGTCGTTCCTTAGTGAGCGTAACTCTGCAATTACCGTCTTTTGTAAATTATCTTCTTCTGTCATATGCTACTTCTCTTTTCAGTTTAGGATTGAATTGTTGCTCTCCGTGGATTATCATCCGTCTGGAAATTCAGAGTCCTTCCCCAATTGGTGCAATAACTGCATAAGATGCTGCTTAAATCTTCTACTGTCTAGCTTGCACAGCCGATTGAGAATAACGATGAGATCTTCCTGCTCCATTGTGGAGAAGCGAAGGCTTTTATGGGGTGTGGTTGCAATCATGGAATCAATCATTCCCTTTGGGAGATGTATCAGCAGCACATCCATATCGAAGGCTGCGGCACATCTTGCATAAGTGTTGATACGAAGGTCGGTCTGCATCTTGCAGTGTTTCATAAAGTTGGAATATTCCATATCGGCATAGCCTGCCCTTAGCTTGCAGTTTTTGCTGGCGGAGAGCATGATTTCAAG
>NZ_BAIS01000119.1 GCF_000613345.1 Prevotella disiens JCM 6334 = ATCC 29426 | reverse complement strand
TAGTTTCCTTACACTGTAGGCAGTGGTTCCACCTACTTGTAATTTCGTAAGTTCAGCAAAGATATTTATTTTTATTAATATCAGCAAGCTTTAGTATCAAAAAGTTCATATTTTGTCGGATTTTGTTCCTCTTGTGAATATTAAACGTATATTTATTTAACGAATTGGCAGATAGATGTGCAATCCGTTGTTGAGTGTAGGGATTGGGAAGGATATCCCAGTTGTGTTTTCTCCTTCGATAATCAGGGTCAGTCGTAAAACCCAGTTGCACCCCCTCTCCCCTCATGCACATAATTTCATAAGCCTGTAAAGGAAGAAAGGAATATCCGTTACTCCCCTGAACTGTGCCCTGAAGGATTTGACTTTTGCGTTGAAGGATTCAGCATTGGCATTTGTGGCTCTGTTGACAAAGAAATTGAGTATGGTATCATAATGGTTCTTAAAGGTGTCAATCACCGTATATAAGTTGTCCCCCCCCAACTTCTCTACCTTATTAAACCATCTTGCCAGTTTCAGCCTTGCAGCGTCCTTGATGTTTCTGGCATTATAAATATCGGTAAGTTCCATGGCCAGGTCATAGGCTTTTTTGAGTTCGGGGTAGTTTTCAAAGATTATTTCAGCCCTTAGCCTTTGCGATTCTGTCCACTTGGACTTGTGTTTAGTCAGTATAAACTTCGCCCTGGCAAGCAGTTGCTTGCGTGTCTCACCGTTGCTATATCTGAATGGCTTGTAGGTTTCGTTCTTGTTTTTGGCTTCCTTCATCTCCTCATTTTCTCTGTCCCTTGCCCTCCATCGGTAGGCTATACGCATGTCGTCCAAAGCATCATAGTAAAGTTTCTGCACATGAAACCTGTCACTGGTGATGAGTGCTTTGGGGAACACAGTGTGCGCAATTATCATCATAGAGGAAGACAAGTCGAGCGTTATTTCCTTGACTGTCTTTCTTTTGGAAAGGTTAATCTTTTCCAAAACACGGATCACATCTTCGGCTTTTGTTCCCCTAACCACAGCTACCAGCGTACCCCTGCCACCTTTACCAGGCTTGTTGGTCAGAAATGTATAGACCTTACCGCTGCTCAGACAAGACTCATCGATACTCAGGCTCTCTCCCAGGTTCTCATCAAACAGCAGCCAGTCTCCCGCATGCGACAACTGCTCCCACTGGCGATAATCGCTGAAATGCTCCTTATATTGGGTGGAAAGCTGCTTACCGTCTACGCCATAATGAGAGCCGATACCTGTAATGCTCTCCGCAGTAGACTCAATTCTATTCTTTTAAAAAAGAAACGAACTCAGGGGATAGTTTGCTGCCCTCAGCTGTCAGGTCATCGTAAGAATAACTGAATATCTCACCCGTGGAACTGTCACACCATTTTCGACGGCGGACATGAAGGTAAACGAGCTTGCCACGAAGGGGAAAGTCTTGGACAACCCGTTCGCGGTAAAGCCGTAACTGCTTACTGTGCCGGACTTGCGGTCTGCTTCTTCCATAAAGTTACGCTCATCCAACCAGAAGTCTATCTGGGAAATACTCTCTTGGATATCTATCACATCAAAATAATCTGCGAGTATCTCTGGAAAGATACCACGCAACAATTGCTCGGTCTTCATGATGCAAAGATAACAAATACTTATGAAATTATGTGCATGAGGGGAGAGAGGGGTGCAACTGGGTTTTACGACTGACCCACATTAGCCCCACTTTTTATTGTAACCTATTGATTTTCAGTTATAAACAATTGGTAATCAACAAAAAAGGGATACAAAAGTACCCCTTTAAAAGTGATCCGCATGGGGCTCGAACCCATGACCCCAACATTAAAAGTGTTGTGCTCTACCAGCTGAGCTAGCGGATCTTTTCAAACTTCCTTTTCGAAAGCGAGTGCAAAGGTATTGCTTTTTTTTGAAAGCACCAAATAATTTTGAAAGTTTTTGACTTACTTTTTTATTTTTCCTTATTTCCGCAAACAATTTCCTTGTTTGTCTCAAAACTTGTTTGCGTTTCATTTAACCCTACGAGAAAGGTCGATTTGTCATTTTTTGCTCAACTTATCACAAATAGGTTCTTTTTTAGAGTGCAAAATAGCTGCTTTCTGGCAAGTTATGATACTTTGTAGGGGCGTGATTTATCACGTTCCTAATACACTTAAATTTGCGGAGAGGAACGTGATAAATCACGCCCCTACAAAGTTTCATTGCTCGAAAGGTTCTATTTCTCGCCACGAGCATGTACAAATTTCGCTTTGCTCATTGGATAAGATATAGCTGCACTCGACAAATTGAAAGTAAACTTTCTTTGTTCTCGCTTGCAATATCTTTTGCATGCTTCGTCTGGTTTAACGAAATCGTTGGTTTAATTTCTCAGCCTTATTGAACTTATAGGCGTGCTTGGATTTATCACAAGTGTAAACCACATTTGCTTCTTTAAGTTCTTTTAAACCAATAGAAAAATTCCTCTGAAATAATGGTTGATATGCTTTTATTTTCAAAACCTATTGTTTTGAGCTCCAAAATAGCCTATTTTGAATGCCAAAACAATAGGTTTTAAAATTCACTTGTATTTGATATGACTTTACCCT
>NZ_BAIS01000120.1 GCF_000613345.1 Prevotella disiens JCM 6334 = ATCC 29426 | reverse complement strand
AGGTTACATACAAAAAGTCTGACAATTTCCATTTTTTGCAAAGTTACTCAATCATAACGAAGAAGGCGACTAAAACGACAAGAAAACGCCCCTTACGGAGCATAAAAATGTCGCAAGGGGTGTATTTGATAATCAGGGTATGTAAAACAGGGCAAACTCCACCTTTCGTCGTTTGACAAGTCCTCGTAGCACCTTTCCTTTGTATCGGCAGAAAGAGACAAATTCACGATAATAGTTCCTGTCGCCCAACTCTATCTTTCGTATTAGTCGGCTTTTGGGATGATTACCATAACCGATCAAACGACCTACTCCTACATTGTAGGCAAGCAAAGTAAGTAGTAGTGCATCCTTACCATATCCTTTGAAGTGTTCAAAGCATTTCCAAAGATCGGCACGCAGGAGAGAGTCTGCCTGCCGCTCTGACATATTAGGAGAAAAATGCTCGTGTGGCTGCAACCGATGACCGTATCCTACATAGGGATAACAATCCTTTCTATGTAGTCCCTCGAAGTATTTTACGACCACTACGACACGCTCAAAAGGTGATAAGTCTGCCAATCGCACCCCACGCTGAGCCGGGAGTGATTGACAGAACAAACATATTATACAGAATAAAGCAAAGCGTTTAGCTGTTCGCATCGTTCAAGGCTTTGGTTACTACTGCGCCGGACTTTCCTTTGTCCTCCGCCTTCTCATTGTTGAAGTTGAACGACAGTTTGGCGATTTGCTTGAAGTTGTCCTCCACATACACATCAATGGTTTGTCGGTCTGTCGAAGCGGAGGTGTAGTAGAGTCGAAACACATCTTTTGTGAGTGGATAGCGGTCGTTGGGCTTAAAGACTAATCCATTATCCATTCTTAGCGTTCCTTTCCCGTCCAGCTGGAAATATCTGATGGTGTAGCGAGTGTCGGCAAAGTAGCCTTCACGTTTGAGTGTACACCTGATTTCTGCCGTCTGTCCCTTGACGATGTTCTTCTGAACGGGCATCGTCTCGACAGTGAACGGGTAAGACTGCTGAACATCCAACTCCCTATCACAAGCAGATAAACAAAACACGGCAAGGGCAAGTACTCCCATTACCCATATACTATTAAAAATTTTCTTTTTCATTGTTCCCTACATTTATAGATTAAACCTGATTCCTGCCGATACAGCAGGGCGAAAATGATGAACATCCGTACCAAAGAGTATGCGTCCCTGTCCTTTGAGTAGCAACAGCACATTGTCCGATAAGAAACATTCTATGGATAGATGCACCGCTCCACCATAGACGAAGTGAGAGTCATCGAGTAGTTTTGCGCCATCAAGAAGTAGTTTCTTATCTTCGTTAAGTTCCTCATAGCCACCCAAAGCGGATATTCCAGCATAGGCAAATACATTTTTACCATTGTCAGAAACAATAGGCTGCATATAACCCAAATGCACGAAGGCATCTTTGAGTTTCACATCATAGCTGCGATACGGCATATTTTGTTGCTCATATTCTACCGTAAGAAATGAATAATTCTCACGCTTCAGATAGCGAGTGAGCAAAATACCTATGCCAAAATTGTCTTTGGCAAACAAATTCTCGCCTTTGATAATTGGCACGTTACCTACTATTTCCAAGCCTTTTTGCTTTGGAATCAGCCGTTGTGCCTGTGTGGGCAGCGCAATGGCCACCGCACACATAAGAAGGAAAAGATACTTCTTCATTACCATTTAAGTTTGAGGTTATCAATCTTCTGAGCCAAAAGTAAATCTTGCGGCTCGACATAGAAGGTAAGCGTTCGTCCACCATTATGCTCATAAAGCGTCACTTCAAGCTGTTTATCCTCTGATAGTGAGAACTGTTCCAAGGCAAACACTGAACTTTCGGTGTGCTTTCCCTTGATATAGTTCACCTGATGATAGGCACGGAGTGGTTGTTGCACTCTCTCCTGAATGGCAGTGCGTTTAGCTACTTTCTTATCCACAACCTTGAAGGTGATAAAGTCCACCGAATACGGCATGTTGGTCATATTGTCTATTCGGGTATGAAAATATAGCAAGCCATTGTGCGCATACAATCCCCTAAGCAGGAATTTCATACCGAACATTTGGGCGCCGATATGCCTAAATACACGTTTATCATTTTGATAAATGGTCTTCATCATCAGCTTGACGAGTACGGGCGACTCGTTGCCGAGTTCCTTGAAGTAGATGTCCGCACGATTGCTCGGCAAACGTCCCTCGACGGGCGACAGAAAGTCCTTCATCTCCACGCTCAGCTTCTCTGGC
>NZ_BAIS01000121.1 GCF_000613345.1 Prevotella disiens JCM 6334 = ATCC 29426 | reverse complement strand
GACTAATTTCTTGACTTACTGACTTTATGAGCTGACATATTTTTGACTAAAGTTAATTTTGACTTAGGTCGAAACTATTTTTTTGACCAAAGTCATAACTGACCATTTTACTTAAGTCGCGACTGATTTCTTAACTTAACTCATAACTTACCTGTTTGCGGTATTGGATTATAATACTTTTCAAGCATTGTTTGTATGTCGCTCTGTTTGTAAAGTATCTTCCCTCCGATTTTGTAGAATGGAAGTATTCTTGCATTTTTATACTCTTGGAGCGTGCGTGTGCTGAGCCGTAAGTGGCTGCACACTTCCTCGCTCGAAAGGTAAACCTCGCCATCTAACATCGGACGAGCTGTGGCACAATACCGCTCCAACTTCTTCAAAGTACCTTCCATCAGTTGTGAAAATAACTGCATCTGAGGGTCTTCCTGCGTAATGATTTCATTCTCTGCCATAATTCATTCATTTTTTGACTTCATTCAGCATTTCGCTGATGTCGGTCTGTTTGTAATAACACTTGTGCCCAATCATGGAGAAAGGGATTTTTCCCGTATCTCGGTATGATTGCAGGGTACGCTTGCTTATGCCCAAACGCTTGCACACGGCTTCGTTGTCGAGCCATTGCTCGTTCTTAGGAGGATTACCAATGAGTTTTTCCACACGGTGGATAAAGTCTGCAAATTCGGAGCGATGCCGCTCCCACGCTTTGCGGTCGATGATAATGAGTTTCATTGCTTTGATATTGTTTTGATTACTATATTGTTACTCGGCAATGGAGCTGTTATGCTGCCCGTTGCCGTACTTATCGGGTGCAAAAGTAAGTGGTCAAGAGCATCGCTACAAGGGATGAGGAAAAGCAGGGAAATGTCAGGAAGACAAGAGAAAAGACCACGAGAAAATCCCTCAGCGTTATTGCGGTAATGAGATGAGGTGCCGGTTCTTTCCTTTTATTGCATATTTGTTGGTCTATCAACAGTTCGATAGTTCGACAAATCGAGATGTCGAACTATCAATAGTTTGTTTTGACGATAGTTTGTTTTGACGATAGTTTTGTTTTGACGATAGTTTGTTTTGATGATAGTTTGTTATGACGATAGTTTGTCTTGACAATAGATAGTCTTGACAATAAATTGTTATGACAACAAATTGTACAGACAATAAGTTGTATAAAAAATGGCTTGTCATATAATAAGATTGTCAAGACAATCGTTAGTTCTAACTATTGTTTCTATCATTCGCTTTTGCGTCCAAAGAGCCTGAGTATGCCGTATTCTTGTAGTGCCTATACTCTCTACGGCAGCCCTGCCCTGCAAGGTTGGGAGAGATGAATACGACCGCACGGATATTGAGGATTGTAGTACCGCCTTGAAAAAGAAAAATCCTGCGGTGGAGATTCTACTCTCCATCCGCAGGACTTGACCTTTCAGGGCAGACAGGCTGCCGTTGTACCTTTGCACGATAAGAAACGGCATCAGGAACTTTGCGTGCGCCTTTGCCTACAACGCCTTCGGGCTTGCTTCCTCCGTCTGTTTGACCGTTGGCAGGTTGTTGCTCTCGATGAGCAGTACTATCGTGCCTGTCAGTTCGGTGTAAAGACGGTCGTATTGTTCGCTTGCGGCAAATTCGTCCGTCAGTTCGTACCCAGCGAATGTGGCTTGAACAGCCTTGTTCGCCAACAATAAAAACGAAAGCCTCTCGGGGAGCGGTGCAGGGAGTTTCCTCTCAAACTCGTCCTCCAAGACAGAAACAAGGGTATCGTACTTTGAGAAATGCAGTCCACTGAAAAGCACTTCACTTGCTATTCTTTCTGCTTCTAAATGATTAAAACCTTGCGCCACGGCATCGCAGTAGGCGGTCAGTGCTATGTCGGCTCTTGCCGTGATAAACTCCTTGTCTCCCAATCGCTCGGGGTGATGTTCACTCATATAGCTTTCCAACTTCAATCGAAAATAGGAAAGTTCCTTTTTGCTATTATCTGTTTTCATACATAAATTTTTGCTGATTTCTAAAATATTGTTGCGTTTTGCTTTTCGATAGCTTCCGTATAGTCAGAAAAAGCCTTACTTTTATGTTCTTGCAAACGGTTCATGTCCTCTCTGATTTTCAGGTCGGTAATTTTTCCATAAATCTGTGTCGTTCCAATGTCGCTGTGTCCGAGCATCTTGCAGAGCGTTTCCATTGCTATACCATTGGAAAGGCAGATGGTCGTGGCGAAAGTATGGCGAGCCATGTGAAAGGTCAAGCCCTT
>NZ_BAIS01000122.1 GCF_000613345.1 Prevotella disiens JCM 6334 = ATCC 29426 | reverse complement strand
TGAGCGTTGCACTTTTGCTTCTTTTCCGATGCTCCACAATATGCGATGACAAGAAGACGGATGCTAGTCCCTTTTTATCCGCAAAGGTAGTACGGGGCTTGTGGCTTTCAAAAGGTCTATGCCGCTTGGTTTGTCTGGAAAATCTCCACACCTACGGGTAGTATTTTCCGACAAAACCTTGTGCAAGCCTGCCCCGCTACCTCTATTTTGCTACAAAAAGGAATCAGCATACTCCGATCTTTGGACGCATAAAAAAAATGTCGCTATGGATAAGCAAAAGGTAAATACAACATCTTCGATGAACAGAAAAGGATATAACTCCTCCTCTCATTACCGCATTAACCCTACGGCTGAAAAGAGTGAGCAAGTATTGGCAATTAAGTTTGTGCAGTGGGACGTTCCCCTTTTGGAGAACCTCCGTAACAGCAAAGTATATCTCCTGCGTGCCAAACTCAATCGTGGTGAGCGTATGAGCCGTGAGGACGAGTTGTTGAGAGCTTGGCTCGAAAAAAAGAATTGGCTATGTGAAGCGGTGAACTCAAACACCTATTTCCGCACAGCCGTACCTCTGCAAGGTTGGAGGTTTAACTTCTTCGATGTGCTGAAGAAATACCTTGTCAATCAGTACGGACAATGGACAGAATATTACGCACCCGACCGCACCAGCCTAAGAGCCTACCTATATGGGCGCATCAATCAAATAGTAGAATTGAAAATCGGCGGACGAAGTGAAAGCCAAATCCCAAAATACTAAGCAATATGAAAGGAACAGAACATTTCACACGGACAATAGCCGAGTATCTTAATCAGCGTGCTATGACAGACCCATTATTTGCCTCTAACTTGTTGAAGCCAAACAAGAATATCGAGGAGTGCATCACCTACATTCTTAATGAAGTGCAGAAAAGCGGTTGCAACGGCTTTGATGATGATGAAATCTTCTCTATGGCTGTTCACTACTACGATGAGGACGATATAGAGGTCGGCAAGGCTGTTTCTTGCCAAGTTGCCGTTAATCACGTTGTGGAACTAACGGAGGAAGAAAAAGCCGAAGCAAGGCAGGAAGCCATTAAGCAATATCAGCGTGAGGAACTTGCCAAGTTACAGAGTCGTAACGCACGAGTAAAAAAGACAGAGAGCATAGCAACCCAAGTACAACCATCATTATTTGATTTTTAAGCCTATGAAACCAAGAAACAAATTTGAAAAGGCAGTTTTGGGACAAAGCAAGTATCTTCGCCCGATAACCAAGACACAAAGTAAGTGGGCATTTCGTGAGTGTATAGACCACTTCGCCTACCGCTTTCCAAAAGGTCGCACTACTTGTATGGATTGTGGGCATAGTTGGGTAATGGACAAACATAGAGAAACTTGCACTTGCCCTCGTTGTAGGGCAAAGTTGCAGGTCAAGGAAACCTACGAACGCAAGTTGCAGCAGAAGCAGTATTTCACCATACTTACCACTTGTGGAGAGTTTCAAGTATTGCGTATGTTCCTACTTGTTGTGGGTATGGAGAAAGGTTACAAAGCACAGACTTCTATAATTGAGATTGGGCAATATTGGTGGAATATGCAGGGACGAAAAGCTGTGGTTGCCATACAGAGGATATTGGGACACTATGTTGATACCTTTTCCTATTATAGTCCTATGGCAATCCGCAACGATAATGAAGCCTATCAGCATATTGCCTACTCACCCATATATCCGAAGTTCAAGGTTACAGACATACTTCGTAGAAATGGTTTTAAGGATAATTTCTATGGCATCGTGCCTACCCAGCTTATTCCTGCATTGCTTACAGATAGCCGTGTGGAAACATTGCTAAAAGCAGGTCGAACAGACCATTTACGTTACTTTCTTAGTAACAAGAAGTCTTTTGAGGAACTATGGCAGTCCTACAAGATTGCAGTCCGTAACGGCTATGAGATAGCTGACATTTCCCTTTGGAGTGATTATGTAGATACACTTAGAAGATTAGGTAAGGATATTCATAATCCAAAATATTTATGCCCTGCAGAACTTAAAACCGAACACGACCGCAGACACGAGGAACTTCTCAGATTGCGTGAAAGGGAGGAGATAGAACAGAAGCAAAAGAAGGCAATGGAAGATGAAAAGCGTTTCAAAGAACTTAAATCCAAGTTTTTCGGTATCCATTTCACGGACGGCACTA
>NZ_BAIS01000123.1 GCF_000613345.1 Prevotella disiens JCM 6334 = ATCC 29426 | reverse complement strand
AAGTCTTATTTTTATTATGAAAGCAAAGATAATAAATAAGTTTTGAACGTGCAAGTTTTTAACCCAAATCGGTCGTTAGAATGAGAATGTATTTTTTGAGCCGCAGAATCAACTAGCAAGTGCAAAATTATAGTGTGTATAGGTTTAAGACGTATCTCCTTCTTGTCTTAATCCACTTGGCAGGTACGTTGATGAAGTGTGTAATATGAACTTCTTCAACATTACTGTAACGAGCATAAAGACGGTGTTCTGCTCAAGAAAGGAGAAAGGCAGGTGTGCCCAACCTGAAAAGTAATCGTAATCGCCTTTATAGGAATATGTTGCATCGTATTTGTGTGCAGGAAGAAACTGGTGGTCAAAGTCTAAATCAACGCTGCTTCCTTCGTGTATTAAGCCAAGATGCTTAACCATCGTCAGAAGAAGTTGGTTTAATTTCTCAGCCTTATTGAACTTATAGGCGTGCTTGGATTTATCACAAGTGTAAACCACATTTGCTTCCTTAAGTTCTTTTAAACCACGACCAACAGTGTCTGCCCCAGGAAGTGTACATTTGGGAGATAATGAAAACTGAGCAATGAGCGTGTTAATATCTTCCAAGCAATCAGCACCACATAAATAGCTATAAAACAGCGATGAAATAATATCACTATATTGGAATGCCGTACCTGTACTGCCACGCTGACCAAGTGAGGAAACAATAATTTGATTGAGTCCAAGTTTGGAAAAAACATCCATTACGTGAAAAATTCCACCAAAAGAGGTTATTTTGTCAGATTTTATTGCTACCTTTGTCATGTCAGTTGATTTATTGTTTTACATGTTTAGTAGCACTAAGATAAGTGAATTTTCTGACATACGCAAGCGTTTGAATACTTTTATGTATCAAGCACTTGCATTTCTTGCAAGCAAAAACGCTGCGGAAATAAGGTATTAGATGATAAAGACAATTATATTATTGGTAATAGTTTTCTATACATTTCCATGCCAGAAGATAAATGCTCAAAGCAGAGATACCTCAAATATCTTTGCAGGATATTACATAGCTGTTTACAATAAGAGCGATTTATCACATAAAAAGATAAGAAGACATCATAAACATTCTTATAACACAGCTGTTGATAGCAGATACAGAACTTATTTTATTCCGATAAAAATTGGGAAAAATAATATTAATCAAAAAAATATATGGAAAGAGGTAACGGACAATAAAAAAGAAAGCGATACAATCTTTATTTTTCCGGACTCTACGGATATAAAGCTATTCAAACAAATTGGGCTGATCGATAGCAATATCTCTGATAAAAAACATCTCTTGCTTCAAGAGATAAAATCCTTACCCTATTATAATACCGCATCAAACAAAGCATATCTATTCAAATGTCTTTATGTTAAAGGAACCTTTTTGCAACTAAGGATAGACACTATAGACAAGAATTGGCAAGATTATTTGTTAGATATATATTCTATTTCAACAAAGAAAAAGAAAAAACTATTTCTTGTTACAAGCATAGATAGTTTGCATTCTGGTAATGATCCAGGTTGGGAGTTGTGAAAATAGGGTCTTGATTATCAGGATTATCTGATAAGTTAAAAATGCGACGGCAGGAATTAGCGCTTTGCCTTCGCATTATTTTCGCAATTATAGCATAAGCAAATGAAGCAACAAGATAGTTTTGTCCAGATTGGGAGTTAAGTTTTTATGTCCCTATTGTCAATCTGAGTCAATCGTCAAAAGTGGGAAGAATTGCAATGGCAAACAACGCTACCAATGCAAATATTGCCACAAGCGCTTTATTACCGACTACACCTACAAAGCCTATCTTCCTGACACCGATTCTAAAATCATCCAACTGACCAAAGAGGGATTAGGCATTCGTAGTACGGTAAGAGTATTGGGGATTTCAGTTACCACCTTGTTCAAAAGGATTTTACAGATAGTAAGCAAAATCAAACAACCACCTATCGCTGTAGGCAGAACCACGAAGTAGATGAAATGCGGATATTTATCGGTAAGAAAAGTTGCTTACGATGGTTGGCTTATGCCTTAGATAGAGAAATAAATCAGGTGGTTGCCTTCAATGTTGGCAGACGTACCAACCGTACTTTGTCGGTAGTACTTCACAACCTTTTCCTATCCAAAGCCAAATTTATTTAGTGTTTACTG
>NZ_BAIS01000124.1 GCF_000613345.1 Prevotella disiens JCM 6334 = ATCC 29426 | reverse complement strand
AATGCCTTGTCCGTCCTGTCCTATCATCGTGTTGTAAGCCAAAGGCAGGGCTTCTATATAGTCGGCTATGTTTGCTACACGGGCAGCATGACGGATACGTTCGATGTCGGGCTCATCGTCAGATATGGCGATGTTTCTCGCAATGGTATCGGAGAAGAGATATCCCTCCTGCATCACCGCACCGCATTGGCTTCGCCACCAGCCGAGGTTATATTCACTCAAATTGGCATTGCCTATCTCGATGTTTCCATTCAGTGGCTCATAGAATCCCAAAAGGAGTTTTACGAGCGTTGTCTTTCCGCTTCCACTCGCTCCCACGATTGCCGTTACCTTGCCGTTGGGAATAGAGAGGTTGATATTCGATAGAATATCTTTCGGACTGTAGATATCATATTTGAAGGATAGGTCTTTTATCGTGAGGGAATGTCCTTTGGTGGTCTTGTCCGTATAGGCGGTACGTGTCCGTTCGACATTTTCCTCGTTGGTCTCGGTGTGGATTTCGTTCATGCGGTCAAGGCTGATGCTTACGTCTTGCCATGAGTAGATAAACTGAATAAGTTGTTCCACAGGGCTGTTGAGCTGTCCGATGATGTACTGCACCGCCAGCATCATACCGAGCGTCATATTTCCGTGTATCACGGCAGTGGCGGCAAGAACGGTAATGAGGATGTTCTTCACCTCGTTGATGGTGATGCTGCCCGCCTGCTGTACCTGTTGCAGATTGAGGGATTGCAGGTTCACCTTGAACAGGTCGGCTTGCACGTCCTCCCATTCCCAACGTTTGCGCTGTTCGCACCCCTGCAGTTTGATTTCCTGCATACCGCCTATGAGTTGGTAGGTGACGTTGCGGTTGCGCCCTGCTTGCTCGAAGTATTTGTAATCGAGCTGTCTGCGCTTTTTGAGGAAAAGGATAATCCAACCTGCATATAGGATTGTGCCGATGAGGAAGACGGCAAAGATACCGAGGTTATAAACAGCCAAAATTCCCCCAAACACTAAGAAGGTAAAGAATGAAAAAAGTAGGCTCAGGCTACTTGATGTAAGAAATTGTTCTACTCTCCTATGGTCTTCGATACGTTGCAAGATATCACCCATTTGCTTAGTATCAAAGAACTTCATTGGTAATTTCATCAATTTTATAAAAAAATCAGAAACTAATGAAATATTGATACGGGTTGAAATATGCAGAAGTATCTTGGAACGAATAAATTCATTAGTTGTTCGACTGAACAATAGCATAAGTTCTGCTAATAGAACAAGCCAGATAAAATTTATATCTTTCCCTCCAATTCCCATATCTACAATAGATTGAGTAAGAAACGGAAAGATTAACTGTAAAAGCGAACCTATTAAAAGACTAATGATTAGCTGAAGAAAATAATATTTATATTTTCCAATATACTTATATAAGAATTTCAGATTCTTTGAATCCCCTTCTTGTACCATGTTATAATTATAAAAGGTGGGAGTAGGTTCAACAGATAGTATAACTCCGCAAGGAATACCATTGTTTTCTGTACTTGCCCAATGTCGCTTAAAACTATCTATATCGTACTCGAGTATTCCTTTCCCTGGATCTGCAACAACAACCCCTCTTTTTTTATATTTACATAAGATGACAAAATGATTCTGATCCCAGTGTAGGATACAGGGATTTTTATAAGTCTTTAGAATATCAAGAGATACTATTTTCCCATTACATTTTAATCCTATTTTTTTTGCTAGTTCACTAATATCATACATAGAAACTCCACCTTTTGAACTTTCTAAGCTCTTTGATATTTGTTGTAGAGAATATTTTTTGCCATAGAAATGGCATAACATTACTAAGCATGCTGCTCCACATTGCATAGCGTCATGTTGCTTTATAAAAACAAAACCTGCCATTCTTATTTTGTTAATGAAATAGTAAAAAGCAACTCTCTTCCTCTCATGTGATAACTGTAAGCGTAGGTATTCATCATGTTAAAAATGGTGTAACTATAATACTGTTGATTGAAAATATTTCTCATATCAATACTGAAACGAAATGCTTTGTGTCTGTAACTGACCCCTGCATCGAAGATAGCCATAGTCTTGGTAAGATCTTG
>NZ_BAIS01000125.1 GCF_000613345.1 Prevotella disiens JCM 6334 = ATCC 29426 | reverse complement strand
TTTTCGTTCGTTTCCATTGCCTTTCTGCTTGTTTTTGGGCTATCTCTTCCCTTTCCCTTTGTCTATTGAGTTCCTCCTGTCTGCGGTCGTGTTCGGCTTTGAGGTTGGTGGGGCAAAGAAACTTCGGGCTGTGTATGTCCTTATTCAATCTGCGGAGCATATCCACATAGTCGCACCAAAGGGAAATATCCGTTATATCGTAGCCGTTACGAACTGCAATTTTATAAGACTGCCAATACTCGTCAAGCACTCTTCTTTTGCCAAGAAAATAGCTTAGGTGGTCTGTACGTCCCGACTTCATCAATGTTTCGGCACGGCTGTCAGAAAGCAAGGCAGGAATGAGTGTTGTCGGGGGGATATTGTGAAAATTATCCTTGAAACCATTTCTGCGGAGTGTGTCTGATACCTTGAACTTCGGATATATCTGCGAATAGGCTACATATCTGTAGGCTTCGTTGTCATTGCGGATTGCCATAGGTGCGCAATAGGAAAATGTATCAACATATCTACCCAATACTCTCTGAACGGCAACAATCGTCTTTCGTCCTTGTGCGTTCCACCAATACTGACCGATTTCAAGTGCGTAGTACTCTGCCTTGCAACCTTTCTCCATTTCAGCCACGAGGAGGAACATCCGCAACACTTGGTATTCTCCGCAAGCGGTGAGTGTCGTGAAATAGTGCTTCTGCTGCAATTTCCTTTGGAATGTTTCCTTGACCTGCAACTTAGCCCTGCAATGAGGGCAAGTGCAAGTTTTTCTATGTTTGTTCAGTGTCCAACTATGCCCACAATCCATACAAGTGGTGCGACCTTTTGGCAAGCGGTAGGCGAAGTGGTCAATACACTCACGGAATGCCCACTTAATCTGTATCTTGGTTATTGGGCGAAGATGCTTGCTTTGTTCCAAAACAGCCTTTTCAAATTTGTTTCTCGGTTTCATAGGCTTAAAAATCAAATAGTGACGGTTGTACTTGGGTTGCTGCGTTCTCGGTCTTTTTCACTCGTGCGTTACGGCTCTGTATCTTGGCAAGTTCCTCACGCTGATATTGCTTAATGGCTTCCTGCTTTGCTTCGGCTTTTTCTTCCTCCGTGAGTTCCACCATGTGATTAACCATTACTTGGCAATTGGTAGGCTTGCCAATCTCTAAATTGTCCTCATCATAGTAGTGAACAGCCATAGAGAAGATTTCATCATCATCAAAGCCGTTGCAACCGCTTTTCTGCACTTCATTAAGAATGTAGGTGATGCACTCCTCGATATTCTTGTTCGGTTTCATCAAGTTAGGGGCAAACAAGGGGTCTGCCATAGCACGCTGATTAAGATACTCGGCTATTGTCCGTGTGAAATGTTCTGTTCCTTTCATTGTCGTATAAGTTTTGATGTTGTTAATACTTGGGAATTTCTACTATTTGATTGATGCGCCCATATAGGTAGGCTCTTAGGCTTGTTCTGTCGGGTGCGTAATACTCTGTCCATTGTCCGTACTGATTGACAAGGTATTTCTTCAGTACATCAAAGAAGTCAAAGCGATAGCCTTGTAGGGGAACGGCTGTGCGGAAATAGGTGTTTGAGTTCACCGCTTCACATAACCAATTCTTTTCTTCACGCTCATACACTCGCCACGATTGAGTTTCATACGCAGGAGATATACTTTACTGCTACAAAGGCTCTCCAAAGGGGGAACGTCCCATTGTACAAACTTAATTGCCAACACTTGCTCACTTTTTTCAGCCACAGGGTTAATGCGGTAATGAGAGGAGGAGCTATATCCTTTTCTGTTCATCGAAGATGTTGTATTTACTTTTTGCTTATCCATAGCGACATTTTTTTTTATGCGTCCAAAGATCGGAGTATGCTGATTCCTTTTTGTAGCAAAAAAGAGGTAGCGGGGCGGGCTTACACAAGGTTTTGGCGGAAAATACTACCCGTAGGTGTGGAGATTTTCCAGACAAACCAAGCGGCTTAGGACCTTGGGAAAGCCACAAGCCCCGTACTACCTTTGCGGATAAAAAGGGAACAGCATCCGTCTTCTTGTCATCGCATATCGTGGAGCATTGGAAAAAGAAGCAAAAGTGCAACGCTCG
>NZ_BAIS01000126.1 GCF_000613345.1 Prevotella disiens JCM 6334 = ATCC 29426 | reverse complement strand
ATAATGGATAGTTTATAATAAGAATACAAAAATACACAATATAATTGAATATAATGCAGAAAATGGCTTTGTTTAGCCAATAACATCACTAAATTATCTTTTTTCTCACCACACTTGCTTGTTAGTAAGAAATAGTAATACTTTTAATTGACAATCTATAACAAATGCTTACAGCTTCAATTCAGGCAAGCTATTTATCGCCTCCGACTTCAATTTATCCACAGCACGAGTATATTTCTCCGTGTGCTTTAATCCACTATGCCCTAAAAGACTTGCAACGGTCTTGATGTTGGCGCCATTATTAAGGATATTTACCGCAAAGCTGTGGCGAGCACAATGCCAACTGATATGTTTGTTGATGCCTGCACGTTTTACCCATCGTTTCACAGATTTACAGCAGCTCTCATACGAGGGAAGATTGAATATAGAAGAATCCAAATCGTCTGGAGCTTCGCCTATCAATGATAGCAATCCATCGTTCAGAGGAATAACTACACCACTATACGCCGAATGCCCTTTAGTCTTGTTCTGCTCAAATTTCAATAGGCGGTTGGTGTAATCAATGTTCTTATAAGTTAGGTCTTTCACATCGCAGAAGCGCAGACCACAATACAGACAGAGGATAAATGCTCGTCTGACATTTGGGTTTTCATTATCGTAATGGCATTGAATCAGTGATTGGATTTCATCCATAGACAACACATCTTTACGCAGAATCTGTTCATCCACTTTGCATACCACACCCTTACAGGGGTCTTTCAGCATCACTTCGTGATCAATAGCATAACGCACCACTTTCTTGAAACGCTGATAGATACTCTTTGCTCCTTCACCAACACTTCTTGATTGCAAATATTCAACAAAGTGTTCCATCATATCCTTGGTTATTAGTTCGGGCTTAATACTGAACTCATAAACTGGATATTGCTCTTTCAGAAAATCCTTAAAACGATTCAAGGCTATCTTTATCATCCGCAGGTCTTTCTTTGTATAGCAATCAATGTAAGCCTGATAATAGTCTAAGAAGTTAACATTTCTGTCTTTCTTCAGACGATAACCAAGCATGCTCTCCTTAAACTGTTGTTCACGCTCCGCACGAATTTTGGTGGCCAGTTCAAGCGTTTCTTTGTTTTGTTGTCGTTCTATAGGAGTACGGGGCTTAGCAATCAAGTACAACTGCAAGTTTTCTTTTCGCCTATTGTGCTTGATGTGTACTTTGGGCTTACCCACCATTTTACCTGTTTCATACAAAACAGGATTACCATTATCATCCAAAACAGGCGTTTCTTCTCTACCAAGATAATACTCAAGATAAAGACTTATCCGACCATCAGAAAGAGTATTTTGTTCCAATTTCGGGTTTTCCTTTGCTTTATTTTCTAATTTTGCCATAGTTGATAGTTATGTACCTAAATGCGTATCAAACCGAGTAAAATCATTAACTCGTTTATTTTCAGATGTTTTCTTATTTTGCAAAGATACTAAAAAGTTTGAAATATCAAAGTGTACTAAAAGTGTACTATCTAACAAAAAACAGGCAAAAAAGGGCAAAATCACCAAATATAAGAAAATTGCAAATAGCTGATTATCAATATAATATATTCTTTTGGTTTCTCTTGTTTTCACGACATTGTACCGGGTCTGGGTACTAGAAGAAAAGCTAAGTAGTTTATTATTAAACACTTAGCTTTTTCTTATTTTATAAATGTTCCCAAATTATTCCCAATCAGAATATTATGGGATTAAATAATAACCTAATATAAACCTAATAAAATGGAAAAAGTAGAAAAATTCAAGAGACTCTGTCAAGAATTACAGAAAAGAAAATTAGATTTAGACAAAGAAGTCAACAAAAGACCTTGGCGGCATTCAGTGAGGCGAACGATGCGTTGAACGCAAAGTCTAACTGGCTCTTGTGTCTTGCCTGACAATCCATAAGTCCCGTAAACTGCTTGCTGTCGCGATAGCAGAACTCTATCTGGAAACGAGTGCGGTATGTCTTCAATACTTCCTCACCCA
>NZ_BAIS01000127.1 GCF_000613345.1 Prevotella disiens JCM 6334 = ATCC 29426 | reverse complement strand
ATTACAATTAAAGGTTGTATTAATAACTATGTGGAATTGCCTAGAGTCAAGTTTTAGGATAGTACGTCTCATTTTTGCAAGTATGGTTTCGATATGGTCAACCCAATACTTAATAATGTGCTTCTTTAGCTGCCGAATGTCCTGTTTGCCCACAAGCACGGCACGTTCCTTAATCTCATTAGGAGAGAACTCTTTCCAGCTTTTGAGCCGCCCGTCCTCCTGCAACTCCGATGCCATAAACATACAGGTAGGTAGTTCGTTGGCATAGGAAGTCATATCGACCCATTCAATTTTTAGAGGACACGCTCCTTCGGGGTAATCTTGTACCAATACCGCTCCTGCACCATCAGAAAGCATGAACCGCATAAAATCCTTTTCAAAAGCCATATAAGGGTCTTTGTCAGGATTGTCGTGTGTAGCTTCATACTCCGGGTCATAAAATTTGGATACCAATGCAGGTGAAGTTAATTCTGATGCCACGCATACAGCTTTTTGATGCAGTCCTGCAAGAATATTGCTATAGCATATTTTCAATGCCTGCAATGAGGTAAGGCATACACCTGCAGAGGAAAATATTTCCATAGGATAGTTGGCTAATTCTCCATGAACCATAGACGCATGGGAAGGAAGCAATTGATCGGGTGTGCTTGTCCCACAAGCCAAAAGGGTCAAGTCGTCAGGAATATTTCCATTTTCAAACAGCCCACATACGGCTTCTTTTGCCAATTCTGCATTCGAGTGTGTTAGGCTTTGGTTTTTGTCCAACCCGTAATATCGTGTTTTAATCCCATTCTGCCTCAGTACAATTGAGCGAACCCTTGAAGGATTTCCACCAATTTTTCCGATATAGTCTTCCATATCCTCATTGGCGATGGGAGAATTAGGAAGATATGCCGATACGCTATTGATATATGCTGCTTTTTCCATAGGAATATTATTTGGTTATTAAATAGTATATTGTGTATATTTGCTCTTTCAATTCGGAAATAGAAAGTTGGCTGCTCAATGCACTTCTGTATGACAATCCAAGATATATATTTCTAATGGAAGATATAATCTTTTCTGTTTCCACAGTTTGAGTAATCTCTCCTTTCTGTTTGGCAAGCTCTATCACCTCTTTCCACTCAAGGCTCTTTCTTTTCTCGTATTCTTGAAACTTCTCTTTCCAATCCGGATAGTTGTCTTTCAGATACAGGATAAATGACATGAAATTGGCAGAAGTAACGGTGCCTTTTGTCATCATAAAAAATGATTTCATACGGCGACCGATATTTTCTATACGATTGTCGATGAAGTCCTTTAATGGCATTGAACTTGTAAACGCAAGAAGGTCGGGAGCATCATTGGTCAAGAATTGAAATACAAACCTATCAACAGCATGATGGAAAATATCTTCTTTATTCTTGAAGTGATGAAACATATTGCCACGAGAAACGTTGGTTGCTTCGACCAAGTCTGAGAATGATACAGCTGCATAGCCTTTTTTCAGAAATAATCTGAACGATTCGTTAAGGATAATGTCCCTTTTGCTTATACTTTCTTTATCTATTTGTTTTTCCATTATTTCATAGTTACTAAATTCAAAACAGAACGTTTGTTCTGTGTTTGTAAGTGCAATTTTATGCAAATTATTTCAATCCGCCAAATTTTTCCGATGATTTTTCCCGAAAAAGTTTCATTTTTCTCTCTTTATCTTACTTTACAGTGTAAAATAATTGATTATGAGCCTTTTTGATAGCATAATAACAACACTAAAACTTGAATAAATAAGTGCCAATAGAATTAGATGTGAATATTTTAAGGTGTATCTACAATTTATTTCTCTAAAAATACACTGTTTTCATCAGAAAATATTATCTTTGCATTATCAATTTAAGTGCTCTTTGAAGTAATGCAGAATAAAGAAAGAGTAAGAAACTTGCTCGTTTCCAACTCGTAACCCTTTTATCCTTTACACTTCCTTATTCTATTGATTATCTGAAAGATACAAATATCTTGAATCTTTTCCTC
>NZ_BAIS01000128.1 GCF_000613345.1 Prevotella disiens JCM 6334 = ATCC 29426 | reverse complement strand
AATCCTTGGTTAATGGTTTGGGATTAATTTAAAGATGTAACAAAATGAAGAAGATCTTCCCGCTACAATTGTGTGTTTGGCTTTTTCTTACAATATTGTTTTCCCAATGTACAAAGGTTGATTTAGAGGAAGGAGTACGCAAAACAACTATTCTTCGGCATAATTATATTGCAATAACCACAAAAGATGATATTCCCGGAGAAGTGGAAGTGCATTATAGTATATTGGGCAATAATGGTCAAAACGAAGTCAAAACAGAGAGGATTTCTACCCCTTGCGTGATTGGTGGAGAGAACGTCTTGGTCTCCTATGACAGTATTGTTGGTACACATTCGGGGAAAAGCGTTTTTAGCCAGCTTACCTTGAAAAGAGACTATCAAGAAAACGGAGCAGATTTTCTTTCAATCAAGAACTTGTCTTCGACAGTCCTTGAGTATGCCGTAATCGGTAACCAGCCTCTTGTGTTCCATAACCCTGCGAATTTAAAAGAATACCATAATTTCACCAATTTAAATGAGATAGATAAAACCAAGGTTGTAAAAGAAAGTCCAACTCCTATTAATTCAGAAGGTATTCCTATTTTATATTTACTAAAGCCTGAACTTTCTAAAATTAACCAGTACTATATCTTGCTAAGTATTGGGGATTGTGTGAATGGGAAGCTTACAACCGTAGAAAGTACCTATGCTAAGAATATTGGTATTAAACCTATAAAGCATACTATTCGAGAAATAATGAATTTCTACAAAGAGGAATATAGCCATGGCAAAACTCTATTTGCAGACTACAACGACTATGATTTAAAATGTCAAAAGTACAAAGGTCTAGCTCGTTTAGACATAAAATTTTATGGAGAAATACAACCTGAGTCTTTTGTAAGGAACTCCGGACAGATTTGGTTTATTAATACAACTTCGGGAATGAAGGGAATTGATACCTTTAAGATTTTTCAACGAGAATGATACATACTAAATTTATGTTATGCTGCCTTTTGTTAGTGCTATTATTGAGTTGCTCTGAAGATGATGGTATAGTTAGGTATTCCGAGAAAAACGCTATATTCGTTTATATGGCTGCAGATAATGACTTAGATTACTTTGCAATACAAAACATCAATCAAATGGAGAGGTGTTTTTCTGAAAATCAAATTAGTAATGGGGTTTATGTTTATGTAGACAGGGTAAAGAATCGCAAAACCTCTCACCCATGCCTATATAAAGTAAAGGCAGACAATACAGATTTAATAGTTTCTGAGATAATCAAAACCTATCCTGAACAAAACTCGTCAAGTGCAGATATTTTTGTAAGTGCCTTATTTCCGCAAACAATTTCCTTGTTTGTTTCAAAACTTGTTTGAGCCTCATTTACTCCTATGAGAAAGTTCGATGTGTTATTTTTTTGCTCAACTTATCACAAATAGGCTGGTTATTTGACCACAAGCTCCCTTACACCCATAGGGAATGGGGAAGATAAAATTCAGCAAAAAGTTTGAAGCTACTCTTTAAAAATCTTGATATCATACTTTTTGGAAGTGTGTATAGGTTTAAGACGTATCTCCTTCCCGTCTTAATCCATTTGGCAGGTACGTTAATGAAGTGTAATATGAACTTCTTCAAACGACTGCTTTTTCTTTAAAGGTTCAATTAAATATCAATTTTTTGGATTACTATTTTTAAAAAGAGGCTGTTTTGAGGTGTAAAATAGGCTGTTTTGAGGTGTAAAATAGGCTCTTTTGAGTTATGAAACAGGCTGTTTGAC
>NZ_BAIS01000129.1 GCF_000613345.1 Prevotella disiens JCM 6334 = ATCC 29426 | reverse complement strand
GGTGTTGGGAAGAACTGAATACAGGGGCAAGGATGATACTCACTTCTCAAAAGTGGGTCGCTATGAAATCAACACGCTCCGCAGGGAACTTGATAACTATGTGGGCATCGTTACTTCTTCCGACAATCTCTATTCCATCATAGAAAGCAGCTTCTCTCCACGTATCAATCCCATACAGGAGTATTTCAAGGGATTGCCCTTGGTGGATATTGATAATAGCAGTGGTAATAACAGTGGCAATAGCGATAGTTATGCTTATGGCAGTAAGAGTAATGGTAATAATGAAAACAATAGCTGTTGTGATATTTCTTCCCTTTCATTGAAAGCCATTCCCGAATTGGCAAGTTGCGTAGTTGTGCGCAACTCTGACAAGTGGCTGCCATACCTTACCAAATGGCTCGTGGCAGTGGTCGCCAACGCCATGGACGACCGTGAATGCCGTAACCATACCTGTCTTGTACTGACAGGCGAGCAGGGCAAGTTCAAGACAACTTTCCTTGACTTGCTCTGCCCACCTGCCCTGCATGGTTACAGCTACACGGGAAAGATATATCCGCAAGAGAAGGACACGCTTACCTATATAGGGCAAAACCTCATCGTAAACATTGACGACCAGCTCAAAGCCCTCAACAAGCGTGACGAGAACGAACTGAAAAACCTCATCACCTGTCCGATGGTCAAGTACCGTATGCCTTACGACAAGTATGTGGAGGAACATCCACATTTGGCGAGTTTCGTTGCATCGGTAAATGGTAACGATTTCCTTACCGACCCCACAGGCAGCAGACGGTTTCTGCCCTTTGAAGTGCTTTCCATAGATATTGAGAGAGCAAAAGCTATCTCGATGGACAATGTTTATGCGGAAGCCAAAGCCCTGTTAAAGTCAGGTTTTCGCTATTGGTTTGACGATGACGAGATTGCCGAACTATATAGAGAGAGTGAAGACTTTCAAGTACAAACTGCAGAGATGGAGCTTTTGTTGCGTTGTTTTGAAAAGCCAACGGAGGATGAAAGTTATTCGTTAATGACCACTACGGAGATACTCACTTATTTGGGTATTTATACTCACCAACCACTTGTTGCCAAGCGTATGGGCGAAGCCTTGAAGAAAGCAGGATACATAAAGGTGAGCAAACGAAGAAACGGTAGTAGCCCTATTTATGTCTACAAGATTAGGAAAATCTTGCCATGCCCGCTCCTTCAAACTTGTAGTAGCCAAATGTAGTAGAATGTGTAGTATTGTCTTATACTACAAAGTAATACTGATTATCAATCACTTATTACAAAATAGTATGTAGTAAGAAGAAAGATGAAAAAGTTTGGAGGGGAAAAACTTTGGAAAAGGTAAAACCACAAAAACAGACAAACATAAATAATTATTATTCAACCCATTAATGTATCAAAACAATGAAAAAAGAAGATTTATCACGTATCAAGCGATACCCCATCGTGGAGTATCTTGAAAGGAAAGGCATCAAGCCTGTACGTAGGACTGCTGCCTATGCCCTGTATTGTTCACCGCTCAGGGAGGAAACGCATCCGAGTTTTAAGGTGGACACAGAGAAGAACCTCTGGATAGATTATGCCGAAGGTAGGGGCGGAAGTATCATTGACCTCTGTATGCGCTTGGAAGGCTGCACGCTATCGGAAGCCATTTGCTGTTTGGAACAAAACGCTTCCGATAATATAACATATAGTTCTCGTAAAGACTTCGTGCCAAATAATTCCCAGCCTGTGATGGCTA
>NZ_BAIS01000130.1 GCF_000613345.1 Prevotella disiens JCM 6334 = ATCC 29426 | reverse complement strand
TTCCTTGGTTATCGCCCTGGCATGGCGGTTATTGGCGATTTGATAGTCGGTATAATCCGTAACTTTTACAAGGCCATTATTCAAAGACTTGACGTAAAGAAGTTCGGACTCAATGCAACAAGTCGCATAAAAGCGTTTGTCTTCAGGTTTATCTCTGTACCAGCCAAGTGGATCAGGACATCAAGGCGGTATGTGCTGAATATCTATACCTGTAATAATGCTTACGCAGATGTTTCCCATACTGATTTTGGATAATGCCTACAACTTATGGGACTGATATTGTGTATTGCCTCAAGTCACATTGTGGGGTAAGGGGATATTGTAGGCAGAAGTGGGTGCTTCAAGTTCAAATTATCTGCAAATTCAGTAATGAGAGGACGTGTAAACGCAATAAGGACGTTCAAGGGCTTAGTTGCGGATTTGAGGATAAATACTTTTTCTGCATGAGTTTATTCCTCTTTCAATTCGAATACATGAATGTCGCTATGATTCACTTCTGTTTCCACTTCCACGTAAAGGTCGCCTTTGTAAACGCCCATGCTTTTTATATAGTTGCAATCTCCACGAGTGAAGTCGATGTCGTATTCTTGGATCATTTCATGTGTCCGTAAATCAATAATGCCGACTCCCATTCTGTCTGAATATTCTGAGTTGTCGGAATGATAAGCATAAAAGAGATAGTCTTTATAAACCATAGTTGTGAAGACTTCTTTATTATAGTTTTCAAATTTATGAATATATACCTCACCCGTCTCAGTATCAATCTCTGCGTATTGATTATTGTTTTTGGATGGTCCAACCGTTGAATAATGTGACCAAAAACTCACAAGTCTATTTTTTCCATATTTTTTATAATTTCCACTTGTAGAATTTTCCCATAAGACTTTACCTGACGGAATCTCTACACAAATAATCTTATCTTTTTTGTCAGATGATAATTCTGTGCACCATTCTATGACTATCTTATCTTCAAAAGGAATAACTAAGTCTATATGAGCTTCTGTATATTCTTTCTCCCACATTACTTTTCCTGTCTCCAAGTCGATTAGCTGGCATGTATTTGCATATTCTCTTTTCCCTTTCCATGCAAGTGCATATTGCTTGAATAAGGAAAAAGATTCAAAAGGAGATTCCAATTCCCATATATTATTATCATTACGAATACATGTATACTCTCTCAATTTCTTTTCCTTGTTGTAATTAGCTAATATATATCCATTAGGTGTAACACCTTCCACCCATCCTTTTCCATGAGTGATATAGGGAAGTAATTCCTTTGTTTGAGAGTCAAATTTATATACGGTATGTTTTAAATTATTCACATACAAAGTATCGTTCAAAGTATGTTGCTCGAAACGAGCTACATAATTATAGCTTTTATTATTTATAAAAGTATTATTACTGATTTGATACATCAAACTGTTATCTTTGGACGTTTGTATTAAAAAGCCCCCTTTTATTATATTCTTGACTTCTTTTATCTTCATCATCTTTTTATTTTACAATAAATATTTTATTAACCCTAATTCCGCAACACTATTATAAATTAAACTTTTTAAGTACCTGAGCAACAAAAAGTTGCTCAGGATTTTGCCACGTCAGAATTTTCACTTATCTTAGTGTTGCAAAAAAACAAGAAAATCCGACGATAGACATGGCGAAGATACAAATTAAATCTG
>NZ_BAIS01000131.1 GCF_000613345.1 Prevotella disiens JCM 6334 = ATCC 29426 | reverse complement strand
GGGATATTCAGAATTTTCTTAACTAATTGTTTGTCAGTATCATATATTATTTGTACCTTTACATAAAATCCCCCGAACGACCCATCACGGCAGAATCGGGGGAAAACTTAAAAAATTCGTCGTGAAGATACAAAAAATTTCTGATATAACACCAACTTTGCCCTTTACAGAGTTCGATTTTTTACAGAGTTATCGTGAAAGCTTTGCAAAAAGCGAACTTGGACGCATTCATTCCCAGCTCCCCCTAAAGGAGTTGGCAGCAGAGTATACGAACCTTAGCCATAAGAGCAAGCGAGGCAACAAGCCTCTTTTCTCGGGTGAAGGAGAAATTGCCCTAATGTTCCTTAAGTCATACACAGGTCTGTCTGACGATGGTCTGATAGAGATGTTTAACGGAAGCATCCACATGCAGATGTTCTGTGGTGTTCTGCTAGACCCTTCCTGTCCCATCAAGGATGGAAAGATTGTAAGTGCCATACGCAATCGTCTTGGTCGCATTCTTGACATAAACAGTTTTCAGAGCATATTGTACGCCAAATGGCAAGATTGTCTCAAGGATAAAGATCTATGTTTGACGGATGCAACCTGTTACGAGAGCTACCTGCGTTTTCCTACGGATATCAAGCTGCTCTGGGAGTGTTGCCATTGGCTTCACACTCTGCTGGTCTCCGAGTGTAAACACCTTTCAGAGCGTATTCCGAGAAGCAAGTATAATAATATTGACAAGGCCAGGCTTGCATACGCCAAGCAGCGCAAGCACACAGCCTCGTCCACGCGCAAGCTCAGGAGAAGACTCCTGAGGCTCCTGTCCAAACTCCTTTCCCAATGGAATCGTCTGCGTAAACAGTACAGTCCTTGCATCTGTCTGTCGGCAGAACAAGAAAAGCGGCTGTCCGCTGTGCGTGAGGTATGCCTCCAACAGTCAGAACTATTCTCCGGCAAGGAAGTCAAGCACCGTATCGTCAGCATCGACCGTCCCTATCTACGTCCCATTGTCAGGGGCAAGGAAAACAAGCGTGTAGAGTTTGGTGCAAAGGTCAACAACATACAGATAGACGGCATATCATTCATAGAACACCACAGCTTTGAGGCATTCAACGAGGGTGTCCGCCTTAAGCAATGTATTGAATATCAGGAATCTTTGACGGGAATCAAAGTCAAGCGTGTCGGTGCCGATTCCATATATGCCAACAATGCCAACCGCACTATGTGTACTGAAAAAGGCATAACGACCTGTTTCACTAGAAAAGGTCCAAGACCCAAAGAAGAAGCTGAATGTCTCAAGATAGCGAGAAAGATTATTGGAAACCTCAGAGCTACGGTAATGGAGGGTAGCTTTGGAAATCAAAAGCAACACTATAGCCTTGGACGCATCAAGGCGCGCAATATGTTTAGCGAGAGGCTACTACTCTTCTTCGGAATCCATACAGCAAATGCTGCCATTCTTGCCGCAAGGGAGATGGCTCGGAGTGTGAAGAAGGCTGCCTAATAAAACTTAAGGATAATTTTACAAGTCCATAGATAGTATGGAAAGGGCAGGTGTGCCCATATGACTCAGTATTTGAGATTTTTGAACAAATAATACAGCATATTCTTTTTCTGGGTACTTCTCCAAGGAAAAGAATGCAGTTTTTGGCTGCCTTGGAGAGTTCTAAGAGGGAATTAACTGAAATGCCC
>NZ_BAIS01000132.1 GCF_000613345.1 Prevotella disiens JCM 6334 = ATCC 29426 | reverse complement strand
AACTTCCAAGGTATCTATCCTCTCCAGAAAGGAGGTGTTCCAGCCGCACCTTCCGGTACGGCTACCTTGTTACGACTTAGCCCCAATTACCAGTTTTGCCCTAGGTCGCTCCTTGCGGTTACGAACTTCAGGCACCCCCGGCTTTCATGGCTTGACGGGCGGTGTGTACAAGGCCCGGGAACGTATTCACCGCGCCATGGCTGATGCGCGATTACTAGCGAATCCAGCTTCGTGAGGTCGGGTTGCAGACCTCAGTCCGAACTGGGACCGGCTTTAAAGATTAGATTACATTTACATGAAACCAACATTCTGTACCGGCCATTGTAACACGTGTGTAGCCCCGGACGTAAGGGCCGTGCTGATTTGACGTCATCCCCACCTTCCTCACACCTTACGGTGGCAGTATCCTCAGAGTGCCCAGCATTACCTGATGGCAACTAAGGAAAGGGGTTGCGCTCGTTATGGCACTTAAGCCGACACCTCACGGCACGAGCTGACGACAACCATGCAGCACCTTCATAGGAGTCCCGAAGGACCTCAACATCTCTGTATCGTGCTCCTACAATTCAAGCCCGGGTAAGGTTCCTCGCGTATCATCGAATTAAACCACATGTTCCTCCGCTTGTGCGGGCCCCCGTCAATTCCTTTGAGTTTCACCGTTGCCGGCGTACTCCCCAGGTGGGATGCTTAATGCTTTCGCTTAGCCGCTAACACCAGGTGCTAACAGCGGGCATCCATCGTTTACTGTGCGGACTACCAGGGTATCTAATCCTGTTCGATACCCGCACCTTCGAGCTTAAGCGTCAGTAACACTCCCGTAAGCTGCCTTCGCAATCGGAGTTCTTCATGATATCTAAGCATTTCACCGCTACACCATGAATTCCGCCTACGTTGTGTGTACTCAAGTCAGCCAGTTCGCGCTGCAAGTCAGATGTTGAGCATCTACATTTCACAACACGCTTAACCAACCGCCTACACTCCCTTTAAACCCAATAAATCCGGATAACGCCTGGACCTTCCGTATTACCGCGGCTGCTGGCACGGAATTAGCCGGTCCTTATTCGAATGGTACATGCAAAACATTACACGTAATGTCGATTATTCCCAAACAAAAGCAGTTTACAACCCATAGGGCCGTCATCCTGCACGCTACTTGGCTGGTTCAGACTCTCGTCCATTGACCAATATTCCTCACTGCTGCCTCCCGTAGGAGTTTGGACCGTGTCTCAGTTCCAATGTGGGGGACCTTCCTCTCAGAACCCCTACTGATCGTGGCCTTGGTGAGCCGTTACCTCACCAACAAGCTAATCAGACGCATCCCCATCCTATACCGATAAATCTTTAATTCAAATCAGATGTCATCAATGAATATCATTGGGTATTAGTCCGTCTTTCAACGGGTTATCCCCAAGTAAAGGGCAGGTTGGATACGCGTTACTCACCCGTGCGCCGGTCGACGTCCAAAGTGTGCAAGCACTCTTTGCCGTTTCCCCTCGACTTGCATGTGTTAAGCCTATAGCTAGCGTTCATCCTGAGCCAGGATCAAACTCTCCATTGTAAAATCTCTTTATAGAAAGTATTTCAAAACAATTAAAATAATCGCTAAGAAATAAATTTGTATCTCTGCTCGGGA
>NZ_BAIS01000133.1 GCF_000613345.1 Prevotella disiens JCM 6334 = ATCC 29426 | reverse complement strand
GAACTATCCCCGCACAGGCAGCCGATACATCAGTGAGGATGTTTTCGAGGAAGTACCCGTCCTGCTCCGCAAGATAGGAGAAACACTTCCGACTCCGCTTAACCGTCATTCGGTGGACAATGCCAAGATTACTGACCACCACGCCATTATTCCTACAGGAGAAACGCCTTCAAGAATGTCGGCAGATGAAACAACTATCTATCAAATGGTGGTTAATCGCTTTGTCGAAGCCTTTTCCTCCAATTCAGAGGAAGAGCATATGCAGGTACGGTTCACGGACGGCACCAACACCTTTACTTGGAAAGCATGCCGACAAATCTCTTTGGGTTGGAAAGCCGTACAGAAAGAACTGGTTGCTGATGTAGAGAAAAAGGTAAACGATGATGAACAGGTGTTGCCTTCCCTTCCTGACTTGACAGAGGGAGAGATTTTGCCTCTTGTTTCTGCTGAGATCACCGAGCATAAGACCAAGCCAAAACCACTCTACACGGAGGCTACTTTACTTTCTGCTATGGAGAATGCGGGTAAGGATGTGGAGGAGTCAGACAAGCGTAAGGCAATGGCGGAGTGCGGTATAGGAACACCTGCTACCCGTGCCAACATCATCGAAACGCTTATCCTCCGTGATTACATCCGCAGAGAGAAGAAAGCCATTGTACCGACCGAGAAAGGCTTGGCTGTCTATGAGATTGTCAAGGACAAGCGAATCGCCAATGCGGAGATGACAGGCTCATGGGAACTTACCCTTGCTGCCATCGAAGCAGGACAGATGCCGCCCGAAAAGTTTGCACAAGGCATCAACTCCTACGTTGGCACCATTTGTGAGGAACTGCTTTCTCTTGCCCCCAAACAGAAGTCTTATCCCACCTATCGCTGCCCCAAGTGTGGCAGTGAGAGCGTGGGCATCTATACCAAAGTCGCCAAATGCAGGCACGAGGGCTGCGACTTCCGCGTCTTCCGTGAGGTTTGCGGCACGCTTCTCACAGAAGACCATATCCAGGACTTGCTGGCTACAGGACATACACCCATCCTCAGAGGATTGACGAGCAAGGCAGGCAAAAAGTTCAACGCCCGACTTGTCCTTAATGAAGATTACACCACATCTTTTGAATTTGAAAACAGGAAAGGAAAACAACGAGGGAGATAATCTCTATAGAAACAAAGCGGAACAGAAGAGGTCGGAAGGTGATATTCTTTTATCTTCCGACCTTTTTCCTCCTCCTTAATTAAAAAAGAAACACTATGGCATACAATAAGAAAAACGTCCTTGAAGCCAACACAGAAGCCATCCGTGTTGTGCTTCGCTTGGAAAAAGAACGCCGCGAAGCCACCGAAGCCGAGAAAGACATATTGCGCAACTATCAGGGCTTCGGTGGCTTGAAATGCGTGCTGAACCGATGTGACAGTCCCGATGATCTCCGCTATTGGAGCCAGTCGGAGCAACAACTCTTCGAGCCTACCCAAAGGCTCAAACAGATGATTTACCGTGATGCCGTCGATGCCAATACCGCCAAGCGGTACTGGGAGAGCATCAAGGCAAGCGTACTAACGTCTTTCTATACA
>NZ_BAIS01000134.1 GCF_000613345.1 Prevotella disiens JCM 6334 = ATCC 29426 | reverse complement strand
TTCAAACGGAAGTAAGAAAGCTCTTTCTTTGTTGTTGTCATAATCTTCTTGGTTTAGGGTTTTACATTATTTTGAGTTGATGCCCATAGCAACATTGAACTTGTCTAACTTGCCAGCCAATTGTTCCATATCGTGTTCTATCTTCTTATTGGTTATACGGGCATAAATTTGTGTAGTTTTAATGTTGGTATGCCCCAACATCTTCGATACACTTTCCATAGGAACACCCTTGCTGAGCGACATGGTTGCAAACGTATGTCGGGCAAGATGGAAGGTCAGATTCTTCTTGATGCCACAAATGTCGGCAATTTCTTTCAAATATGCGTTGGTTTTCTGATTCGTTAGGATGGGAAATAGTTTGCCGTCCCGATAGGTCTTATGACTGTACTTGGCAATGATACTCTTGGGAATGTCAAGCAATAAAACATTTGTCTCCACATTTGTTTTCTGTCTCTTGGTCATAATCCACTGCTTATCATCAAGTGTTACGATATTGTCTGGTGTGAGATTGGAAACATCAATATATGCTAGACCTGTGAAACATGAAAAGATGAAAACATCCCTTACTAACTCCAAGCGTTGAATAGCAATTTCCTTGTTGGCTATCTTCATAATTTCCTCATCCGTGAGAAAACCTCGATTGACAGGCTCCAAGTGAAAACGATGATTGAGGAAGGGGTCGTGAAGAAGATAACCACGTTTTTGAGCATAGATAGTTACGGTCTTGAGTGCCTTCATCTTCTTGACTGATGTGTTGTAAGCGCAACCTGCCACTGTACTCAGATATAACTCAAAATCCTGTACCACGGATGGTGTGAACTCTGTCAGTCCTACATCCTTTCTTCCATACTTATGAATAAGGAATTCTGCGAAATGCCTTCTTAAAACGCTGTACTTTTGTAGGCTGTCTTTGCTGATGGTGTGTCCGACGCGTTGCCTGATGTCTTCGTTGAATCTGTCGAATACAGGGAGGAAAGTTGTATACTCTCTGTCTTTTCCCACAAAATAAGATCGGATTTTCTCCAATGACAGGGAGGAGTCGTCCTCAAATTTGTGATAGATGTTATTCAGTGTAGCAGAAATAGAGTCCAATGCGGCATTGGCGGATAAAGCTTCAGCCGTCCGACCTTTGAGCCGACTTGTGGCATTGTTCCATACTGTCTTGTCCACGAAGATTTTCGTAGATCCGAAATTTGCCATCTCTCCGTTAAGGAATACACGGAGCATTACAGGCGACTTTCCTTCTTTGTTCTCATAGTTTGAACGTAGGTAGAAGGACACCTTGAAATTTGTTCTCATAATGCATCATTCTTTTGTGTAGCACTCGGCTGCAAAGTTAATACTTAATACATTGAAAAAGAAAGAGTTGATGCCGTCAATATGGTATTCAAAATCCCGTCATTGCTACATTTTTTATTGCTACAATTTTTGTGTAGCAGTTTATGTAGCAGAATTTGACCGAATGATGATTGTCAAAACATAGGGTTATGCCGTCAGGCGATAGAGGTATATACAAAGAAAAATCGTTGTAAAACCTTGATTTTACAACGATTAGC
>NZ_BAIS01000135.1 GCF_000613345.1 Prevotella disiens JCM 6334 = ATCC 29426 | reverse complement strand
TAGTCGTCCCTCAAGAACTCGACTTACAACCCGCAAAAGGTATTGGATAACACCTTTGTTTCATTAAAGTTGGAATCCACTCCTTGGATACTCCATTTTATCATGGTTCGAATAAGGCACAAAAGAAACCGCATGGCTCTTTTGAAGTTGAATGCAGCCGCAGCGAGCATCACGTTGATGGCATCACCCAAGAGACCCTTATAGAAGTTTCTCCCCAATCGATGATCTGCTTTGCAGTGCCCTATGACAGGCTCTATTCCTGCTCTCTTGCGGAAGAACCTTTGTTTTTTCTTTTTCGTGTGTGGCGAGTCGCTTGCCTTGGGAACGCCGGGTATCATGATGTTCGTCTCTCCGCACGTTTCCTGCCCGCGATACCCTCTATCCCCCGCGAGTCTTTTGATTTTCCTGCCATAGACCCTGCCGACCTGCTCCATTGCCTTGTCTATCGTATGACCGTCGTATTCATTGCGGAAAGATAATGCACCGACAATGAGACCATTCCACAGTCTGACAAGGGAGACTTTATTGCCGAACTCGTATTTCTTGTGGTCCTTCCCCTTGCTGATGCACAACACGTCCGGCTCATGAAGGGAGTAGATCTTATGACCGTCCCTTCTCTCGCCGTTAACGAACTTCATGCAGACCTCAATACGTTCTTGGTAAGAGTTCTCAGGGGGCAAATTCCGAACCAGCTCGCGCAACAGCCTTCCGGCGATGGTGCGCATCCGACGATCGGCCTTCCTTACCTTGGCTGAACTGTTCTTCCTGCCACGGAAACGCTGCACAAGCTTAAGTCTCTTGATTTCCCTGGCATAGCTTTGGCGCACCTTGAGGTGCTCTGCATGAGCCACGTCGCGGCAGAAACCGATGATTTTATTGAGGAGTTTCGAATCCGTGGGGAACGTGACGTTCTTCTCCTGCACGGTAGAGTCGATAAAGGCTGTCTGCTCGGTGTCGGACTTGCGTCCACGACCGTCCTTGCCGTCATTTCTGTTTTCATTCTCTTTCCGCTTGTCGTCAAGCAGCAGATTTACCCGGATGCTCTCCTTGAGAATCAACTCCATACCCGCTTCGCCAATGCGATGGCGGAACTCCACGAGTTCCGTCGGTACGCAAGGTTTGGCGATGGTGAAGGATTCCATTCCGCAAAAATACTGGTAGTAGGCGTTCTCCGAGAACTGTTCCACGACGCTCTCGTCCGAGACGTTGCGAATATGCTTCAGCACTATAAGACCGACCATCAGGCGGATAGGCTTGGCCATGCGTCCGTTGTCCTTACAGTACAAGGGGGCAAAGGAACGCTCAAAGGTTTCCCAATTTATCAGATTGGCAAGTTTGTACATTGGATGGGTGGGATTGAGCATGGATGCCAAGTCCCAAAACATTGATACCTGATGGGTGTTGGATGGAGATTTATACATTGTTGATTTGCAAGATTTTACCATGCAAAGATACAAAAACTTGTAGATATATACAAATAATAGAAAGGCTATTTTATTGATAATCAATAGGTTATTTACTTTTCAAGGGACGAC
>NZ_BAIS01000136.1 GCF_000613345.1 Prevotella disiens JCM 6334 = ATCC 29426 | reverse complement strand
GGTAGTGTCCTTAAAAGTGTGTAATTCATCTTTCCTTTCTCTGTACTTGCACTGTTATTTTATTCTTTTCTTTCCAGTTTTTGAATTGATATATTCTCCTTTCATATGTCGTCTTTGTTTCCTCCATCGCCACGGCTGCCAGGAGGAAGATGACAGACTTTTCTGATGGCATGGATGTTCTCATTTGGATGGTTCTCCTGTACTTCCTGTTGAGCCTTTCAATCCAGTTGGTCGTATATATGCACCTCTGCACTTGGGCCGGGAAGTCCATATACGTGAAGTAGGCACTGTTGCGTTCGGTCTTGTACTTTCTTAGTGCAGGATATTTCCTTTCCCATTTCTCGACAAAGGTAATGAATTGTTCGTATCCCTGCAAGGAATTCATCTCGTTGTTCTCCAATTGGAACACCTCACTGAGCTGCTGCGCCATTACCGGTTTGTCTTTATGTGATGCGCCGCTGAGTATCTGTCGCTTGACGTGTGCCACGCAGAACTGGTGTGCGGCACCTGGAAAGGCTGCACAGACGGCATTCTCTATTCCTTGCAATGCATCGGAAACGACTAAGTCTATCTGTTCGACGCCTCTTTGCTTCAAGGCCTCAAGCTCGTCTTTCCAGCACAGAGCCCCTTCTGTGGGATGATTGACAACCGTGAGCACCTCCCTGCTGCCGTCTTCTAATACCCCCAGAATGGTATAGTAGGCCTCCTTGGACACCTGTCTGTCCCTACGGGTGGAAATAAAGGTGGCGTCGATATAGACGGCTAAGTAGTGGGAGGAAAGGCTACGGCAAAGCCACCGCTCGACGTCCTCACGGCAGCTACCGGCAAGATGCGATACCTGCTGCTTGCTGTAGGAACGACCATAGACGCAATTGGAAATCTCGCCTATCTGCTCCGTGGTAAGACCTTTGGTGTAGAGGAGGTTGAACAATTTGGCACGTTCCTCGCTTTCGCTGCGTATCAACCCTAAGAGAATGGGATAGAAGTTCCCGCTGCGACTGCGCGGAATACGGAGCGAGAACTCAAAGCCGTGACTGTACCAACGACGACAACGGAAGCCATTGCATTGTTCATGGGCATTTTCGCTGACGAACAACTCTCGTTCATGATACATCAGGGAGTTCATGATTAATGACTGAAGGGTAACAAAACCCTCGCTGCTGCTTGTGTAATTCGAAAGAATTTCCGAAATTTGCGAATGTGTAAGTTTCATTTTTTTCTTTTTTATGGTTTACAAATACAAAGATAAGAAAAAAGAAGCTTACACACTTTTATAGGACAGTACCACCAGACCCGAAAGACCAAATACGAGTGATAGACCTCTATCACAAATCAGGCTCAATGTCCAAGTCAGAGTTCGTGCGTGCAAGATTATTGGGGGAGCATTTCAAGGTGATAACGGTGGATAAGTCCGCCGTGGAGTATTATCGCAAGCTCTCTGAACTCACAGCCCAAGTACATAAAATTGGAGTGAACTACAATCAGGTGGTACGACTGATGCGCCTTTATACGGCAGAGAAAAGCATACAGACA
>NZ_BAIS01000137.1 GCF_000613345.1 Prevotella disiens JCM 6334 = ATCC 29426 | reverse complement strand
GCGTATTCCACGACAAAGCCGACTCATAGCCATTGCCAAGATTGAAGGCAACCGTATGCACCTGCTCATTAAGAGTATTGAGGTGGACGGGCATATCATAGCCGTCAAGCTCTCGGCTTACGACACGGACGGACAGGAGGGGGTGTATATACCAGGCTCGGAGGACATCAATGCGCTTAAGGAAGTTGGGGCGAACATCGGCGGTTCAATGGGAACATCCTTTACCTTCGCTTCCTCTGCCAAAGACCAAATTATCTCCGAGACTGCCCGTGGGGTGATGCAAGGTGCAAGTCAGCTGCTTCAGAAGAAACTGCGCACTATCAAGGTAACGCTCAAAGGGGGCTATCGCCTTTTCTTGGTTCAGTCCAAATAAAACAATCAAAAATTACAAGTAAAAAAATAACATCAAATCAACAGCAACAATGAAGAAACTTATTTTATCAATGGCTATGCTTGCCATGGTGGGAGCAACAGCCACAGCACAGGGAAACAATGATGGTCTTACACCAAACCGTCCGCTTACTTCGGGAGAGCTCTTTCAAGGTATGAGCCGTGCCATTCCTACGGGGCGTGTCGTACTGCCGTATGGTCTGGAGGTTACCTTTGACAAAACTGTGCATCTTATCTTCCCTTCTGCCATTCGCTATGTAGACTTAGGTTCGCAGAACATCATCGCAGGGAAGGCGGAGGATGCTGAGAACGTGTTACGTGTAAAGGCTTCGGTGAAGGACTTTGAAACGGAAACCAACATGAGCGTGATTTGTGAGGACGGCTCGTTTTACGCTTTCAGTGCGCCCATAATAGGGGCTTGATAATAATCACTTTGGCAAGTGATTAGGTTAGTATTCCAATTTATAAACCTATCCCAGACCGACTTATCCGAATGGGAAACCAAACGGGGAGTGAAGCATGTCGGTAACGCGATAAGTCAGTTAATTGCTAAACTGCGACTGAATTGCTATGGGAAAAGACAGACACGAGGATGAAACCTGATTGGTTGAACAATAGTCCTATGACTAATGTAGAGGTGGCAACGGAAAGCAGTTATATACGTTGCCTCGCAGTACCCACGCTTATTGAACGGAGTGATGGGCAAGGAATTTACTGCGACATATCCGTCAGAGAACAGAAAAGGATGTACGTTGCATCCGACAGTCTGTCAAGCCAAGTTATCAAGTCCACTAAATGGGGATTGCCTACACGGAGATGCCGAAAGGCTATGAGCACAGGCTCTGAAAACTCCGCATGGCAACGGAGTTCCCGTAGTAGTCTGAGCGTGGGAAAGCCACGTACATGGCGAAGGGGAACAGCTCGGTAATTTTAATATTGTCAAACGATAACGTGTGAGACGTATGAGAAATCCAGAGACCATATTAAACAGTTTATCTGCACATAGCAAAGATGTGCATTACAAGTACGAAAGGTTGTACCGCATCCTATTCAATGAACAGATGTTTTATGTAGCCTACCAGCGCATTTATGCGAAACCGGGCAACATGACA
>NZ_BAIS01000138.1 GCF_000613345.1 Prevotella disiens JCM 6334 = ATCC 29426 | reverse complement strand
GCTCCGAAAGACATTACTCCTATATTCACCGACAAGATAATAAACCAAATACAGCCAACTTGTGTATTCGAGGGTTTTATGGATTTTCTTTCTTTTCTTTCAATGAAAGAAGAAGTAACAAGTGCCTGCCTTGTGCTAAACTCCGTGAGCAATACCGCCAAAGCAATTCGGTATATGAATGCGCAGGGAATATCTTTCATTCGTGCCTTCCTTGACAATGACGATGCTGGGCGGAGAGCTGTGCAGGAGTTTGCAGGGGCAGGCTTTCATGTTGAGGACATGAGCATACACTACAAGGATTTCAAAGACCTCAACGAGTTTCATGTCAGTCATGTCCGTGAGCGACAGAAGCATAAAGGCAGATACAGGCACACATGTCGATTACAGACCAAAATCAAAACAAGGAATCAAAACAAGTCAAACATAAAATCAGATAGAGAAATGAAAAAGAAAACAATGATGAATGACAAAGACCTTTCGTGGTTCTTGGACAACCAAGATGATGAAATGGACAATGAGGTAATCCCACAGACGGAAGCACACCCCGTTCCTGTAGAGGAAACAACAACGGACGTAGAAATGAATGAGGACAGTGTTAGTCAAGGAGAAGCGGATATCACTTCTGGGAAATCCGAGCATACACGGCATACTGAGAATATGGCTGTTCAAAGACGTATCAGTGCCAAAATGAGAAAGGAAACGCTTGAAGCCTACAAGCAAGCCTACCTTGTCCCAACAAAACTGAGCAACCGAAAGGCGGTCTATCTAAGCCTAGAAACGCATGAGCGTGCCGACTTCATCGTGCGCAGATTGGGCGACAAGGGCAGCAACCTTTCAAGTTTCGTGGAGAACATCGTGCGCATTCATTTGGAGGAGTATGGTGAGGACATAGAGAAGTGGAGAAAGCTGTGAGGCACAGGAAAAGGGAGCGAGGACTTTTGGGAAAAGGGGCTATTATTCCACTTAAAACCCTCAACCCTTTTTTAGAGAACATATCAACAGACATTTGTCAAACATACTGAATGATGAGAACACCACGAACACAGTTAAACACGGAATGCACAGCATTCACTTTCAAGCAGCAAAACGCCTTGTGCGTAAACGTTTCGTTAGCTGATATTGCAAGACGTCAGTTTGTACCCACAAACTGCGCCCAGCTCCCCTCGTCAGACTATCGGGGAGATAAGACCGTAATCACTCCGTTCTCATCGGTCAGCATTCAGGAATTAAACAACAACAAATCATATTCAATGATTAACTTTCAAGGAAACTTATATGAACAGATACAAAGGAAAAGCTGCCCGATGGCAGCAATGGGATAAGGAAGAACAGAGGATGAACAAGACAGAGTTCATCAAGGTAAGATGCACCTTAGAAGAAAAGCAGCGTATTAAGTCAAAGGCAGAAAGTGCGGGACGGAAATTCTCCGATTATTGTCGGGAAATACTCCTTAACGGAGAAGTAACAGCCGTTCCCAAGATGACCGACAAT
>NZ_BAIS01000139.1 GCF_000613345.1 Prevotella disiens JCM 6334 = ATCC 29426 | reverse complement strand
TTTGCGGTTGATGATAATGAGTTTCATTGCCTTGATTTTGTTTTGATTACTTTGTTGTTACTCGGCAAACAAACTGTTATGCAGTCCATTGCCGTACTTATCGAGTGCAAAAGTAAACCCTCGGAAGCACCGCTGCAAGAAATGAGGAAAAGCAGGGAAATAGAGAGGAAACAAGAGAAAAGACCAAAGGAGATCCATTTGTGTTATTGCGGTAATGAGATGAGGTGCCGGCTCTTTCCTTTTATTATTTTGTTGTTTTATCGATAATTCGATAGTTCGACAAATCGAGATGTCGAAGTGTCGATAGATAGTTTTATCGATAGATTATTTTGACGATATATAGTTTTGACAACAGATAGTCATGACAACAGATAATCATGACAACAGATAGTCATGACAACAGATAGTCATGACAACAAATTGTACAAACAACCGATTGTCCGTATTATCGTCAGTCCTATCTATTGTTGGCTGTTACGCCTTGCGTCCAAAGAGCCTGAGTATGCCGTATTCTTGTCGTGCCTATACTCTCTTACGGCAACCCTGCCCTGCAAGGTTGGGAGAGATGAATACGACCGCACGAATATTGAAAATGGCAATACCAACTTGAAAAGAAAAATCCTGCGGTGGAGATTCTTCTCTCCATCCGCAGGACTCGACCTTGTCAGGGCAGATAGGCTGCCGTTGTACCTTTGCACGATAAGAAACGGCTTCAGGGGCTTTGCGTCTGCTTTTGCCTACAACGCCTTTGGGCTTGCTTCCTCCGCCAGTTTGACCGTTGGCAGGTTGTTACTCTCGATGAGCAGCACTATCGTGCCTGTCAGTTCGGTGTAAAGACGGTCGTATTGTCCGCTTGCGGCAAATGCGTCCGTCAGTTCGTACCCAGCGAATGTGGCTTGAACAGCCTTGTTCGCCAACAATAAAAGTGAAAGCCTCTCGGGGAGCGGTGCAGGAAGTTCCCTCTCAAACTCGTCCTCCAAGACAGAAACAAGGGTATCGTACTTTGAGAAATGCAGTCCACTGAAAAGCACTTCACTTGCTATTCTTTCTGCTTCTAAATGATTAAAGCCTTGCGCCACGGCATCGCAGTAGGCGGTCAGTGCCATGTCGGCTCTTGCGTGATAAACTCCATATCACTCATTCTTTCGGGATGATGTTCACTCATATAGCTTTCCAACTTCAATCGAAAATAGGAAAGTTCCTTTTTGCTATTATCTGTTTTCATACATAAATTTTTGCTGATTTCTAGAATATTGTTGCGTTTTGCTTTTCGATAGCTTCCGTATAGTCAGAAAAAGCCTTACTTTTATGTTCCTGCAAACGGTTCATGTCCTCTCTGATTTTCAGGTCGGTAATTTTTCCATAAATCTGTGTCGTTCCAATGTCGCTGTGCCCGAGCATCTTGCAGAGCGTTTCCATTGCTATACCATTGGAAAGGCAGATGGTCGTGGCGAAAGTATGGCGAGCCATGTGAAAGGTCAAGCCTTT
>NZ_BAIS01000140.1 GCF_000613345.1 Prevotella disiens JCM 6334 = ATCC 29426 | reverse complement strand
GTATTACGAATCAGGTTTGAGTAAGTCTAAGTTTGTTAAATTGCACAACATTTGCAATGTAACTCTCTTAAGTAGTTGGATAAAGCGTTACGCTTGTGAGAAAAAAGGCTTACCTTTGCCCTCTGAATCATTCGATATAGACATGGCAAATATAAGTAAAGAGGGTTATCGTAAAGAGTTGTCGGAATTGAAAAAGCAGTATGCAGAGTTAGAAAAAGCCTTGGAAATTTCTCGTTTAGAGACCAAAGCTCGTGATATGCTCATTGATAAGGCAGAAGAATACTTTAACATTTCAATCAGAAAAAAATGTGGGGTCAAGTAGCCACTTCACTGGTCAAGCAAGACAACCTCAGTGTTACGCTTGCTTGTAAGCTATTTGACCATCATCGTCAGTCTTTTTACCAGTTAAAGTCTGATATTGAAAAGGATATTGCCAACGAGCGTCGTGTACTTGAAAGTGTCTGCGAAATTAGGGCGGAAGACCCTGGTATCGGTGCTTATAAGCTTTGGCTCATGATGAGAAACATCTATGGTTATGAGGCAGTTATGGGTCGTGATCGTTTCTATGTCCTGCTTCGCAGACACAAGTTGATGCTTCCTCCCCCTAAGGTACGGCATACGACCAACTCCAATCATCGTTATCATAAATGGAAGAACCTTATAAAAGGCATTTCTCTAAACTCTGCCAACGAACTATGGGTAGCCGATATAACTTATATTTGGACGGCTCAAGGCGTTTGTTATCTACATCTTATAACTGATGCCTACTCCCATAAGATAATAGGTTGGGTATTAACCGATACCTTAAAAGCAGCCATGTCAATAGAAGCCCTCCAACAAGCCATCGACCAAGCAGTTCAAAGCACAGGTAATAGCTGCCTAAAGGGACTTATCCACCACTCCGACCGTGGCGTACAATACTGCTGCGATGCCTATGTTGAAGTCTTAAAATCGTATGGTATATCCATCTCTATGACAGAAGATTACAAGCCCACCGATAACGCCATAGCCGAACGAGTAAATGGTATTATCAAAGAAGAATACGTTTATCGTACCCACCAATTTGCAAACCAAGCACAAGCAAAAGAAGTTATCGGACGATACATACAATTCTATAATAACAAACGCCCCCACATGAGCATCGGCTACAAAACCCCTGCCATGGCGCATCAAGAGAAAGGACCACAACAAAAAAAAGTGGAAAAAGAAAAAATATGATAAAAAACAAGAGACGAAAGAAAACAAAATTGTAACTTTACAGCGACAAACAACAAGTCAGGGGCAAAGCACATGCCAGCAACCCTGATAAGAAAGAAAAAAATTGCATGCCCCATTGAGGGGCATACAATTTTGACAAACAACAAGTAGGGGGTCAGCAAGTCCAGCTCTCATACTTTAAGTGCAACTTTAGGACTCTGTCTACTAATTTAGTATAGCAAAAAAGAAAGTG
>NZ_BAIS01000141.1 GCF_000613345.1 Prevotella disiens JCM 6334 = ATCC 29426 | reverse complement strand
ATTTTAGAAGCAATGCACTTATCTCTGATAAATCCCATTTCTTTGTATGAAATTCTTTTTTTCTCCACTTTGGAGAATCGATAAAACAGGATGCTCTCCTAAAACAGTATATCGATATAGATAAATTGAATCATTAGTTATTCTATTCAACAATACATAATTCTTTTCTTTGACTAAACGGTCTCCTCTTTGGGGAGTTATGATATTCATATCTGCTTTGCTTATCTCAACTGAGGAAGAAATATCTTTTAGAATATAATTGTTGCCATTAGGGCATATTCTATCAATTCGTATATCATAATTTATACATTGAATACTATCAATAATATTTTTTCTCTTAGCGTGAATGTTTTGTATAAACATACGAGGATCTCTAATCGCATGTAATACTATATTTTGGTTATTCTGTGTAAGGATGACCATAGAATCATTATACCTTGATATAACGAAATAATTATCATACAATCCCATATATAGTAATGTGTCATTTTTTATACTCCAACGATGAGCCCATTCTACATCATGGGAGAAAACAAAGTCCTGTAATCTCCCCCTTTCGTCTTGACTTTTTACTTGCAATTGTCCATCTTTGTTAAAAATTAAGTATAAAGGAAGATTAAGTATTGTATCACTTTCATTATACCAATATCTATATCTATCCCCGGTTAGAATCTCTTTAACATTATTATTTCGGCATGATACTAATAATGAGGATATTAGCAATAATTTTATTATATGTATATGTTTCATTATTGTCAAAAATGAATCTTATTTCCTCCTTCCCTTATTTCCGCAGCGTTTTTGCTTGCAAGAAATGCAAGTGCCTGATACATAAAAGTATTCAAACACTTGCGTATGTCAGAAAATTCACTTATCTTAGTGCTATCAAACATGTAAAACAATAAATCAACTGACATGACAAAAGTAGCAATAAAATCTGACAAAATAACCTCTTTTGGTGGAATTTTTCACGTAATGAATGTTTTTTCCAAACTTGGACTCAATCAAATTATTGATTCCTCGCTTGGTCAGCGTGGCAGTACAGGTACGGCATTCCAATATAGTGATATTATTTCATCGCTGTTTTATAGCTGTTTGTGCGGCGCAGAGTCAACCAGCAAGTGCAAAATTATAAAACGTATTTGAAGAATTCACACTTTGGAGTAGAAAAGTTTAATTTTTCTCTCGGTCTTTCGTTCAATTTCTTTTGTATCGACATAATTCCTGATGAACCTATTTTTATGTTCTTGCTCATATCAAATACAAGTGAATTTTAAAACCTATTGTTTTGGCATTCAAAATAGGCTATTTGGGAGCTCAAAACAATAGGTTTTGAAAATAAAAGCATATTAACCATTATTTCAGAGGAATTTTTCTATTGGTTTAAAAGAACTTAAGGAAGCAAATGTGGTTTACACTTGTTATAAATCCAAGCACACCTATAAGTT
>NZ_BAIS01000142.1 GCF_000613345.1 Prevotella disiens JCM 6334 = ATCC 29426 | reverse complement strand
CTCGTTCCTCTTGCTCCTTTCAAGCCTTTACCGCAACGATTTCCACCCCCTCTTCCCTTTCTTCTGTTCTGCGACAACACACGCACAGAGCGCATTGTAAACGCTTCACGCACAACGAGATTGCCATTGAGCTTGTCTGTTTTAGCAACGAACAGTTCCGACAAAATAAATACTTCGCACATTTTATTTGCAATCGCTATGTGCCATTTACTCCTTACTCCTTTCGCATCGCAGCCGTATGAAACTCGCCTTCATATCGTTTACTTTTATGCAAAAGTTTTCCTTCCTAATTTGTCGCACTTCCTATTTTTGCACCCACCTCCCTTTTTGTCGCACCTATAAACTCGCTTCGGAGGCTAAGACTTCCTAATTTGTCGCACTTTACACCTCTAAAATCCAAAAATCCACCCATTTTGCACCATCATATCACCGCTTTTGGGCGACAAATTAGGAATAAATTTCACGCAAAATAACATATTAAATAATTTATAATACTTTGAAATACAGGATATTAACAATTATACTTGCAAGTAAAACTTTAAATATTAACAAAACTTTTCACTTTTTTGTCGCCGTTCGCCTTTAACTAATGACTTAATACCACTGATATTCAACTTTTTAGAACTGCTTTTACACTGCCAAAGAATTTGTTCCTAATTTGTCGCACCTTGCTTTTCTCCGAAATAACTTCCTTTTTTGTCGCCAAACCATCGCTCTCGTCTGAAATCCCCCACCCTATTGTATATTTTTTTTACCTTATTCGCCCCAATTTAGTCTGAATTTCATCATTCTGTCCTCCCATTTTTCTATTTTTAAGTCTTCCGTTTTTTCTTCCTAATTTGTCGCACTATAGTTTGAGTTTTCTCAGTTTTCTAGTTTCCCCAGTATTCCTAGTTTTCTAGTTTCCCCAGTATTCCTAGTTTTCTAGTTTCTCCAGTTCTCCCAGTTTTTCTAGTTCTCCTAGTTTTCCTAGTTTTTCTAGTTCTCCTAGTTTTCCTAGTTTCCCCAGTTTTCCTAGTTTCCCCAGTTTTCCTAGTTTCCCTAGTTTTCCTAGTTTCCCTAGTTTTCCTAGTTTTCATAGTTTTCACTCCCCTCCTTCAGGAGGGCTTGGGGAGCCTCTATACCTTCTTGGGCGGCTTTCCTGCCTACCTGAAAAATAGAACAATCTGTGTTTCCTCTCGCTTCTCCCTTTCTGCGTACGCAATTAAGACTTTTGCCTTTTTGTTTTCCTTTTGGTTATTCGCACCCCTCCCACCCTATTTTGTTCTCCCTTGTGCCTTTTTTTCATTTTAGAAACGCCACGGAATGAAAAAAAAAATGACGGGCTTTTATCCCCAAAAGCAGTGTCCCCTATTCCACCAATCTGCATTTTTTAGCCAAAAATATTCTTATTTTAAAATCTAAAACCACAATTATTTAAATA
>NZ_BAIS01000143.1 GCF_000613345.1 Prevotella disiens JCM 6334 = ATCC 29426 | reverse complement strand
TTTATCACGTTCCTAAAATCAATTTTCATTTTAGAAACGTGATAATTTTTATTTGGCACACAACTCATATCAACACAAAGTCAGAACGTCTTTTTATTTATAACCCATGGTACGAAAAATCAATACCCATTGTTTTGAACACCAAAACAGCCTATTTTGAGTTACAAAACCTATTGTTTTAGATTTCAAAATAGTTTCATTCAAAATTTGCTCCATTGGTTCGAATCCATTTTGTAATACTATTTTAGTGGTTTGCGAGCTTATCTGAAAAAAAATGCGTAAGTTTGCAGATAGAAAATAAGAATGTAGAACCTTTCAAAAAAATAAAATACGATTGCGTATGAACTTCTTTCAAAAGTTGTTTGGTGGAAAAGACGAAGCCAAAGAAGAAACAAAAGTACAAAATGAAGCAAAAGACTTCGATGTTTTAAAGTATGACGGCGTAAGAGCCATGAAGACAGGCGAGGTAGATTATGCCATAAGATGTTTCAAACATGCTTTAGAAATTCAAGAAGACTTAGAAATACACGATTACCTTTCTGTTTCGTATATCGCAAAGAGCATGCTTTCAGAGGCTTACGACGAACTACAAATACTCAGCGAAGCCCAACCCGATAATATCCAAATCTATATTCGCATGGCTAACATTGCCTTCATGATGGAGAATTATGGAGTTATGGCAACCGCTTGTGAGAAAGCAATTCTTCTTGATAAGGAAAACGCAGAGGCACATTATCTATATGCACAAGCTTGCAAAGGTCAAGGCGATGATGTAAATACGATTGCAATGGCGACAAAGGCAATTTCGTTGAACGAGAAATATGGCGATGCTTACTTACTTCGTGGCGAAACTCACTTGCGCATGGAACAACTTGAAGAGGCAACAACAGACGCAGATTGGTTGGTGGAACACACTGATAATAACGAAGATGTATTGTTATTAAAGGCAAGAATTGAACGTGCAGCCACCCGAAACAATGAATCCATAGCATGGTTTACCAAAGCCATTGATGCCAATCCGTTCTCCTACGCAGCTTTCAAGGAGCGTAGTGAGGTTTATTCTGCAATAGGCGAAGACAAAAAAGCCAAAGAAGATGCCGAAAGAGCCGAAGAATTGATGCCAGAAACAACCGAAAATGGCGAAGAAAAAGCAGAAGAAACCCCAGAAAACATAGAGCAAAAGCTCAATAATAAGTATAAGGAAATGAACCCCTACGGTTTTTAGTAACTTGTAGGGGCGTGATTTATCACGTTCCTAAAAACGTTTGAATAAGCAAAAACAAATATAAATGTTAGGAACGTGATAAATCACGCCCCTACAAAGTAAAAACAATGGAATTTTTCCACAGAAAATACATAAGGTGGCATGGATATAATTATGATACAGCTGAGTATTATTTTATCACATAATGGGG
>NZ_BAIS01000144.1 GCF_000613345.1 Prevotella disiens JCM 6334 = ATCC 29426 | reverse complement strand
TCACTATACTCCCTCATTCACTGCCTATTTTTGCTCAATAAAAACCTCAAAATACAGCAAAGCTAATTTTTAGAGCCCACCTTAAAAACAACAGAACTGCTTATTTTTGTGAACTTTTAGCCTTCAAAATGAGTCGAAGGCTCTGTTTGTAGTTGAAATAGTTCCACATCCAATTCAGCAAAATCACCACTTTGTTTTTCACACCAAGAATAGAACGAATGTGAACAACCAACCAAAGTATCCACGCAGGGAGTCCTCCAAACTTCTGTCCACCAATTTCTGCCACGGCGCACTTACGTCCGATAGTCGCCATCGTACCTAAGTTCTTGTATTTAAACATCGTTAATGGTTCTTTTTTAGCCATTGCTTTGAAATTTTTTGCCACACATCTTGCTTGTTGGATAGCCGCTTGCGCCAATTGTGGGTGTCCCATTGGATAGTCAGAGTCGCCCTCTACAAAACTTTGGTCGCCTATGGCAAAAATGTTTTCAGTGCCTTTTACCTTGCAATATCTATCTGTCAGCAGGCGACCCGCTCTTCCTATGCTCTCAGCAGGTATGCCTTCAATTTTGTTTGCCACGATACCACTCACCCATATAATGGTTTTTGAAGGAATTTTTGTACCGTCTTTCAGCCATAATTCATCATTTTGACAATCTACGGCAAACTTATTTTGCAATAAAATCACCCCCATTTCCGTCAAATCTTTCTCTGCTCGGTGCGAAGACTTGATGTCCATAGCTCCCAACAGACGGTCGCCAGCATTGACAAGATATATTTTCAACTTATTAGCATCTAAGTCGGGATAGTCGCGCGGTATGATATTCTTCTTCATTTCAGCTAAAGCACCCGCAATTTCAACGCCTGATGCACCGCCACCCACAACAATCGTAGTTAATAAAGCGTTCTTTTTTTGTTCGTCTTCTTCGGTTTCAGCTCGTTCCAAGTTCTCCAATATCGTATTGCGAAGGCACATACTTTCCGCAACCGACTTCATTGGGAGCGTATTTTGCTCGAAGTTTTGATTACCAAAGAAGTTGGTTGTTGCGCCAGCAGCCAACACGAGATAGTCGTAATGTATCACTCCAATAGATGTTTGTAAGGTGTTTTCAGTACGATTAACCGCTTCTACGGTTGCCATTCTAAAAAAGAAATCGCTTTTACCTTGAAACAATCTACGAAAAGGAAAGGCGATACTACTTGGTTCTAAGCCTGCCGAAGCCACTTGATAAATGAGTGGTGGAAACTGGTGGTAATTGTTTTTGTCAATAAGAACTACTTGGTAATCAGACTTTAGCATATCAAATGCCAACTCTAAGCCTCCTAATCCTCCGCCAACGATAACAATTCTCTCTTTATTGCTGTCTGCTATATTTGCTTCCATATCCTGAAACTTTTAA
>NZ_BAIS01000145.1 GCF_000613345.1 Prevotella disiens JCM 6334 = ATCC 29426 | reverse complement strand
TCCAAGTCCACGTATTGGAGAGCGTGCGTGAACATTTGGAGGAGGGAGCGACCATGCACCATTGCGTATTCTCCAACGAATATTATCTTAAAGAGGACTCACTAATCCTGTCGGCAACCATTGAGGGCAAGCGGATAGAAACAATAGAGGTATCACTGAAATCATTTGAGGTGGTGCAAAGTCGTGGAGTGTGCAACAAGAATACCGAGTACCACGAACAGATAGTAAACCTTGTCAATGCCAATCGTAGGCTAATCAGCCAGCGGATGCAAGCTACTGCATAAAACAAACAATTAAATAGACACAGATATGAAAACAGAGATTGAAAACATTATCTATAACAGTGCGGACGAGATACCACACATACTCATCAGGGTTATCAACGCAATAACCCTATCCGACAACAAAGAGGAGTTAAGGTCGGCTATCAACCAAATAGCCGAAGAAACAGAACTTGACAAGTTCTTTGCATACGGCTATGGTGCACATCACTTTTGGCTCAAACACCGCAGATTGTCAAATGGAGAGCCAAAGGAATATAGATTATTAAAAGTTGAATTTTAAGATTATGAAGAAGAAAGTTTACAGAGTACGGACGCAATACATCTTCGATGGAGTGTTTGATGTGGTTGCGGAGAACAAAGAAGACGCACGGCAGAAAGTCCTGCAAAATTGTGGGTTGGTTATGGGTAGCAGCATTCACAGCACACTTCCCGATGAGGAAATCAATTGGGCTTTCTCCACACACCCCGAAGTAAAGACGGGACGGATAATCGTTCAAAAAGAGCACACAACGTAAAGCGGTCGGCAGATTTGCCGACCGCTCCTTTCTTTCGTGAGCTTCGGGCGGACAAAGAAAGGAGCAAAGAAACCCCAACAAAAAATACCTCGTTACTTTTGGCAGCGAGTTGAGACGGCTCAAAAGTAACAAAAAGCCAAATAACTAATATCCTGTCTTATATGTTATATCTAATTTGTTATGAATTATGGAAGCAACGACTAAAACCTCTATCATGGCTGATAATTGTGTATCCTCTGTCATTCTTGGAGTATGAGCTTTTGGATTACGATACATACTAAAAAAACCTTTTATAAAATTGCTAAACCCTTTATGTTCACTTTCCTCTGAAGGAGTTCTCAATGTATTAAAAGCCATAATTTTCTGTTGTTCGGGGAGCATTGTTTTTTCTTTTATTAAATCCATAAGGGATTTGAGCCTATTAACAGGACCTATACTTGATAAAATTCTTACGATATCTACATTTTTGTCAATTAATCTAAACAATCCTCTTATTCCTGTTTGGGTTAAATTTAAAAGCATCTTTTCATT
>NZ_BAIS01000146.1 GCF_000613345.1 Prevotella disiens JCM 6334 = ATCC 29426 | reverse complement strand
AAGATAATTATAAAAATATATCTATCTGAAAATAAAGAAGTTACCTTATTGATACAACTAAACAGGTAACGATTTGGAAACGAGCGAGCTACTTGGCTTCGCTGTTTTCTGCCTAACAAAGAACGCTTGTTATTCTGTTTGCAAAGATAAGACTTTGTTACCGAATAACAAGCGTTTTTGATGAAATATTCTTCTTTCTGCATTTTTGATTGATTGTCTGGTTGTGGGTTATATTCCTCTTCCTCGTCTTTTCTTTCTATTGGCTTGGTATCTGAGTTTACGCTGCCATGCTGCTTCGGCATAGTCATCACCATGTGCGGATGGTGTAATCAAATCGACCAATCCTTCCACTGCTTCATCGGCTGCGCTAATGGCTGCATCTGCCATTGTACCGATAACCTGTGCAATCTGCGGAGTTTCTTTTGATGCTTTTGGTATGTATGAACGGCTTTTAGGTACAAGTTGGTAGCCTTTATCAGGTTGTTCTTCCTTTTCTATTGGCTCTTGTATCGTTTGGCGTGGTTTCTTCTGTTCTTCCTTGTTGGTTGCTTCAAAGTTCTTCTGCAAGGAATGGTAGCCGAACTCCCTGCCGATTTCGGAAGCCTTGAAGGATTGCCCTGCGTATGAGAACTTCAAGCCATATACCTTGCCCTGCTTGTTCTTCATACGCTCTATGGTAATGCCGTTTTTGTTCAATTCATAAAGGAACATGGAATGCCCCGTGATACCTGTTCCTTTGTACTTGTCAAGCAGGGAATAACAGATTTGCTGTACCTCTTTCTTTGTTTGCTCTCTCGTTGGGTTAGATTTTTCCTTTTGGTATTTTTTGTTTGTTTTGACCTCCTTTGCGATAGTCAAGCCTTTCTCTCTGCTTATTTCCTCTGCCACTCTCGCTGCCCTGTTGCTCGCAAAAGTGGTATCATAGACCTCTCCGTACAGACTGATACGGTTGGCGATGATGTGAATGTGTGTGTTGTCGGTGTCCTTGTGCGTTACTGCCACCCATTGGTGGTTGTCAAGTCTCATTCGCTTGGCAAACAAATGGGCTATCCACATATATTCGGACACAGACAGCTTTTTCTCGTCCTGCGGTGCGATGCCGATTTCGATACGGAGAAACTTGTTCCTGCAACGGCTGTTGTAGTCACTGACCACTTTCATTTCCTCATAGATAGTCTTTGGATCTCTGCTGCAAAGATTGTGGAATGCAAGCCGACTACCGAGTTTGCCTTCCCTGAAAATATAGTCCAAAGCTGTGCTGCCGTGC
>NZ_BAIS01000147.1 GCF_000613345.1 Prevotella disiens JCM 6334 = ATCC 29426 | reverse complement strand
GGGGTGACTCCGGTGCCTTGATGACACCGTTGATCATATCGGTGAAGTGCGTGGTGCGTGACACGACGCAGGTCTCTTTCTTATCCACCCTAACTCTTTCCAGTGCCACCCAGTGCTTAGTGTTCTTGTCGAAGTAATAGGTGTTGATATCGTCTTCTGTAAAACCGCTCGGGATTCGCGTGCGGTCGTATTTTATCTTCACCGTCGCACCCTTGCCCTCGAAGTGGTTGCCGTGGGGAAGGAAACGGTAGCCGTCTCCCTTGGCGGTGACGTTGGTCATGCCGTAGTCAAGGGCTGGAATGTCCGTCTCGCGGAGTGCCGTGACGGAGTATCTGCCATCCTTGCGATGTCCGCAGCCTTCACGGAAAGGACGTTGCCGCCGATGGCGATGCTGTCCGCCCTGTGCGCGAGGAACCGCTTCTCTGCCTTTCCACCGACGGACACGAAGGCACGGGCGTAGTCCGCCCTACCTCCCTGTATGGGTGTTATTGTCCTGCTGATGTTCCTGCCCGCAATGGTTGCCGTGAGCGTGAGGTGTCTGCCCGTCGATGGCACGATGCCCTCGAATTCTCCGTCATGGACGGTGAGGATTGTGCCGTTCACTGAGACACGGCTTGCCTTCCCTCGCACGAAGCCGTGGAGGTAGGTCTGACCGTCATAGGCTATGGGGGCGGAGGAAAGGATTATTTCTTCCTGCTTATTGGTATTAGTCTTTGTCTTAGCATCCGCTACGGTCTCGATATGTACGTTCCTGACCGAATAGGCGTAGGAAGCATCCGTCGGAATGGTGAAGAGGACGGTGTTCCTGCCGTCCTTCAGCCACTCGGGGCTTATTTCCTCCCTGACGGTCTTCCAGTCCTTGGAAAGAACCGTAAGGTAGCCGCCGACAGCCGTGCGATCGTTGATGCTCCTGCTGATGCCCTGACCAGAACTTACGCCCTTGAGGTCATAGACAAGCCATGCGCGCATATTTGGAGAGACTTTCTCGACTGTTATCTCGAAGATGTTGTCCTCGGGGTTGTCCGAAACCCGTCCGTCGGGCTGTCCTATGATGCCCGAGGCATGGTCTGCCGTGTAGATGGTCTCCATAACGGAAGAAGTTGCTACTGCTGTCGTCTTTGACTTATCCTCCTTCCTTGCCGTCCGTGATATTCCCTGCGTAGCTTTTTCTGCATTATGGACGTTCTTCGTGGACGTCTCGGTCTGTGCTGTCTCCTGTGATATACTT
>NZ_BAIS01000148.1 GCF_000613345.1 Prevotella disiens JCM 6334 = ATCC 29426 | reverse complement strand
TTAAGGAGGAGGAAAAAAGTCGGAAGATATAAAGTATATTACCTCCCGACCAATTCCGTTCCTCTTTATTTCTGTCGGGATTATCTCCCTCTTGATTTTCCTTTCCGGCTTTCAAATTCAAAGGATGTGGTATAGTCTTCATTCAGTACCAGACGGGCGTTGAACTTCTTGCCTGCCTTGCTGGTTAATCCTTTGAGAATGGGTGTACGTCCTATGGTTAGCAAATCCCGGATGTAGTCCTCGGTGAGAAGCGTTCCACAAACCTCACGGAAGATATGAAAGTCACAGTCCTCATGCCTACACTTGGCGACCTTGGCATAGATGCCCACGCTCTCATTGCTACATTTGGGGCAGCGATAGGTGGAATAAGACTTCTGTTTGGGAGCCAGCGAGAGGAGTTCCTCGCAGATGGTACCAACGTAGGAGTTGATGCCTTGCGCGAACTTTTCGGGCGGCATTTGTCCTGCTTCAATGGCGGCAAGTGTCAGTTCCCAGCTCCCTGTCATCTCCGCATTGGCGATTCGCTTGTCCTTGACAATCTCATAGACAGCCAAGCCTTTTTCGGTCGGTATAATTGCTTTCTTGTCCCTTCGGATATAGTCACGCAGGATAAGTGTTTCGATGATGTTGGCACGGGTAGCTGGTGTTCCTATACCGCATTCTGCCATAGCTTTTTTGCTTTCTGCATCCTCGACCTCTTTCCCAGCATTCTCCATTGCTGAAAGTAAAGTAGCTTCCGTATAGAGTGGTTTTGGCTTGGTCTTATCCTCGGTGATTTCTGCATCAAGTACAGGCAAGTTTTCTCCCTCTATCAGGTTTGGCAATGAAGACAAAACCTGTTCTTCACCCCCTTCTTTCTTTTCAGCTTCCGCTTCTTTACCTTTCTGCACGGCTTTCCAACCCAAGGAGATTTGTCGGCACGCTTTCCAAGCAAAAGTGCTGTTGCCGTCCGTGAAACGAACCAGCATACGCTCTTCCTCTGAATCGGGAGAAAATGCTTCGATGAAACGATTGACCACCATTTGATAGATAGTTGTTTCATCTGCCGACATTCCTGAAGGCGTTTCCCCAGTAGGAATAATGGCGTGGTGGTCAGTTATCTTTGCATTGTCTACCGAATGGCGATTAAGTGGATTTGATAGTGAGATGCCTATCTTGTGCAGCAGGGCGGGTACTTCCTCGAAAACATCCTCACTGATGTATCGGCTGCCTGTGCGGGGATAGTTT
>NZ_BAIS01000149.1 GCF_000613345.1 Prevotella disiens JCM 6334 = ATCC 29426 | reverse complement strand
CCTGGTTCAGACGGCAAGACCATTGACGGAATGAGTGTTGATAGAATAGGACATCTGATAGCTGCGCTAAAGGATGAAAGTTACATGCCAACGCCTGCCCGAAGAGTCTATATACCTAAAAAGAATGGGAAGAAAAGACCATTGGGCATCCCATCAATTGAAGACAAGATGGTGCAAGAGGTCGTTAGACTTATTCTTGAAGCTGTCTATGAGGGGCATTTTGAGAACACCTCGCATGGATTCAGACCAAGAAGAAGCTGTCATACGGCTTTGCGTTCCATCCAAACTCTTTTCACTGGTGCGAATTGGTTTATCGAAGGTGACATCAAAGGATTCTTCGACAATATTGACCACCATATTCTGATTGAAACTCTTCGTGAGCGCATATCAGATGAAAGATTTCTTCGACTGATATGGAAATTCCTAAAGGCAGGCTATATCGAAGATTTTACATTTCACAAGACGTATTCGGGAACTCCTCAAGGAGGGATAATAAGTCCTATCTTGGCTAATATATACCTTGATAAGTTCGACAAATACATGCGTGAATATGCGGAATCTTTTGACAAGGGTAAGAAAAGGCGGGAAAACCCACTCCACGCAAGTTATAGTCGAAAGGCTGTAAGATTACGCAAGGCTATCCGAAACGCCACTAATGAAGACACGAAACGTAAATTGCTGACACAACTGAAAGAGATGGAAGCAAAGACACGGAGAGTGCCGGCATCTATGGCAATGGATAGTAACTACAAGAGACTTAAATATATCAGATATGCCGATGACTTTCTAATCGGTGTAATTGGTAGTAAAGCAGATTGCGCAAGAATGAAAGAGGACTTTACAAACTTCATGAGAGACAAGCTAAAACTTGAATTATCCGAAGAAAAGACCTTAATCACTAATGCACAGGATTCTGCAAAGTTTCTTGGGTATGAAATCTCTATCAGAAAATCCGAGGCCATGAAGCGAAATAAGCTGGGATGGTTGAAGAGACCGTTCAGCGGACGCATAATGCTGACTCTGCCTATTGCCACAGTCCAAAAGAAATTATTGGAACTGAAAGCAATGGAACTTAGGGTAATCAATGGAAAGGAAATTTGGTATGCCATGCCACGCAATTACCTGACCAAAGAAGACCCTGCTACAATCTGCGCACGCTATACAACTGAAATCAGAGGATTGTACCAATATTATAGGATTGCGGACAACATCTCTTA
>NZ_BAIS01000150.1 GCF_000613345.1 Prevotella disiens JCM 6334 = ATCC 29426 | reverse complement strand
CCCGGCTCAGACGGCAAGACCATTGACGGAATGAGCGTTGATAGAATAGGACATCTGATAGCTGCGCTAAAGGATGAAAGTTACATGCCAACGCCTGCCCGAAGAGTCTATATCCCTAAAAAGAATGGGAAGAAAAGACCATTGGGCATCCCATCAATCGAAGACAAGATGGTGCAAGAGGTCGTCAGACTTATTCTTGAAGCTGTCTATGAGGGACATTTTGAGAAATCCTCGCATGGATTCAGACCAAGAAGAAGCTGTCATACGGCTTTGCGTTCCATCCAAACTCTTTTCACTGGTGCGAACTGGTTCATCGAAGGTGACATCAAAGGATTCTTCGACAACATCGACCACCATATTCTGATTGAAACTCTTCGTGAGCGCATATCAGATGAAAGATTTCTTCGACTGATATGGAAATTCCTAAAGGCTGGATATATCGAAGATTTTACATTTCACAAGACGTATTCGGGAACTCCCCAAGGAGGGATAATAAGCCCTATCTTGGCAAATATCTACCTTGATAAGTTCGATAAATACATGCGTGAATATGCGGAATCATTCGACAAGGGCAAGAAAAAGCGGGAAAACCCACTCCACGCAAGTTACAGCCGAAAGGCTGTAAGATTACGCAAGACTATCCGAAACGCCACTGATGAGGATACGAAACGTGAATTGCTGACACAACTGAAAGAGGTGGAAGCTAAGACACGGAGAGTGCCGGCATCTATGGCAATGGATAGTAATTACAAGAGACTTAAATATATCAGATATGCCGATGACTTTCTAATCGGTGTAATTGGTAGTAAAGCAGACTGTGCGAAAATGAAAGAGAACTTTACAATATTCATGAGAGACAAACTAAAGCTTGAACTCTCCGAAGAAAAGACCCTTATCACAAATGCGCAGGATTCAGCAAAGTTTCTTGGGTATGAAATCTCTGTCAGAAAATCCGAAGCCATGAAGCGAAACAAGCTGGGATGGCTGAAGAGACCGTTCAGCGGACGCATAATACTGACTCTGCCTATCGCCTCCGTCCAAAAGAAATTATTGGAACTGAAAGCAATGGAGCTTAGGGTAATCAATGGAAAGGAAATCTGGTATGCCATGCCACGCAATTACCTGACCAAAGAAGACCCAGCCACAATTTGTGCACGCTATACAACTGAAATCAGAGGTTTGTACCAATATTATAGGATTGCGGACAACATCTCTTTT
>NZ_BAIS01000151.1 GCF_000613345.1 Prevotella disiens JCM 6334 = ATCC 29426 | reverse complement strand
GTGGTGATTCCGGTGCCTTGATTACACCATTGATCATATCGGTGAAGTGCGTCGTTTTCGATACCACGCAGGCTGTAGCCTTATCCACCTTCACACGTTCCAAAGCCACCCAGTGCCTGGTGTCTTGGTCGAAGTAATAGGTATTGATGTCGTCTTCTGTAAAACCGCTCGGGATTCGCGTGCGGTCGTATTTTATCTTCACCGTTGCACCCTTGCCCTCGAAGTGGTTGCCGTGGGGCAGAAAGCGGTAGCCGTCTCCCTTGGCGGTGACGTTGGTCATGCCGTAGTCAAGGGCAGGAATGTCCGTCTCGCGGAGTGCCGTGATGGAGTATCTGCCATCCTTGCGATGTCCGCAGCCTTCACGGAAAGGACGTTGCCGCCGATGGCGATGCTGTCCGCCCTGTGTGCGAGGAACTGCTTCTCCGCCTTTCCACCGACGGACACGAGGCACGGGCATAGTCCGCCCTGCCTCCTTGTATGGGTGTTATTTTCCTACTGATGTTCCTGCCATCAATGACTGCCGTGAGCTTGAGCTGTCTGCCCGTCGATGGCACGATGCCCTCGAATTCTCCGTCATGGACGGTGATGGTTGTGCCGTTCACTGAGATACGGCTTGCCTTCCCTCGTACGAAGCCGTAGAGGTAGGTCTGACCGTCATAGGCTATGGGGGCGGAGGAAAGGATTATTTCTTCCTGCTTATTGGTATTAGTCTTTGTCTTAGCATCCGCTACGGTTTCGATATGTACGTTCCTGACCGAATAGGCGTAGGAAGCATCCGTCGGAATGGTGAAGAGGACGGTGTTCCTGCCGTCCTTCAGCCACTCGGGGCTTATTTCCTCCCTGACGGTCTTCCAGTCCTTGGAGAGAATCGTAAGGTAGCCGCCGACTGCCATGCGGTCGTTGATGCTCCTGCTGATACCCTGACCAGAACTTACGCCCTTGAGGTCATAGACCAGCCATGCGCGCATATTTGGAGAAACTTTCTCGACTGTTATCTCGAAGATGTTGTCCTCGGGGTTGTCCGAAACCCGTCCGTCGGGCTGTCCTATGATGCCCGATGGATGGTCTGCTGCATAGGTGGCTGCGCGGGATGCTGTCACTGTTTTAGTATTACCCCTTCTAATAGCCTGTGAGTTTCCCTGTGCAGCCTTCGCCGTGTTATGTGTGTTCGACGTGAACGTCTCGGTCTGTGCTGTCTCTTGTGATATACTC
>NZ_BAIS01000152.1 GCF_000613345.1 Prevotella disiens JCM 6334 = ATCC 29426 | reverse complement strand
CTTGCTATTATTATACTTTTTCAGTTTTGGCTATGGACTCTGTGTCCTACAAATTTTTATTTTTCTGAATGGTGCATATTTCAGTTTTAATTTATCGTATATAGCAGTTGCCTGCTTTGAGGGATTGCTGCATTGTCGCATCTGTACGATGTCTCCTAACGGGTTCCTACCTTCCGTGGTTACAAGTTTCTGGGTGCTCATCCTCCGCACGATTTCGGTCCAATAGCAGGATTCGCCTTCTCGCTTCAACTGGCAGCGGATGGTATTTACCACCCAGTAGGCAAGCAGACCGAAGAAAAGATGCGCATCGCTCCGGTCATCGGTCTGATGGTATATAGGACGGAGGTTCAGGTCGGTCTTCAACTGCCTGTTGGTACATTCGATTTCCCGTATGAGGTTGTAATAGTCCCATGTGGTACGCTCATCGAGTGTTTCTACATTGGTCCGTAGGAAGTATACGCCGTGTCCGGACTCGATGGCTGAGAGGTCTTTGAGCTTCCAGTCTACACGTAGCATTTCCTTTGGTTTTTCTTCGTTTCTAATGTAGTCTATCGCATAGTATCTTGCGATAGAAGGATATTTCTGTATGGCTCGTCCCGTACGCTCTACAACCTTCTCGTAGAGTTTCGTTCCACCTTTCTTTGCAATACCATCATTTATCTTCTTCAGCTCTGTCTCAAACCTTTCACGCCAAAGTTTGTTCATTGACGATTCGGTCATAGCCTTAGATGGAGAGGTTATCTCAAGATAGTAGTCCTCACCTTCGGTGTGTACCTTGTTGAGCGTTATTGTTTGCTTTCGGGCGTCTTTTACCATCACGCTCTTATGGTCCTCACTGAGCGTGTAATCTTTCAGCTTGGTGCGAGATACGCAGAGATAGTTGTAACCCTTTGCCTTAATAAGATTTAGATTCTCTCCGGTTGCAATACCTGCATCCATCACAATAAGCGATTTTTCTTTTTGTACAGGATTCTTGTCTGCCAGCGTATCTATCATATCAGGCAGTGATTTAGGGTCAGCCGTATTACCTTCCAGGATAGAAGAATAGCGTATGAAGCCCTCCTTATTGATACACAGGGCCAGGACGAGAAGTTTACAATCTGATCGCTTCTCTTTTGACCTACCAAACTGTGCCTTCTTGCTTTCACGCTTACTACCCTCAAAGTAGAAATTTGTCAAGTCAAAGAGCATCAGCTTGTTAT
>NZ_BAIS01000153.1 GCF_000613345.1 Prevotella disiens JCM 6334 = ATCC 29426 | reverse complement strand
CCGAACACCACACCAAATACCAACCCCGGTCCGCCTGTAAGCTGGAACGACCCGAGCAACCCTGATGACCCGCAGGCTGGATATGGCTATATTCCAAACGACCCCACGAAGGAGGAAACCTTCTTCTATCACAGTGACCACCTCGGCAGCACAAGTTACATCACTGACAAAGACGCCAACATCACCCAGTTTGATGCTTACCTGCCCTATGGCGAATTGCTAGTGGATGAGCACACATCCTCAGAAGAGATGCCGTATAAGTTTAATGGAAAGGAACTCGACCAAGAGACGGGACTATACTACTATGGTGCGAGGTATATGAACCCTATTGCAAGTATTTGGTATGGGGTAGATGCACTAATGGAAAAACATCCAAATCTTGGTGGATATGTGTATAGTACAAGTAATCCCATCAAATTTGTAGATCCAAATGGAAAAGATTGGATTCGTCATAACCATACATATATGTATGATCCGATGGCAAGAAGCCAAGAAGATGTGAATAAAACTCATGGCGATGGTTGGGAATATTTGTTTCCCTCAGGAAGACTTTTTGCAACAAATGGCTCTTATAGTTATGATTTGACATTGGAAGGAGATATAAAAGATAGTTACACAGGTGAATTCATCCCAGGTGAATTTACAACTCCTTATGGAAGCACACTCATTAATAATAATCAATATCTCTCGCAATATGAGCCTTCATTTATGGAAAGATGGGCACAGTCGGATAACTTCTTTAGTCAAGTTGTTTATGAAACTGTTAATGATATTTACTTAACAGCACAGATTTTTGACTTTGGAAATTTTGCAGGTTCTGGTTCTGTAAATCCTTTAACTGGTGCCGAAGTACAATTTTATAATATGGATGGAAGTCCCAATTATAATCCATCTACATCTATTGTTACAACATTAGCTACTCAAGGTACAGGAGGATTAGGAACGATGGCAAAGGGGACTATTGGAAAAAAAGCAACTTCTATTATGAAGAATTTCAATAAACTAAATGCAGCACAATTTAGCTCAAGTTTTAATAAAGTATTTGCGAAATTTTCTCCTAGGACAAGGGGTTTCTTGAACCGTAATTATAATAAAGTAATAGATTGGTTAAATAAACCTCAACGAGCCGTGTCTGTATCAAAATCTACGGCAGGAGCAGTTAATGGCTCTGAAGGAGAAAATAAATAATTATTTTAA
>NZ_BAIS01000154.1 GCF_000613345.1 Prevotella disiens JCM 6334 = ATCC 29426 | reverse complement strand
CGCAAGTTCAACATAGAACTGCAATCCCAAGTACGGGTGTAGCTTAATAATCTATACCTGAAAACACCGAGGGGTTTGGGGGCGAGCAGCCCCCATGAGTGGAAAAATCAGCAAGCAATGCATAAAAATGAAAAAGGGAGACCTCTGTCTCCCAAAGATTAATTAAATTTGCATTGCTATGTACAAACAATTAACCTCGGAGCAAAGGTACACAATTTCTGTGCTACTCCAAAACGGAATGAAACAAAAAGACATTGCCAAAGCGATAAATGTAAGTCCAAGTACAGTGTCACGTGAAATAAGACGTAACAGTGGGATTAGAGGACACTACAACTGGGAGACAGCCCAAGCAAATGCAGTACGCACAAAACGCAAGAAGCCAGGTAATCGTTCAGTTGACAAGGATGTCATGGAAGAGGCGAAACGCCTTCTTGTTACCGAACAGTGGTCTCCGGAACAAATATCCGGTGCATTGGCCAATGATGGCAAGTATATTTGTCATGAAACCATATACCGTATGATACGTAAAGACAAGGCAGAAGGAGGGAAACTATACCAACACTGTCGTCACAGGCTAAAGCATCGTGCCAGACCTGTCGGGGGCAGACGCATATCTATAGTCAACAGAACAAGCATCAGCGAAAGACCTGCAGAAGCTGACGGCAAGCGCTTTGGGGACTTCGAGATGGATACTATCGTAGGAAGAGGAAATCACGGTGCCATCGTTACACTGATAGAACGCAGTACAAACATGCTGTTTATGAGAAAACTTAAAAAGGGAAAGAATGCCATAGAGCTGGCACGTACTGTAATACATCTGCTATCTCCATTCAAAGGGCATGTCAAGTCTATTACAACAGACAACGGTACTGAATTCGCTTGCCATGAAATGATAGGAAAAAGCCTTGGTGTCAACATCTATTTTGCCGATCCATACTCTTCATGGCAGAAGGGCGGCATAGAAAATGCAAACGGACTGATTAGGCAATACGTGCCAAAATCAGAAACGTTTGAACATGTCAGCCATCAACAAATCACAAAGTGTTCAAGGAAAATTAACATGAGACCAAGAAAGAAATTAGGATTTAAAACACCATACGAGTGCTTTTACGAACAAATTAAGTAAATTTGCACTTGCTTGTTGAATTCACG
>NZ_BAIS01000155.1 GCF_000613345.1 Prevotella disiens JCM 6334 = ATCC 29426 | reverse complement strand
ACGTCTGCCCCTATATCTTTCCATAATGGTCTTGGCTGGGGAGAGAACTACTACGCGAAAAGGGGTCTTCGTCTTGACACGCTTGCTTTTAATACATAGCTTTCCTTCCTCAATGATGATGTTTTCCTCTTTGAGATTGCGTATATCCGAAATGGCAAGACCGCTGAAGCAGGAGAACACGAACAAATCACGGACGACACGATATTTCTCCCATTTGATGGGCAGGTCGATAATCTTTTGCAGGTCGTCCTGCGTGATGTTTCTCGGCGTTCCTTTCGTCTTTTCGTAACTGTAACCAATGAACGGATACATGTCTATCATGCCATTTTTGACAGCCTTGTTCACAACCGCCTTCAATGCAGCCAAGGCACTGCATATACTGCCACGTTTCAATTTTCGGTCTATTGTCAGAAAGTATTCATAGCCTTCTATAAAGGAAATATCCAGTTCCATGAGCGGAATATCACTTAACTTGTATTTCCTACGCACATACTCCCGAAGAAGAGTTTGCTGATAGGTACGCAGCTCCAGTGTTTTCATTGCCCGGTCTATGCCCACTCTTTCATGAATCTGTGTGAGGTACTCAGCATAGCACTCTAAAAGCATTGCGTTTTGACAAAGCTGTCCCTGATAGGCATTGCGCACATCCGTAGCCGTGAATGACTCTCCACTTTCGCAAAGTTCCCGATAGCGTGCATGAATGAGTGCAGTGCATTCATTCAAATACTGGTTGATAGAATTTGCGATGGCACTCTTGCCGAGAAGACGTTGCTTTCTGCTATCCCAAAGAGATAATGGGACTTTCTTTTTGGCGGAAAAGGCGGAATGCTTCCTGCCCAGTTCTATCCGTCCGATAAGCGGCACCATGCCTTTTTTGTCCGCTCGTTTAGCCTGTGTGAAAAACGAGACTTTCAGTTTGTTTTCTTTCATTTTTCTGTCGTTTTTTTTCTAATTTCCTTTGCTTGCAAAGGTACATACGAACAAGAGTTCTTGAGCTATGCAGAAAAATGAAAGATGAGGAATAAAAACCTATGCCACAGTTGTTTATATTCAATTCGTAACCCCTTTTTGCTTTGTGCCCTATGGGTTACGAGTTGGTAACGGAACTATTGCCGTTTTTCGCTCAATCTTGCCATATC
>NZ_BAIS01000156.1 GCF_000613345.1 Prevotella disiens JCM 6334 = ATCC 29426 | reverse complement strand
CAGGATTATTTCCACAATACGCATAAGGGCTGACATTATAATACTTCTCCGCTAAAGGATCTACCACATGCCACCTACCCAAGGCTGCATCATAGTTGCGAGCACCATAGTCGTACCAATCTAAACCATTAATGCGGTCGAGTACCTTACCATTATATTTGTAAGTCTGCGTGTCGCCACCCGTACTTTCGCCCATAAGTCCACCAAAGGCATAGTAATGGTTCACCTGTTCCACCTCGCCATTAGCATTCACCACCATACGATTATTGCCCAAATGGTCTTGTAAGTAATAGTGGTAAACAGGTGTATCGTCAATCGAAGTGATGTAACCACCATCGAAATTCAAGCGTGTTGGGTAACCACCATCGAAATTCAAGCGTGTTGGAAATACAGATAAAGACTTTTCCATGAAATATTGTATGTTATCTGCGTATACATCAAAGCCTCGCCATTCTAAAAAAGCATTTTCAGGTAGAGTAGTTGAGCCCATAGGCACATATATATTGACAGGAGAAATTATGTGGCTTACGCTCAACTTTCTCCCCACAGCATCATACCCATAGTGGGCTTGGTCTCCGTGGCTATATTGTATCATTGACGGCAAATTTAGAGAATTATATTCAATTTTTGAAATTTTCTTGTTAAAATCTTGTGTCATGTTGCCATTGGCATCATAAACATACTCCGTTTCCGCATCAGCACCATCGACAAAATGAAAAGCACTATAATAAGTCACGGAGGAATCGGCAGTATCCGTAACCTTCATAAGTTGGTTATTATTGTAGACATACGAAAGATTGTCTATCAGTCCAAAGCCATTATCAGATTTCCCATATCGTTGGAGCGTTGTGATATTGCCCACCTTATCATAATCAATAAGCTCATCGTATTTGTTGTTCAAAACAATACCCTTGCCCTCACCATAGAGAGCTCTAAAAGAGAACGATTTCGTTAAGCCAGACGAAGCATGCAAATGAGCAAAGCGAAATTTGTACATGCTCGTGGCGAGAAATCGCACTTTGAAAAAGAACTTCTTCTGACGATGGTTAAGCATCTTGGCTTAATACACGAAGGAAGCAGCGTTGATTT
>NZ_BAIS01000157.1 GCF_000613345.1 Prevotella disiens JCM 6334 = ATCC 29426 | reverse complement strand
TACGCTTGGCAACAAGTGATTGGTGAGTAATAAATACCCAAATAGGTAAGTATCTCCGTAGTGGTCATTAACGAATAGTTTCATCCTCCGCTGGTTTCTCGAAGCAGCGTAGTAGTAGTTCCATTTCTGCAGTCTGCACTTGGAAATCCTCGCTCTCCCTGTATAGTTCGGCAATCTCATCATCATCAAACCAATAGCGAAAACCTGACTTTAACAGGGCTTTGGCTTCCGCATAAACATTGTCCATCGAGATAGCTTTTGCTCTCTCAATATCTATAGAAAGCACTTCAAAGGGCAGGAAGCGTCTGTAAGAAAGTCATTGCCGTTCACTGATGCCACAAAGCTTGCCAAGTGAGGATGCTCTTCCACGTACTTGTCGTAGGGCATACGGTATTTGACCATCGGACAGGTGATGAGGTTTTTGAGCTCGTTCTCGTCCCGTTTGTTGAGGGCTTTGAGTTGGTCATCAATGTTTACGATGAGGTTTTGCCCGATATAAGTCAGCGTGTCCTTCTCCTGCGGATATATCTTACCCGTGTAGCTGTAACCGTGCAAGGCTGGCGGACAGAGCAAATCCAAAAACGTGGTTTTGAACTTTCCCTGCTCGCCCGTCAGCACGAGACAGGTGTGGTTTCGGCACTCACGGTCGTCCATGGCATTGGCGACCACTGCCACGAGCCATTTGGTGAGGTACGGCAGCCACTTGTCAGAGTTACGCACCACAACGCAACTTGCCAAGTCAGGAATGGCTTTCAGTGAAAGGGAAGAAATATCACAACAGCAATTGTTTTCATTATTGCCACTACTTTCATGATTACAACTATCGCTATTGCCACTATTATTACCACAGATATTACCAATATCCCTCAAGGGCAATCCCTTGAAATACTCCTGTATAGGTTGATACGTGGAGAGAAGCTGCTCTCTATAATGGAATAGAGGTTGTCGGAAGATGTGTTAATCCCCACATCGTTGTCAAGTTCCCTGCGGAGCGTGTTGATTTCATAGCGACCCACTTTTGAGAAGTGAGCATCGCCCTTACTCCTGTATTCAGTTCTTCCCAATACT
>NZ_BAIS01000158.1 GCF_000613345.1 Prevotella disiens JCM 6334 = ATCC 29426 | reverse complement strand
TTCGCATTATGGAAAGAAAAAATGTTACGCACCTTGCAACTCTTGTTTTGCCTTCTCAAATATTAGATTATTTTACTATCGTTTCTGTCTGCGAGGTTGGACCTGAGTTTCATATTAGTCTTGACGAACGTATGGACAAGACTTTGTCAGGTAATGCCACCTTCGAGTCCAAGGGGTTCATGGAAGCAGTTAATATAACCGACTTCCCTATTCGAGCCATAAGGTGATCTTGAAAATTCGTCGCAGACGATGGACGGATTTGCGCACGGCAAGAGTTTTACCCTTCCCATTGCTTTAGACATGGTAGCTCAGGGCACCCGTTACTCCAAGGAATTTGGAGCTTTTTTAAAAGAAACGTATGGAGACTTCCCCAGTGACTTGCCGTACGCTTGAAGATTTCTATCATATTGACGGACACACATTTGAGAAACAATATAAAGAAATCCTGAGCGGCTTCCGTCAATGGGACCAGATAGATCATGCCGACGAGTGGCTGCTCTTTCCTGACAACATCGGGCCTTCCCTGGCCATTGACGAGACTTCATTGTCCAACGGCGAGCTGTACACTTTTGTGACCAACCGTGCGGCACGGACACGGGAAGGAAGTCTTGTAGCAGTAGTTGCAGGAACAAAGTCGGAAGATGTCATAGCGGTGCTGGATAGGATTGATGAGGACAAACGCTCCTCTGTTGAGGAAGTCACCCTGGACCTGTCAGACTCCATGCGCAAAATCGTCAAAAGTTCATTTCCCAAAGCCAAGCGTGTCATCGACAGGTTCCATGTACAGAAGTTAGCATGCGATGCCGTACAGGAGTTGCGCATCAAGCATCGCTGGGATGCCATACAGCAGGCAAACGACGAGATGGAGGAAGCTAAACTCTGCGACAAGCCATACAAACCATACAGATACGCCAACGGAGATACAGGAAAGGAGCTTCTCGCCAGGTCAAGATATCTACTCTTCAAGGCCGCTAACAAATGGACTGAGCGGCAGAAACTGCGTGCTAAAATTCTTTTTGAACAATATCCGGAC
>NZ_BAIS01000159.1 GCF_000613345.1 Prevotella disiens JCM 6334 = ATCC 29426 | reverse complement strand
TGGCTACGCAGCCTTAGGCTGCGTAGCCATATACTCAAATTTTAACGAACTATTGTTAATTACTTGAACAACATTTTTCATTTTACAAAGCATTCAAGAGTAATACGCTGACCACCAAAAGTAAAAAAGCTGCCAACAGCATTAAACGTGTATTCTTTTGCCATTTCTTTATTATTTCAGGTGGTAATTGCTTAAATTCTTTGAAGTATAAACGATACTTCTCTTTGTGTATTACAGAAAACCAAACTAATAATTCAAAAAAAATTGTAGAGTAAAAATCATAATCTGATGAATAAGAAATATGAAATATTTTATAAATTAAATTATGAATAATAAGTAATTGCATCACAAGAATTGGAGAAAGCCACATCATAATAATTCCAGAATTCAAACTTGGACTGTAAGCAGGTAATAATCGCTCATATTTAACACAAAAAAGATAAATGACATAATGTAATATATTAAGATTATATTCTATTTTTTTCCACATAATAATTTATTTATAAATCTCATCAACAATATTTTCTCCCACTGATTCTCCTAAAATTTCACCGCAATATCCGCCTAAAAGTGAACCGATAACGGAACCTGGTATTGCACCAATACCACCAAACCATGAGCCAACACCTGCCCCAATCGTAGCACCATGAGTAGCACCGTAAATACTAAAGCCTAAACCAAAGCCACTACTTGATGCTGCCTTCGCTGTATGATATCCAATTTGACCTCCATCTTGTTCATAACCTTGCGTAATCCTATATACAGCGACCCCAACCGAAAGACCACAACCTAAATTTGTCGCATATCTTCCATACTTGTAAGTTCCACTCAATTTATCTAATCTATTTACTAAGGTCGTATTTTGCTTAATTTGTGCAGAAAAGGCAGCACTAACAACTGCTCTTCGATAAACTTTAGAACCAAATCCTCCTATTGTTCCAAGTCCCCATGTATTAAAAATATTTGTGAAATCAAAAAAAGAAGATAGATTTTG
>NZ_BAIS01000160.1 GCF_000613345.1 Prevotella disiens JCM 6334 = ATCC 29426 | reverse complement strand
CGCAAACAATGAATGAACTCAAACAATGAATGAACTATGGAAGAGAATGAAATCATTACGCAGGAAGACCCTCAGATGCAGTTGTTTTCACAACTGATGGAAGGAATATTGAAGAAATTGGAGCGGTATTGCGCTACCGCCCGTCCGATGCTGGGCGGAGAGGTTTACCTCACTGGCGAGGAGGTTTGTAGCCAATTACGGCTCAGCACACGCACGCTCCAAGAGTACAGAAACTTAGGAACGCTTCCTTTCTACAAAATCGGAGGGAAGATACTTTACAAACAGAGCGACATACAAACAATGCTTGAAAGACATTATAACGCAATACCCAAGAAATTATGGCAAGAATAGATGAACAAAGGAAACAACGTCTGGAACAAGCCCTTCGAGATATGGGCAATTATGGCGTTAAACTCCGCAAGCCCGAAGAGTTGCCCGATTTTGACCAGCCCGTAGATTATGAAGAGGAAAAGAAAAGATTTGAGCCTGTTAAAGTTGAGGAACAAAATGACAAGGAGAGTCACAAGGACTATTCTCAACCGTCCTATCAAGAAACAGAGTTGTCACCAACGGAAAGGGCTACTTCTACCGAAGAGAATCATCAACGAATGGGAAAAACAAGGGAAAGGAAGCAATTATCCGAGTTTCAGGGGAAATATCTCCAGCCCTTTCGCAACAGCCACCGCAAAGCCGTGTATGTATCAGAGGAAACTCAACGAAAGTTGGACTTCGTGGTGAGGAAAATCGGTGAGCAGGGAGCAAGCGTTTCAGGCTATGTGGAGCAGGTGCTTCGAGAACATCTCGACCAATACAAAGATGATGTGGAAAGATGGCGGAAACTCTGAAGTACTGCATTCCTCGAATGCAAGCCTACGCTGAGTTACTGTATTCAGTGAATGCAGTAACACGGCATGGGCTTATAATCCATTTTCTACATCAG
>NZ_BAIS01000161.1 GCF_000613345.1 Prevotella disiens JCM 6334 = ATCC 29426 | reverse complement strand
ACAATTCAAAAACATGCACTCCCTTTAAAAATTGTAAAATATCCCCCCCCCGCAATGTTAATACATCGTCGGGCAGAGAAAACTATCAGTAGCTCGGCATAGGAGCGGAGTTACCTCTGCCAGCTTTCCTAGTTTCCCTATCTCCTCCTATCTCCCCTAGATTCCCTAGCTCTCCTAGATTCCCTAGCTCCCCTAGTTTCCCTAGATTTATGTAAAAAAAATCCCCCTTTTAAAACGAAAAACTTTTCTTCTCAAGTTAGATAATCATTAGTTTAATCATTATAATAGATTAGTTACGAACTTGTAACCACTTGATAACCACTATTTTACACAGACCATCTCCGACAAATTAGTAAGTTAGCGCCGACAAAAAAGTAACTTACCCTCGACAAAATAGTAAGGATGGTGCGACAATTTAGTAACTCTTTTCACCCCCAGTGCGACAAAAAGGGAGAATAGCGGCGACAAATGGGGAAACAATCCTAAATTTGCCCTCCCCTACCCCACTTTTTCCCCCTTTTTTAGTAGTTTTTGTCGCTCAAACGCATTAAAAAATCTACATTACTAAACATTTTTGCCCATTTTCAGTTTACATTTATAATCTTGTAAAGCATTAAAACACAACGATTTACACATTTGTAAAAACAAAAAGCGACAAAAAGGGAATTATATTCAAAACTCCAAAATCACTGAACTACGACAAAAAGGGAAGAAAAAGCCTCCCACCAACCCCTCCGTTGGGAGGGGAGCGCAAACTATAAAAAACTAGTATCCCTAGTCCTCCTAGAAAAACTATAATCCCCAGTCCTCCTAGAAAAACTATATCCCCTATCCCTCCTAGAAAAACCTAGTATCCCTAGTCCTCCTAGAAAAACCTAGTCCCCCTAGTCCTCCTAGAACCCCCCAGCTCCCCTAGTCCTCCTAG
>NZ_BAIS01000162.1 GCF_000613345.1 Prevotella disiens JCM 6334 = ATCC 29426 | reverse complement strand
GGTGAATTCAACTAGCAAGTGCAAATTTACACTATATTGCCGTAAAAGCATTCTTGTGGTGTCTTATAATCCAATTTTTTTCTTGGTCTTGTGTTAATTTTATATTGTATTTTTGCATTTTGTTGATGTGTTATGTTGTCAAAATCTGTTCCCTTTGGTATGAATTGCCTTATTAATGCATTTTGATTTTCAATGAGCGGTTTCTGCCACGGCGAATGTGGGTCGGCAAAATAGACCGTAACGCCTAATTTCTTTGTAATATACTGGTGATTTGCAAACTCTGTACCATTGTCTGTAGTTATACTTTTGAGGGTATCCTTAAATGGCATCAATAGTTTTACAACTATATCTGCAACCTCGTCCGCATCCTTTCCTTTGTTCGACTTTCTTATGAGGATATAGTTCGTCTGCCTCTCTACGAGCGTAACGATAACTCCTTTGTTTCCTTTTCCAACAATAGTATCCAATTCCCAGTCGCCAAATCTTGTCCCGTCAGCTTCTTTTGGTCGTTCAGCAATAGACGTCCTGTTTAGGATTGTTGTACGCTTACCCCCAACAGGTCTGTTTCTGTGTTTTAGCCTGTATCGACAGTACTTATAAAGGCAGCCTCCATTTCTTTTATCCTTGCGGATTAGCTTGTAAATAGTTTCATAAGAAATCTTCATCTCTCTTTTTCTCAATACGTTAGAGATTTGTTCGGGAGACCATTGTTCTTCTACCAATAAACGGATTACTTCCTTCCATACTTCTTTCTTTATAGTATGGTTGCCAGGATTACGATGCTTTCGATAGACAGCATTAGCTTGGGCTGTCTCCGCATTATATTTACCTTGTTTACCACTATTGCGTTTTATTTCACGATAAACCGTACTACGGTCTACCCCGATTAACTCTGCTATTTCACTTTTTGGTGTTTT
>NZ_BAIS01000163.1 GCF_000613345.1 Prevotella disiens JCM 6334 = ATCC 29426 | reverse complement strand
AGTTTTCCTTTCAAAAATCTTATGCCTTGCGACCCCATAAAATTGATAGTCCACGCATTACTCTTTGTTTCTTGTGGCAGTAGCGATAGAATTATAAAATTACCAACATAATCTTGCGAAGTTATATAAGGCAGTGTACTAAAAGTTCTATTAGCCGTTAAAAATAACGAAGTGCCTTGCAATGCGTTGGCATATCGGATAATAAAATCTGCGCTTTTATTTTTACTGATTCTATAATCTGCGAAACCTTTATTGATATATTCGTAATCTGCTAATACCAAAGTTGGATAAAATTGATTAACATCTACTTCTGCTTGTCCGATATTTCCATTGATAGCAAAAGTCCAATGGGGTGTTGCGTTCCAACGAATATGTAAGTTAGGTGAAAAATTTAGACAAGAATAGACCTTGTCTAAGCTGTATTTATAGCGATGGTAGGCAATATCCGTGGTGATGGTAAAAATGAAATCTGATAATTTATATTCTACATTTGGCTTTGCATAGAGTTTAAACGTAGAAAAGCGACTGTTTCCAGAAAGCAAACCAAGGCTATCGGGAACACCAACAAGATGTGAAGAAAAATTGTGCAAGGCTGCATTTGCACCAACTTTTCCTGTTAAAACTAATTTACCAAATCGAAAACTCCCTGATACTTTATTGTCAGTTTCGTAATAATGTTGATTTATATCTTGTTTAAGTGAATCCATAAACATTTGCTGTGGACGCACGTCCATTATATTTTTCGATTCAAATGAAAACAAACGATTACCATATTTACGTATTATAGTGAGATTATCTTTCAAGTTAAACACGGGTAAGTTGCCTTCCATATCGTGAGGATTTGTGCCACGCTCAGTTAGTTGTTGCTTGTTCCAATTTAAGTTGGTTGAAAGTTCGTTCTTTAAAT
>NZ_BAIS01000164.1 GCF_000613345.1 Prevotella disiens JCM 6334 = ATCC 29426 | reverse complement strand
TTAGAACTGAAATCCCCCACTTCAGCCTACAACATCCCCTTACCCCACAATGCGACTTGAGGCAATACGCAGTATCATACCCATAAATTGTAGGCGTTATCCAAAATCTGTCTGGAACACATCCGCGTAAGCATTGTTACAAGTATAGATATTCAGCACATACTGCCTTGATGTCCTGATCCACTTTGCTGGTACAGAGACAAACCTGAAGACAAGCGCTTTTATGCGGCTTGTTGTATTGAGTCCGAACCTCTTTACATCAAGTCTTTGGATAATGGCCTTGTAGAAGTTACGGATAAGTGCTGTAAGAAGAAGGAACACGGTGTTCTCTGCCATGAAGGATTTGGGCAATCGGTCCCATCCGAAACCATTGTTCATATCATCGAAGATACGTTCCTTTCCCCCTCGAAGGTTATAGAACTCGACAATCTCTCTTACGGAAGATACATAGTCGTTAGTCAGGATACAACGGTATGTGTATTCTCCTTCCCAGAGATCCAATACACCATCCAACCGTTTCTGTCTTTGAATCACAAGTCGGTATGCTTTACCCTTCCACTTTTCAATAAGGATAGAGTTCAATTCGAACTCAATGCCATTGATTTCCTCAGTTTTCCAACCTCTGAGAGCAAAGATTTCATTGTAGAGCGAACTGCAGCGGTTTGCGCGGATATAGAAGGATTTGCAGTGTTCCTCTACTTCTTCTACGATTTCCTCGGAACATGATCCACAGTCAGCTCTGAAACGATTGATAGTAAGGCCGTTCTGTTCAAATCTCTCAAAGAACCTCTTCAGCGTGTCCTTCTGATGAAAACGAACATTTGTGTTGCCATCGCTATTCTCAATGCCAACGATTAAGTCGCCAATAACCGCCACGCCAGGGCGATAACCAGGGAACTTCTTG
>NZ_BAIS01000165.1 GCF_000613345.1 Prevotella disiens JCM 6334 = ATCC 29426 | reverse complement strand
CCAGATTTCGGTCAGGGCAAGACAAAGTTCCCTGAGGAACTTCATCACGTTTTTAACGAAGTAGCACATTCCTGTCCAGCATCGTGCTGTATCTGGAAGCTTGGCTCTTATGTCATTGGCTCGATAGATTCTCTTGCCAGTACCGAATGAGCATTCGATTTCATTGCGCTCCCCGATGGCTTTGGCCATTCTGGATTTCATCTCATCTGAAGGAGGATCCTTCGGTGGTCGCCCTAACGGTTTGCAGTATGAATGGATTTCAAAATCCTCAAGTATATCTCGGTTTGACCTGTTTAGGTAAATCTTATCCGCAAGGATGGTGGCCGGAAGATAGCCGAAGCGTTCTTTGAAAAGTTGAATCTGTAGCAAGAGATCCTGGCTCTCGTTGTAGGCATCCCAGCTGTGGTGGTCGATGAACGTATAGCCCTCGACTATGCTTGCACCTATCTTGGCCCCGAACTCAGTCCTTGCCTTAGCCTTTCCACGGACAATGGCACGGACGTGTGGCTGAAAGATGCTCAGTATGCGGTCTGCACAAGTATGAGTCTTTGACCTGTACATCTCCTCCTGCTGATGGTACATCGTGAGGATTGCAGTCAAGGTGCGTTTCTCATATAGGAATAGGCTCTCGTAGTACGTCTTGTTCTTTGCAAGCAAGTCCATTAAGATGCGGATGTCCTTGCGCAAGTAGTTGAGCATCACCCCGATAGTATCACGCACCATCTTGCCTTTCTTCTTGGCTTTCTTGACAAGCTGAAGGTATGCCTGACGTGCATGCTTGTAGTTCGTGCGTGGCTTGTGCAGCTCAAACATCTCGCACACCTTTATAATATAGTCGGTAACCTTGCGGCAACCATCATGTATTATATCAACGTCAACAGGATAACGCATCTCTGCATCGGC
>NZ_BAIS01000166.1 GCF_000613345.1 Prevotella disiens JCM 6334 = ATCC 29426 | reverse complement strand
GATTAGTCCTGGCAAGCCATGTAGCTTCCATGGACCATCGCTGACAGGCACGTCAGGAGCAAACCATGCAGTCCAGTGGTGTCCTCTATAATCGCATGTTGCCATCTGAACTGTGTAATTCAAAATTGTTTTTGTGGAGTCTGCCATCGTCCAGTTGATATTATTCAGAGAATCAACATAAATATAATCCTGTAGCGATAGTCCATCTGTAACGGTCATTTTGCCTTCGGGATAATTCTTGTAGACATATGCCTTCATACGCTTGTGTAATGGTTGTTTCTTAGTTTTAAGAAACTCCATGATTTCCGCATCTATAATTTTACGCCTATTGGGATTTTCGTATCTTTCATCAACCTGCATACTATAAGAACTATAACACTTAGAAACTTTATTACCTAATAACAGCACAAGTCTATCATCCTCATCCAGTATTTTTTTCAGGGTATCTTGCATATGTACATATTGATATTGACACTCGAGATTGGTAACATCAAGTTTCTTCTGTGCAGTTACGACAGATGATATTAATATAAAAAATATTATCCAACTATATTTCATAACATAATTATGCTTTGCTAATAATGAAAAGATTTCAATATAATGAAATTTTTTTTAGGTGGATGTTTTAAACATCCACCTAAAATAATAGCTTAATGCTCCACACAGTGAGTACTATATCCAATAGTCCACCCTGCAAGTGCCTTCTCCGAAAGTTTATTGTTAGCTATAATTTTGCGAAGATTTTCACAATACTCTTCTCTAGAAATACCACCAAAGATGTTTTCTAACTCTTTTAATTCTAATTTTTTCATAATTTTCTAAATTAATTTAATAGTAATATTTTTTTTGCCTTTCAAAAAATGCTCTTAACTAGTATTTGAGTATCTTGAATTT
>NZ_BAIS01000167.1 GCF_000613345.1 Prevotella disiens JCM 6334 = ATCC 29426 | reverse complement strand
TAACTTTGATAGGTTCTCCATAGGTTATTTTCTTTTCGTCTGTGCATATTTGCGGACGATAGTACACAGAACCTCCATCCTGATATATCTTGTCGGGTAATCCATCTCCGTTAAGGTCTGCAAAAGTCAATAATCCCTTAGAATTATCATGAGAGTAATTAAAAGAACCACCAATAGTGCCGCTTGTTGAAGAACTTTGATCATCAACTCCTGCACCAGCATAGAAAGAACCACCATAAGAAAGGCTTGTTGTTCCTCCTAAGGCAGTAGGTTTGTCGCTGAATATGCCACCAACTTCTTTGAGAGGACTTATAAACCCTGCGTCAAGGCCGTCATTGTGCGTATTCCATATTTCCTGTTTTTCCTTAAAAGGCACATAACCCTTAGCAGCCTGTACATCATCATAATAGTCAAATTTCTGATACGACACTTCTGCACCTTTGTCGTCGAGTTGCTTCACACCCGTAAGCACATCTTTGTTGAACGCACCCTCGCTATAGGTAAAGGCATAACTGCGGAGCGTACTTCCTTGGAAGTGCACCGTTAGCTTCTCTAACAAACGATTCGATGAGGTTAGGAAGCCATATCTTGCATTGTTGTTTTTGAGTCGTTTCTGCTTACTGCCTTCTAAGACAACCACTGTGTGGGGTGCTTGTCCGCTATTACCAGCACGTACTTCCTTAAGATAAATGGCTTTTGCCACAAGTCCACCACGAACAGGTTCGTCGGCTGTCTCATAGACGTATTCGATATAATCACCGTGTGTTTCTTCCACACGTTTGAGCTTCCATTCGGTAATCACCTCACGGCTTTGACCGCTTGCATCGGTGATGGTACCTTTGAGAACGGCACCTTCTCCACCATAAATATATTTGATTCCTT
>NZ_BAIS01000168.1 GCF_000613345.1 Prevotella disiens JCM 6334 = ATCC 29426 | reverse complement strand
CAACTTTGATAGGTTCTCCATAGGTTATTTTCTTTTCGTCTGTGCATATTTGCGGACGATAGTACACAGAACCTCCATCCTGATATATCTTGTCGGGTAATCCATCTCCGTTAAGGTCTGCAAAAGTCAATAATCCCTTAGAATTATCATGAGAGTAATTAAAAGAACCACCAATAGTGCCACTTGTTGAAGAACTTTGATCATCAACTCCTGCTCCAGCATAGAAAGAGCCACCATAAGAAAGGCTTGTTGTTCCTCCTAAGGCAGTAGGTTTGTCGCTGAATATGCCACCAACTTCTTTGAGAGGACTTATAAATCCTGCGTCAAGTCCGTCATTGTGCGTATTCCATGTTTCCTGTTTTTCCTTAAAAGGCACATACCCCTTAGCAGCCTGTACATCATCATAATAGTCAAATTTTTGATAAGACACTTCTGTGCCTTTATCATCGAGTTGCTTAACACCCATAAGCACATCTTTGTTGAACGCACCCTCGCTATAGGTAAAGGCATAACTGCGGAGCGTACTTCCTTGGAAGTGCACCGTTAGCTTCTCTAACAAACGATTCGATGAGGTTAGGAAGCCATATCTTGCATTGTTGTTTTTGAGTCGTTTCTGTTTACTGCCTTCTAAGACAACCACCGTATGGGGTGCTTGTCCGCTATTACCAGCACGTACTTCCTTAAGATAAATGGCTTTTGCCACAAGTCCACCACGAACAGGTTCGTCGGCTGTCTCATAGACATATTCGATATAATCACCGTGTGTTTCTTCCACACGTTTGAGCTTCCATTCGGTAATCACCTCACGGCTTTGACCGCTTGCATCGGTGATGGTACCTTTGAGAACGGCACCTTCTCCACCATAAATATATTTGATTCCCT
>NZ_BAIS01000169.1 GCF_000613345.1 Prevotella disiens JCM 6334 = ATCC 29426 | reverse complement strand
CATACATTTATCCTCAGCAATTTTTACTATTGGAAATTGGTGTGCATGATATTGTCGGGTATATTCTCTGTTCTTCTCTCCCGTGCTTTTCTCCAACATATTGGTTAAAACCAAAATACCAGTTGGGGTTATTGCCCATTTAAAGGTATATGTTTTGTATTTTTCAACAGTGTTACCGTGTCCTTCTGGTTTTTTCACTTGTATTGATGTACCTGTGCCGTTTTCATTAAAAGTATAGCTTAATTCTGTAAAATCCTCTATATCTTCTCCATTATCAATATCTGCTGTATTCCCCTCTGTATTTGGCACAAGTTTCCATGTTCCGATAAGTTCGCTGCGAGTAATCACTCCGCTAAGTTCGTTTGCCATGAGTGCATAAGGCACACTTGCAATGCGTGATGCGCCAGAAAGTTTTCCATTGATAAGTGTTGCAAAATAATAGTCATCTTTCGACCAGTCCATATTCTCTGGAATATCAAGCGAAATGTTACAAGTTCCGTTTTTATCAGTAGTGGTGTTAAAGTCTTGTCCGAAAACCACATTGCCGCTCTCGTTTCCTTGACGAATTTCAATGCGCAATGCAACTTTTTCATTTGCCATAATGCGACCGTTTTCAGGATTTAAGACCATAATTTGGTAAGCAATAGACTTTGGTACGCCTGCAAAGGCTGTCATGTTAAGACCTAAAAGCATAAACATGAATACAAGTAATGTTTTCTTCATTTTTAATAAAAGTTTTTTTGATAAAAAATTGATAATTTAATGGTTCAAAGGTAAGATATATTTTTCTAATAAACAAAAAATATATTATAAAATATTAATTATCTCCCCTTGTTTTATTCCTTG
>NZ_BAIS01000170.1 GCF_000613345.1 Prevotella disiens JCM 6334 = ATCC 29426 | reverse complement strand
AAATCTGATACGAAGATGATAGCAAAAATAATGAAAGGTTCGGGCTTCAAGGGTGTAATCAATTACATCCTTGACCCGAAGAAAGGAACGGAGCTTATAGACAGTTCCGGAGTGCGGACAGACAGTATTAGTCATATTGTCCAAAGTTTCATCGACCAAACAGAACTTAATCCGCGAGTGGGTAAGGTTGTAGGGCATATTTCCCTAAGTTTCTCTGTACAGGATTCTTCCAAATTAAGTAACAAGTTCATGGCACAAATGGCTCGTGAGTATATGGAGAAGATGGGGATAAAAGATACACAGTACATTATCGGTCGCCACTTTGACAAAGAGCACCCTCATGTGCATATAGCTTTTAACCGAATAGATAACAACGGCAAGACCATTTCTGATCGTAACGACAGATTCAGAAGTGAGAAGATTTGCAAGGAACTGACCGCTAAATATAGCTTGTACTTCGCTGGTGGTAAGGAGAATGTCAAGGAACATCGCTTAAAAGAACCTGACAAGACCAAGTATGAAATCTATCAGACGTTGAAAGCAGAGATTGCTCAGTGCAGGAATTGGAAAGACCTTCTTGCTCACTTGAAAAAGCAAGATATTGATGTCCGCTTTAAGTTCAAAAGCAACTCACAGGAGGTGCAGGGTATCATCTTTGAAAAGAACGGTTATCGTTTCAACGGTTCAAAGGTGGATAGGGGTTTCAGTTATTCCAAGATAGACTTTGCCCTGCAACAAAATAACAGGGAACACGAACAGCAGATGCAAGGAACGATAAATCTTATATCTAATGTTGCAAGTGTTACGAGCGAAATTACCAACGACCTT
>NZ_BAIS01000171.1 GCF_000613345.1 Prevotella disiens JCM 6334 = ATCC 29426 | reverse complement strand
TTTGATAATCTCAAAAATTGATGCAAACATATTTTTCTTTTTTTGCGCACATAGACTTTGTTTATTTCAGAAAAAAACATTACATTTGTCTCCATATCAACAGAAAACTGCTCCCCCACCACCTTTAGAAGATGTTGAGGAGTCGATTCATGAAAAAAAGCAATATGATAGACGACATTTTAACATTTAACAAACAGTTCGTGGCAGAAAAGCGATACGAAGAGTATATCACATCTGGGCAGCCCAATCGAAAGTTGGCGGTGCTCACCTGCATGGACACCCGTCTCACCGAACTCTTGCCCAAGTCAATGGGATTGAAAAACGGCGATGCCAAGATTATCAAGGTGGCAGGCGGCACCATGATTTCGCACTACGACTCGGTGATGCGTTCGCTCTTGGTGGCAGTGTACGAATTAGGATGCGAGGAAATCATGGTGGTGCATCACTCCGATTGTGGACTATGCCACATGGAGGCGCACCATTTCGAGGACCTCATGAGAGAAAAAGGGGTGACAGACGAAGCCTTAGAACAAGCAGCACAGTTTGTCAACCTCGACGAGTTCCTCCACGGCTTCGACGACATCGAAGCTGATGTGCAACGCATGGTCGAGGCTATCAAGCAACATCCGCTCATGCCACGCAACTTTGTCGTGAGGGGATTCATGATAGATTCGCTGACAGGAGAACTCACCGAAGTGGTGTGAAAAGCAAAATTGCTTGACAATATATAAGCACTATCGCTTGACAATATAAAAGCGTGCCACTGCTTGTGAACTACCGATGCTACCCTTGTTTTTGGCATCGGAGGCGCAGAGTCAATC
>NZ_BAIS01000172.1 GCF_000613345.1 Prevotella disiens JCM 6334 = ATCC 29426 | reverse complement strand
CTCAATTTGGCATATCTGACCAATGTTTATACAGGCGAAAGATGCCTTGCTAACGTTCAATGTTGGAAATATCAAATCATCGTGTTGTTTCCCTTTTATATGAATGTCAAGTATCTCCTTTGCGATGGGCAGAAGTGGAATGATGGCTTCCACGTCCGTTTTCTGTCGCTTGATACGTATCTCACAAGTTCCGTCATCATAATGGTGGATATGTTTAGGTGTCAGTCGCAACATATCCACACGAGCCAGTCCCGTAAAGGCACAGAAAATGAAGAGTTGCCTTGCTCGCTCGAACTGCTTGTTTAAGATGGGCGTTTGCAAAATGCGCTTGAGTTCTTCCGTTGTGAGATACCTTCTCGTGCCACGTGGTTTTTCCGCCTTAAAATCCACAAACGGGTCTCGGCGGATGTATTTTTTCTGTTGTCCGATGCTGATGAGCTTTCTCAAGAAAATAACCGTCATTTGAATGGTGGCAGGTGATAATCTGCGCTTGCTTTTAAGATAGAAATCCAATTCTTCGACAAAGCCATAGTCCAACCGTGAATAACCAATATCGGACATTCCGTATTTTTCCAGCAGGAAGGATACTATGAGCTGCTTGTCATAGATGTAGTTGCGGAAAGTGGATTGGGCGATGGAAATTCCCACACAAGGGCGTTTTTCCTCTATAAAACGGTCTGCCTCTTCCATGAGCATTCCATTGCTTTGTGAATCCTCCGTCAGACAATTTTTGAGCAGTTCTGCACTTACATACCCCTTTTGCCAAACCAGCTCATTGTATTTGGTTTGTATCTGTCCTTCCTTTTCTGTCAGTATGC
>NZ_BAIS01000173.1 GCF_000613345.1 Prevotella disiens JCM 6334 = ATCC 29426 | reverse complement strand
CTTTATCCACAGTATTGAACAGCTTATCGGCAATCCGCCCGAAACGGACGAATGGCTCGACAATGAAGCCGTATGCCGCAGGCTCGGCATCAGCAAACGCACCCTGCAATCCTATCGCGATACGGGTAAAATCCCCTTCTCCATCATTGGGCATAAATGCTATTATAAGGAGAGCGACATCGCAGAGTTACTGAATGCAAACAATTAATGAAATCAAACACAGAATGAACTATGGAAGAGAAAGAAATCATTACACAGCAAGACCCTCAAATGCAGATGTTTGCACAGTTGATGGAGGGAATATTGAAGAAACTGAAGCGTTATTGTTCTACAGCCCGTCCAATGTTAGGCGGAGAGGTTTACCTAACAGGCGAGGAGGTTTGCAGCCAATTACGGCTCAGCACACGCACGCTCCAAGAGTACAGAAACTTAGGAACGCTTCCTTTCTACAAAATCGGAGGGAAGATACTATACAAGCAGAGCGACATACAGACAATGCTTGAAAGGCATTATAATCCAATACCGCAAACAGGTAAGTTATGAGTTAAGTTAAGAAATCAGTCGCGACTTAAGTCAAATGGTCAATTGTGACTTTGGTCAAGAAATTAGTTTCGACCTAAGTCAAAATTAACTTTAGTCAAAAATATGTCAGTTCATTAAGTCAGTAAGTCAAGAAATTAGTCTAAACTTATCTCTTGATTTACTTCTTGAACTTTGAACTCTCGTCTATTAAAAGCACCCCAGAAAGGTTACTTTATGGAACATAACAAACTGTCTCTTTCTTTATACAGG
>NZ_BAIS01000174.1 GCF_000613345.1 Prevotella disiens JCM 6334 = ATCC 29426 | reverse complement strand
AGGAATTAACCTTATTTCCGCAAACAATTTCCTTGTTTGTCTCAAAACTTGTTTGCGTCTCATTTAACCCTACGAGAAAGGTCGATTTGTCATTTTTTGCTCAACTTACCACAAATAAGTTCTTTTTTTAGAGTACAAAATAGCTGCTTTCTGGCAAGTTATGATACTTTGTAGGGGCGTGATTTTTTCGCTTTGCTCAACAACTCGTATCACGTTCCTAATACACTAAAATTTGCGGAGAGGAACGTGATAAATCACGCCCCTACAAAGTATCATTGCTCGAAAGATTCTATTTCTCGCCACGAGCATGTTTAAATTTCGTTTCACTCATTTGCATGCTTCGTGTGGTTTAACGAAATCGTTCTTTTTCAAAGTGCGATTTCTCGCCACGAGCATGTTCAAATTTCGTTTCACTCATTTGTATGCTTCGTCTGGCTTAACGAAATCGTTGGTTTAATTTCTCATCCTTATTGAACTTATAGGCGTGCTTGGATTTATCACAAGTGTAAACCATATTTGCTTCCTTAAGTTCTTTTAAACCAATAGAAAAATTCCTCTGAAATAATGGTTGATATGCTTTTATTTTCAAAACCTATTGTTTTGAGCTCCAAAATAGCCTATTTTGAATGCCAAAACAATAGGTTTTAAAATTCACTTACCCCAGTTCGGGATAAGAAATAGTTCATAAACAAGTTGGTAGCCTCACAAATATTTTGTATCTTTATAGGTGAAAATCAATTAGTTACAAAAATG
>NZ_BAIS01000175.1 GCF_000613345.1 Prevotella disiens JCM 6334 = ATCC 29426 | reverse complement strand
TTGGTATCTCTAAATTTTCTGCTTCATCCAGTAATACTTTCTCCGGAGGACCTGCCATCAAGGCTGGGTGGCAGTATATTATGGCTACTGTTGCTACAAGTACCTCCCGCACAACTACTAAAACCTCTGTATATTTCAGTGATGTTAATGGTGATGGGCTTGTAGATATAGTTTCTAATGGTAAGGTTTATTTTAATCATATAGAATTTGATGCGCAAGGTCATGCTATTCCTCATTTTACGCTTAGCAGCGCCGATACACCAAGCCCCATCATCTATGATGCCAAGAAAATAGATAAAACTATTGGAGAGGTTGATCCTACCGAGCAGGCAGAACTGATTAAATCCTCTCCGATGGAAGATATGGTACGTGTATGGCAGGCACCTAAAGATGGAATTATCAGCATCTCGGGTACAGTTAGTTTGATTACTCCAACAGGCGAATACGATACCGATGAGTATGCTCATGCTGATGGTGTGCGCGTAGCCATTCAGAAAGGTCGTACGGAACTCTGGAATAAGAAAATTACCAAAGGAGATGCAACGGCTTATAATGCTACGGCACAGAATATCACTGTCAAGAAAGACGACCGCATTTATTTCCGTGTCCAGTCTGGTACGGAGGAAACAAGCAACGGTGCCTTTGACAACGTGAAATGGGCGCCTGTCATTACCTATACAGGTGCGGCAGAAACACTCCCCGGCGGATTATCTACCACTGTTTATCAACCTCAGGAGGGTG
>NZ_BAIS01000176.1 GCF_000613345.1 Prevotella disiens JCM 6334 = ATCC 29426 | reverse complement strand
AAAAATTTATCTCCTTTTTTTGACTCTATAGATAATTTTAACACTTGGGGGCTTGGAATAATAGGGGGATTTAGTTCTAATGCTTATAGAGCGTCAGTTATAAGCACTGCCTTATCTGCACAATTTTATCAAAAATCGACCTTAGTAAATAGTTTAGAAAAATTAAGTGGAACTTACAAGTATGCAAAAAAGATAGGAAAATTAGGAACTGGAGTATCCATTGTTACTGGAGCTTTTAATATTTTTAAAGGTTATGAACAGGATGGTTATAGAATTCATTATAATACCACAAAGGCTATAGCTGAAAATAGCTTCGGAATTAGTATGGGAATCTATGGTGGAACTCAAGGAGCCAAGTTGGGAGCTACTATAGGCTATTTATGTGGAGGATTTGGTGCAATTCCAGGTTCTATTATTGGAGGAATTATAGGAACATATTTGGGTGATAAAATCGGAAAGGGTATAGGAGATATAGTAAATGAAATTTTCTATCAATAAGTCGTATATGAAATTAATAGAATACTATTTGAACATATTCCACTATGTTATATATGTATATTGTATAAAATACAAGCGTTTTTTACCAGGTTATAGTCCAAGTCATAATTCTGGAAATATATTGATGATACTGACTGTAATTCCTTCAATCATTATATTTAACAGTTACTTATTGTTTTACAAAGTAAATAATCATCCACCTATCATTGAATTATTTTTAGTAATTACGATCCCATTTTAT
>NZ_BAIS01000177.1 GCF_000613345.1 Prevotella disiens JCM 6334 = ATCC 29426 | reverse complement strand
GGATTTTCTTTGTGCTATCGGCAACTATTTCCCATTTTGGCTGCTCCATTGGCTCTTCAATGCGAAATTCTTCGATTATCACTTCGTCAATATAAGTAGTCTTCCCCTTAGGATAGTTACGGAAAAAATTCATAGTAATATTCCCACGCGATACATTCGACTTAGCAACATCGCCTATTTTAACCGATTTTAGAAGTTCGTCATCATAAGCACGCTTGGTTGCACTATAAAAATAGCTCACCATTTCGCCCACCTCAAGGCGCATATCGTCTTGTCCGTAGACATATTTTCCATTCTCATCGCGTGCCGTTGTGTCTTTAACGCTCTGTGTGCGATAAGTAATTTCGTACTTTATTTTGTCGATTGCTTTTGTTTCTTGTGCTTTTTTAGGCTTAGCACTGATGGTTAGCAGCGATAAAAGTAGGACTGCTGATGTTAAAAGGATTCTTTTCATTGTTTATAGTTTGGGTTTTTTAATTTCTTTGGGACTAGTCGGACTAGTCGAACTAGTCGAACTAGTCGGACTAGTCGTACTAGTCAGACCAGTCCGACGTAAATAGCAGTTTCGTACTCCCTCTTCCAACGGAGGGGTTGGTGGGGGAGGCTTTTACCTCTCTATCGAATTGCTTGGTATTGGCTTTGAGAATGCTTTTTGGAATTCTGCTTTCATTTCCTCTGGCACTTCTATTGTTATACCTTTCGCTGCAAAAACATCTTGTGGAACGGCTTTTTTTTGTA
>NZ_BAIS01000178.1 GCF_000613345.1 Prevotella disiens JCM 6334 = ATCC 29426 | reverse complement strand
GGCTACATATTCCGAGAAGTTCATACCGCTGTCCTCGTCCATCGAACCCTCATCAATGGTACGACTACCAAGCGTGTTTGTCTTTAGTTGGTTGATGAAAAGCTGCTTGTTGTGCAGCAGGTTAAACTTGTAGCTATCCAAGGAACGTTCCACGGCATAGATAATCACATCGACTTTGTTGTTCGCAAATTCCTTGGCGATAAGGTTTCCCTTGCGCACCGCTCGTCCGTTGCGCTGTTCCAAGTCCGATGGTCGCCAAGGCGTGTCCAAATGATGGATGGCCACGGCACGTTGTTGAGCATTCACACCAGTACCCAACATAGAGGTAGAACCGAAGATAATGCGAATGTCTCCACGGTTCATGGCATCCACCATTGCTTTCTTGGCTTTCTCGTTCTTGCACTCCTGAATGAAGCGTATCTCGTAGGACGGGATATGATAGTCATCCACCAGTTTTCTTTTGATTTCTGAATATACGTTCCATTCGCTAGGCTTGTAAGTACCCAAGTCAGAGAAAACAAACTGCGTCCCTTTCTGTGCATCGAACTTTTGGTAATAGTCATTGAGCATCTTGGCACAATGGCTTGCCTTGTTGTCGATATGGTCTGAGTACCCATTTTCATCAATCATGCGTAAATCAAGGCTCATCTTGCGA
>NZ_BAIS01000179.1 GCF_000613345.1 Prevotella disiens JCM 6334 = ATCC 29426 | reverse complement strand
CAGCCATCACAGGCTGGGAATTATTTGGCACGAAGTCTTTACGAGAACTATATGTTATATTATCGGAAGCGTTTTGTTCCAAACAGCGGATGGCTTCCGATAGCGTGCAGCTCTCCAAGCGCATACAGAGGTCGATTATGCTTCCGCCCCTGCCTTCGGCATAATCTATCCAAAGGTTCTTCTCTGTGTCCACCTTGAAGCTCGGATGCGTTTCCTCCCTGAGCGGTGAATAATACAGGGCATAGGCAGCAGTCCTACGTACAGGCTTGATGCCTTTCCTTTCGAGATACTCCACGATGGGATATCGCTTGATAAGTGATAAATCTTCTTCTTTCATTGTGATATGTTTTAATTAAACTGATTGTATAATTTTTATTTGAATGACAATAGTGTGTTTGAATGATATTTGAATGGTAGTTGAAAGAAAAACTCTTTTCTGAAGTTTTTCCTCTCCAAACTTTTTCATCTTTCTTCTTACTACATACTATTTTTTGATAAGTGATTGATAATCAGTGCTACTTTGTGGTATAAGACAATACTACACATTCTACTACATTTGGCTACTACAAGTTTTAAGGAGCGGGCAGGGCAAGATTTTCCTAATTTTGTAGACATAGATGGGGCTACCTCCGTTTCTTCGTTTGCTCAT
>NZ_BAIS01000180.1 GCF_000613345.1 Prevotella disiens JCM 6334 = ATCC 29426 | reverse complement strand
AATTAGTCCTGGCAAGCCATGTAATTTCCATGGACCATCGCTGACAGGCACGTCAGGAGCAAACCATGCTGTCCAGTGGTGTCCTCTATAATCGCATGTTGCCATCTGAACTGTGTAATTCAAAATTGTTTTTGTGGAGTCTACCATCGTCCAGTTGATATTATTCAGAGAATCAACATAAATATAATCCTGTAGCGATAGTCCATCTGTAACGGTCATTTTGCCTTCTGGATAATTCTTGTAGACGTATGCCTTCATACGTCTATGAGGTGGGTCAATATTACTTGTAAATGCTTGATTTAACTGCTTTCTATAGATTTCATACCAATCAGGTTTAGACATTAAACTGTCTATCTGAAGGCTATAGAAGCTACAGCACTTTGAAACTTTCGAGCCTATCAACAATACTAATCTGTCGTCTTTTGTAGTTCCTTTTACTGTATCATTCTGATAGATATATTTGTATTGGTACTCAAAATTAGCATTATCAAGCATCTTCTGTGCTGATATTTTGCAGCACATACATACGAATAACAACGTTAATATCGCTTTCATAGGCATTTATATTCTCGTTTTTACAACTATTCTGTTTCTAAGGGCTGAAAGGTTAATTGTGTAGGCGAAGAATTGGGGTCAAGA
>NZ_BAIS01000181.1 GCF_000613345.1 Prevotella disiens JCM 6334 = ATCC 29426 | reverse complement strand
AGGTTTTGAAAATAAAAGCATATCAACCATTATTTCAGAGGAATTTTTCTATTTTCCAATAGCAAAAACAAAAATTGGATAGGAAAAGATTTAAAAAGTTTGTATTATCTCGAATAAAAAAATTACCTTTGCATAAATTAAATAAAAAGTAATTATGAAAAAAAATATTGTCTTTTTGCTACTTACAATTATATTAGGTGCCTGCTCTTCAGATCAAACTCCCGATGTTCAACAACAAGTTTTTCATTCATATTATGTAAAATATGAGGTTAAGGATTTAACATCTCTTCATTTGTTTAGAGGCAATCATGGAAGAAAAGTAATTATGTTTACTACAGAAAACGGACTAAAATCTATTTCAAGGGAACCACATCAAAACTGGGAAGCAACTTATGGACCATTTAAGAAAGGAACAACCGTAAAATTAATTTGTCCTTCAGGTGATTGGACTGCTTTATCAGCGCGCATCTATGTTTCTCGAGATAAAGAACCATTTATCATAAAAGCAGAACAATTTGAAACACAAAATCCATTTATATTAAGTTATACTATAGACTTTTAATTATTCCACCTTTTAGATTAAGGCTAATTAAAATATAG
>NZ_BAIS01000182.1 GCF_000613345.1 Prevotella disiens JCM 6334 = ATCC 29426 | reverse complement strand
GAATTTTCTTTGTGCTATCGGCAACTATTTCCCATTTTGGCTGCTCCATTGGCTCTTCAATGCGAAATTTTTCGCTTAGCACTTCGTCAATATAAGTAGTCTTCCCCTTAGGATAGTTACGGAAAAAATCCATTGTAATATTCCCACTCGATAAATTCGACTTAGCAACATCGCCTACTTCAATCGATTTTAGAATTTCGTCATCATAAGCATGGTTGGTTGCACTATAAAAATAGCTCACCATTTCGCCCACCTCAAGGCGCATATCGTCTTGTCCGTAGACATATTTTCCATTCTCATCGCGTGCCGTTGTGTCTTTAACGCTCTGTGTGCGATAAGTAATTTCGTACTTTATTTTGTCGATTGCCTTTGTTCCTTGTGCTTTTTTAGGCTTAGCACTGATGGTTAGCAGCGATAAAAGTAGGACTGCTGATGTTAAAAGGATTCTTTTCATTGTTTATAGTTTGGGGTTTTTAATTTCTTTGGGACTTGTCGGACTAGTCGAACTAGTCGAACTAGTCGGACTAGTCTGACTAGTCAGACATAAATAGCCTTTCTCATTTATTCAAAGGCAAAGATAACAATTTTATAACCCT
>NZ_BAIS01000183.1 GCF_000613345.1 Prevotella disiens JCM 6334 = ATCC 29426 | reverse complement strand
CGTCGGAAGTACAACGTAGAATTTTGCGTTACTTCCAGAGTTTTGTTTCTTTGTCTTCATATGTATCCGTCTTTTTGTTAGAAATAATGCTGCAAAGTTCTTAACAAATAGGGCTTTAGAAAGAATATTAAATTGCCAATATTGGCATTATATTGCCATTTTGCATTTTTAACATTATGCGTTATTTGTTGCCCAATACGTAGGCGAAAATCTTTAGCCTGCCATATCAATCAATCACATCTTTGGGACTGTCAGTGCATGGTGCAAGGTCTATCTATATATATAGACTTGCACCATGCACTGAAAATTGTAGCCAAAAGATTTCTAAAACATTTTCCCACAATAATTTGGAGGATGTTCTACTTTTTTGTACTTTTGAACCCAAGAAATGCAAGTGCGCATTTCGGGTAGCAGTATCTGCGAGTACTCTCAAAATACTCTGTTGTGGCTACAATATGGCTACAATTAAAAAGGATAAAAAAATAAAAGACTATGATACAAGGAGTTGCAGCGAAATGGTCATTTTCCTCTCTCTCCGCTAATAGGCTTCAAAAGGGCTTCACAAGGGTTGTCAATTTAGCCTTCAAAAA
>NZ_BAIS01000184.1 GCF_000613345.1 Prevotella disiens JCM 6334 = ATCC 29426 | reverse complement strand
CCTCAAAACGTTTGAATAAGAAAAAACAAATATAAATGTTAGGAACGTGATAAATCACGCCCCTACAAAGTAAAAACGATGGAATTTTTCCACAGAAAATACATAAGGTGGCATGGGTATAATTATGATACAGCTGGGTATTATTTTATCACAATTGTTACTCACGAAAGAAAAAACATATTAAGTAGAATTGAAGATGACCAAGTTCATTTAAGTTTAATAGGAAAAATTGTACAAAAATGCATGGAACAAATTGAAGAAAGGTTTACCGATGTTCAAATAGAAGATTTTGTTTTGATGCCAAATCATGTTCATTTTATCATCAAAAATTATGGTGAAGAAAACATTACAGAAATAGTAAGAACAGTGAAAGCACTAAGTTCTTTTCACTACCATAAGCAAAATGATAATAAAAAAATAAAACTTTGGCAAAGGAACTACTTTGATAGGGTTATAAGGGACGAAAGAGAATTTAATTTCATTCGTAACTATATATTCAAAAATCCTGAACGATGGAACAAGGATAAATTGAATAATGAATGTATCACAAATAATGATAACATAATGGAG
>NZ_BAIS01000185.1 GCF_000613345.1 Prevotella disiens JCM 6334 = ATCC 29426 | reverse complement strand
ACATTGAAGAAAATTCAATTAGACTCAACTTACGACCCTATAGATTACTTTAAGCGCTAACTTGTAGGGGCGTGATTTATCACGTTCCTCAAAACGTTTGAATAAGCAAAAACAAATATAAATGTTAGGAACGTGATAAATCACGCCCCTACAAAGTAAAAACGATGGAATTTTTCCACAGAAAATACATAAGGTGGCATGGATATAATTATGATACAGCTGGGTATTATTTTATAACATAATGGGGACATTGAAGAAAATTCAATTAGACTCAACTTACGACCCTATAGATTACTTTAAGTGCTAACTTGTAGGGGCGTGATTTATCACGTTCCTCAAAATATTTGAATAAGCAAAAACAAATATAAATATTAGGAACGTGATAAATCACGCCCCTACAAAGTAAAAACAATGGAATTTTTCCACAGAAAATACATAAGGTGGCATGGGTATAATTATGATACAGCTGGGTATTATTTTATCACAATTGTTACTCACGAAAGAAAAAATATATTAAGTAGAATTGAAGATAACCAAGTTCATTTAAGTTTAA
>NZ_BAIS01000186.1 GCF_000613345.1 Prevotella disiens JCM 6334 = ATCC 29426 | reverse complement strand
AGGTTAATAAAGAATTATCACAAATATATAATATGAGTAGTACGCTATCTCACGAAAGTTTCCACACACAAATACGTGGAAAGTCTCGTGAAGAAGAAATTCAAGTTATAATGAGACAAATGCAAGCACCAGAGTTCAAGAAGACAACAGATACATTTAGGGAAGGAACGGCTGGATACCTTCAAGAAGAATTGCAAAAATTATACAAAGAAAATAATCGCATATTTAATAAGTATATAGGAAAAGCATCCGAACTTTTAAAAGCAAATGGTGTAAATAGTGTTCCTATTTATTTAAATGGTGGTAATGAAATACAATTTTAAATATAAAGTGCAGTCCACTGGCAAGAAGTTAATGGACTGCAAAATACATTATTTTTATTTTCTAGGTTTTATTGTTCTCTTATTTTGGATAATATCATGTAAACCTCATAAAAAAAATGGTGCTGAAATTATTTGCGAGGGTTCTTATTGCTTTTGGAAAACAAAGGAACATGAAGATGATAATAATTTTATTTATTATTATTTTAACAAATATGGACAA
>NZ_BAIS01000187.1 GCF_000613345.1 Prevotella disiens JCM 6334 = ATCC 29426 | reverse complement strand
AAAGACAAGTGTTTGTAAAACTCTTGGCGTGTGGAGTGGAGCGTTTATCTTGGCTCTTGAAACTACAAAAACTCCGAATAGTGCTACATCAAGTCATGTTCTCACCGCCTATCGTTGGCAGACCATTGACCTCGATGATCAGAACGATTGTCCCTGTCAGTTCGGTGTAGAGTTTCTCATACTCTGGATTTGCGCCAAAGTCGTCTGTCAGTTCATACTTGTCGAAAACGCTTTGCACAGCCTTATTCTTCAGAAGCATTGGTGTTAGTCTTTCGGGGAGTGGAGAAGGAAGTTCTTTCTCGAACTCATTCTCTAAGACAGATACAAGTGTGTCATACTTGGAAAAATGAAGTCCTCGATACAAGACTTCACTTGCCATGGTCTCTGCTTCGGGATGCGAGAAGCCTTGTGCCGCAGCATCGCAGTAGGCAGTAAGGGCTTCATCGGCTCTTGACGTTATGAATGGTTTATCACCCAGCATTTCGGGGAAATGCTCACTGAGGTAGTTCTCTAAC